>JBBTEL010000201.1:0-5226 GCA_038042325.1 Candidatus Methylomirabilota bacterium
TTCGGGCCGAGCGGCACCGACACCCACTGCCCCGCTTCGAAGGGGAACTCCGCCGGCTCGAGCATGGACAAATCCACCTCGAGGATCTTCGGCGCGAGCCGTCGAACGGCGGCGACCTGGGTCTTGCACTCGACGACCGGAAGCGGCATGGCCCTAGGCCCCCTCACCCTGCCCTCTCCCCCGCTGGGGGAGAGGATTGAGGTGAGGGGGAGAGGTCGCTGGAGTCTGCTTCTTGCGGAAGTGGGGGAGAATCTCTGAGGCGAGGCGCTCGAGCTGCTCGGCCTCGTCGGGCACCTCCGAGATCGCATTCAGCACGAAGTAGCGGCAGCCGGCTTCGCTGAAGCGCTCGATCTGCTCGATGCACTGGGCCGGCGTCCCGATGAAGCCGTACTTGTCCGCCAGCGGGCCGAAATCCTGGTTGTAGCGCGTGCTGAGGCGCTTGACCCACGCGGCTTTGGCCGTCTCGTAGTCCTTCCCGATCGTGATGAACGTCAGGTGGGCGGTCTCGAAGCCGTCGAGGGAGCGCCCCGCGGCGTCGGCGGCCGCCTTGATCTTCTCCATGCTCTGGCGGTATCGCTCGGCGGTGACCACATAGGAGACCCAGCCGTCCCCGAGCCGGCCGGCCCGCTGGAGGGCGGCATCCGAGCGACCGCCGATCCAGATGGGCGGGCCTCCGGGCTGGGCGGGCTTGGGATCGATACTCACTCCTTCAAACTTAACAAAGCGCCCCGAGAACGAGGCCGGCGCCTGGGTCCAGAGCGTCCGCAGCACCTCGATGCCCTCGTTCACCCGGGCGCCGCGCTCCGTGTGGGGGATCCCGCACGCCTCGAATTCCTTGGGGATCTCCCCGCCCACGCCCACGCCGAAGATCAGGCGCCCGCCCGAGAGGGCGTCCAGGGTGGCGGTGATCTTCGCCACCACCGTGGGATGGCGAAGCGCGAGGAGATAGACGCACGTCCCCACCCGGATCCGCTTCGTGTGGGCCGCGTAGAAGGAGAGGAGGGTGAGCGACTCGTAGAGAGGGATGTTGAACAGGATGTGGTCGCCGCACCAGAGCGAGTCGAAGCCGAGCGCCTCCACGCGCTCGGCAAGGGCCATCTGCTCCCGAGGGTCCGGATGGGGCGCCAGATTCGCCCCGAACCGGACCTGATCGGCAAGGAAGGGCATCTCAGACACCGTCGTTTCGAGCGCCGGCTTCGCCGGCGCAAGCCTCGAGGGGAGGTATCGGAAGGGGGGCGGAGCCCCCCTCCGAGGTTCTAGCGGGGAAAGGCATCTCTCACGCCCCCATCCACCGTGAGCGTGCAGCCGGTGGTCTTGGCCGAGCGGTCCGACGCGAGGAAGAGCACCGCCTCGGCGACGTCCTCGGGCAGGATCGAGGCGCCCAGGATGTTGCGCTTCCGGTAGAACTCCTCGAGCTGCTCGACGGTGATCCCCTGCGCCCGCGCCCGCTCGCGGCGAACGTCTTCGGACCATAAACGGGAGTCCTGGAACACGGCGTCGGGGTTCACGATGTTGGAGCGGATCCCGTGGGCGCCGCCCTCCAGCGCCACGATCTTCGCCAGCTGGGCCTCGGCCGCCTTCGAGGCGCTGTAGGCGCCGAAGTCCTTGCCCGGCGACATGACGTTCTTGGTCGCGACGAACACGAAGGCTCCGCCGAGCCCCTGGGTTTTCAGCAGCCGGAGGGCCTCGCGGGCCACGAGGAAGTGGCCGGTGGCGTTGACGGCGAAGGAGCGCTCCCAGTCCGACAGCACCATCGCGTCGAGGGGGGCGCTCACCGCGATGCCGGCGTTCGACACGACGATGTCGAGGCCGCCGTAGGCGAGCGTGGCGGCCTCGAAGCCCTGCCGGACCGACGCTTCGCTGGTGACGTCCATCCTCACGCCCAGCGCGCGCCCCGTCCCGCCGGCGGTGACGATCTCCTCGGCGACCTTCTTGGCCCCGCCCTCGTCCACGTCGGCCACGACGACGTGGGCCCCCTCCTGGGCCAGCCGCCGCGCCACCGCCTTGCCGATCCCGCTGGCGCCCCCGGTCACCAGCGCCATGCGGCGGGCCAATTCCTTCTCGGGCGGCTCCCGCGTGAGCTTGTAGAGCTCGAGCGGCCAGTACTCCACGTCGAAGGCGTCCTTGGGGGTCAGCGACATGAAGCTGCCGATGGCGGACGCAGCACCCAGGACAGAGATCGTGTGGTGGTAGATGTCGTCCACGATGAGCGCGGTGCGCTTGTCCTTGCCGGTGGTGAACATCCCGAGCCCGGGCACCAGGATCACCCGTGGAAACGGATCGAGGAGCGTCATGCCCTCCTGGCGGTGCGCCTCGAAGTAGCGGGTGTAGCCGGCGACGAAGCGCTCGACCGCCTCGCGGAGGGCCGTCTTCACGCGGTCGGCGTCGCGAGGGTGGTCGCACTCGACGAAGCAGGCGACCCGCTTCGTGTAGATGGTGTGGTCCGGCGTGGCGGGCCCGACCTGGGAAAGCGCCCCGGCCTCCTTCGAGCCGACGAACTCCAGGACGTCCGGGGCGTCGTCGAAGTGCAGAACGGCTCGCTTGTCCCGGCTGACCAGCCCGCGAAGGAACGGCGCCACGACCAGGGCGCCCTCCCGGCGCTCGCCCGCGGGAAGCGGGTTCAGCCGCGCCCCCCCGAAGCGGGCGCGCCCCTTCGCCCGGGCCTCGATCGCCTCCTCCGCCTGGGTGATCAGGTCGATCGTCCGGAGGTGGGCCTCCTTCACCGTCTGCCCCCAGGTAATCGTGCCGTGCTTCTCGAGGATCACCGCCGTCGCCCCCGGGTGGGCCCGGAGCGCGTTTGCCACGTCCTTGGAGAGCAGGAACCCCGGGCGCCGGTAGGGAATCGAGACCACGTCCTTGCCGTACACCTCCTGGATCACCTCGCGGCAGCGGTCGGTGTTGGAGAGCGAGACGATAGCGTCGGCGTGGGTGTGAATGACCGCCTCATGGGGGAGGAAGCCGTGGAGCAGCGTCTCGATGGAGGGCCGTGAGCCTCCCATCTCCTGAAGGGAGTGCGCCAGGTAGTCCACCATCTCTTGGTCGCCCATGTCGGAGCGTTCGAGGAGGGCCAGGATCTCGTCCATCCGGACGCCCGGGAAATCCTTCCGCGCGACGGTCTTGAGATCAGAGCCGCTCCCCTTGACCCTGAGCACCCGGGCGGTTCGCCCTCGGAAGTCGCGTTCCTCCACCTTGAGCGACGTGTTCCCCCCGCCCCACACCACCAGGGACGGCTCGGCGCCGATCAGCCGCGAGCCGTACACCAGCAGGTCGAGGCCGTCGAGCCCCTTCGCCTCAGTGTCGGACCAGCGCGCGTTCATCGTGGCTCCAGTTCTTTGTTCTCGGCGAAATCGGGGGGCAGCGGCGGCCCCCAGAGGTAGAGCGAATCCTCCGGCGGGAAGTCGCGCGGGACCCAGGCGCAGTCCTCGGGGATACAGTCGAGGTCGAAGTAATACTCGGCGAAGCTGCCCCAGGGATCCCGGATGTAGTAGAAAAAGTTGGAGCCGATGACGTGGCGCCCCAGCCCCCAGCCCGGTTGCCAGCCGCGGTCCGCCATGCGCAGGGCTCCCAGCGCGATCTCGTCCACGCTGCCGACCTGAAAGGACCCGTGGTGGAAGCCGGGCCCCTTGGAAGCGAGGACGGCTAGATTGTGGTGGTCCGTGCTGCAGCGCATGAAGGCGATGCTGTCGCGCGAGCGGTCGGAGAGCTTCATGCCGAGCACGCGCGTGTAGAAGTCGATCTGGCGCTCGAGATCGGGGCTGAAGAGCAGCACGTGGCCCAGCCGCCGCGGCGCGGCGCCCTGGCCTCGCTCGGGACAGCCGCGGATCGCCTGCCGCGGGGCGTGACCCGGCGCATTGAGCAGCAGCGGGGGATCGCCCGGCTCAGGATCGGGCGCTTCGTCCCGGATGTTGACCAGGTTGCCGTCGGGATCTCGTACCCAGAGGCCCCCCTCGGGCGCCCCCCTGGGCGGCTCCACCTCTGTGACGGCCGCGCGGCTCAGGGACTGGCGAACTCGCGCGAAGGCCTCCCCGGGAGCGCCGAAGCAGAGGTGGTGCAGGCGTTTGCGCCGGCCCGCGAAGAGGAGCACGTTCTCGCGCTGCTGTTTGGCGGCGCGCAGGCGGACCACGTCCCCCTGACCCGTCGCGTCCATCAGGCCGAAGTCCCGGTAGTAGCGCTGCCCGACGGCCGGGTCCGGCACCTCCAGCGCGTAATGCAGAAACGCCGTCACCGCCATTTGGGGTCAGGCATGCGTATTTGCGTTAAACGCCATAACCCCACGCCTTCAACCGGGCCGCTCGCGGCCAACGCAAATACGCATGCCTGACCCCAGCCTAGGCGTCTTTGACGGGGTTCTCGAGGACGCCGAGGCCGGTGATCTCCATGCGGCAGGTATCGCCCGGCTGGAGCGCGATAGGCGGCTTGCGCGAGAAGCCGACGCCGGCCGGCGTGCCCGTGGCGATGAGATCGCCCGGCGCGAGCGTGATGAGCCCCGAGAGGTAGCTCACGATGTCGCGCACGTCGAAGATGAAGTTCCGCGTCGTCCCGTCCTGCATGAGGTTCCCGTTCACCCACGTCTTGAGGCTCAGGACGTGCGGGTCTGGGATCTCGGCGCGATCGGCGATGTACGGCCCCACCGGGGCCAGCGTATCGGGAATCTTCCCGGCGGCCCACTGGCTCGTGACGAACTGGAAGTCCCGGGCGCTGGCGTCGTTGATGATCGTGTAGCCGTACACGTACTCGAGCGCCTGCTCCTTCGTCACGTATCGGGCTGTTCGGCCGATCACGACCCCCAGCTCCACTTCCCAATCCAGCCGCTTCTCCCCCCGCGGCCGGAGGATCGGCTCACCCGGGTCGAGGATGGCGTTGGCCCACTTGGGGAAAATCGGCGGCTCCTTGGGGATCGGATTGCCGGTCTCTGCGGCGTGGTCCTTGTAGTTGAGGCCGATGCAGATGAACTTGCCGGGATCGGCGATGGGCGCGTGGAGCCGCACGGCGTTCACCGGGTGGGCGACGGGCTGGAACTTCCCCGCCTTGGTGGCGTCGATCATCGCGGCCAGCATCTCCTGGGTGGCGACGCCGCCCTCGAGGAAGCCGCGGGTGCTCTGGGGGAAGAGCGTGTCGGCGATGGCCCCGGCGCGAACCACGCCCCGGCCTGCGAGATAGGCGGCGCAGCTCCCCGCCAGGTCCACCACGCGGTCCTCGCCCATGAAGCAGCCGAGGCGCGGGGCG
>JBBTEL010000202.1:0-1401 GCA_038042325.1 Candidatus Methylomirabilota bacterium
GGGGCGCGGCGCCGTCGTGGCGAAATCGGGGCGCCAGGCGGTGGGCGGGGCCGGGCGCTCGTACCTCTCCTACGGCCGCGTCCTCTACCGGGGGCCGGCCTATCCGCTGCGCGGCCGCTGGCACGTGGACCGCCGCGCCTCGTTCTTCTTCGGCGAGACCGGGCTCGAGGGACTCCTGGAGACGGCGCGGCTGGCGCGCGTCCCCGTCCAGCGCATGGCCCGCACCACGCCCGGGACGGCCATCACCTCCATGCAGCTCGACCTGGCGGTGCGCGAGGGGGTCCTCGTGCCGTGGAAGAAGCGCGAGCCGGAGGCCTTCAAGTCCGGCCTGGCGCTGCTCACCGCCGACAAGGGCGGGCTCGTCTACCGGCCGAGCCCGGGCGTGTACGCCGAGGTGGGCGAGCTGGACTTCGCCTCCATGTATCCCACCATCATGGTCCATCACAACGTGTCCCCGGAAACCGTCAACTGCGCCTGCTGCGGGGGGGTGCTCGTGCCTGAAGATGGGTATCGTATTTGTTGGCAACACGATGGCCTCATGAGGCGCGTCCTCGGCCCGCTGGTGGAGCTGCGGCGTCGGCTCAAGCAGGCGATGCAGACCGCGGTGGGGCCCGAGCGTGAGGCGCTGGACCGCCGCCAGACCGCGCTGAAGTGGATCGGCGTCGTCTCCTTCGGCTATCTCGGCTACCACAACGCGCGGTTCGGCAAGATTGAGGCCCACGAGGCGATCACGGCGTTCGGGCGGGAAGCGCTGCTCCGCGCCAAGGAGCTGGCCGAGGCGCGCGGCTTCAGGATGCTGCACGGGCTGACCGACTGCCTCTGGCTCCAGCGCCGGGGGGCGGGGGAGGCCGACTACGCGGCGCTGGCGCGGGACATCGGCGCGGACACGGGCATTCCCGTGAGCGTGGAGGGGGTCTACCGCTGGATCGTCTTCTGCCCGGCCCGCATCCTGCCGAAGACCACGGTTCCCAACCGGTTTTTCGGGGTCTTCGGGGACGGTCGGATCAAGGCGCGCGGCATCGAGTTCAGGCGCGACGACACGCCGCCGCTGGTGCGGGCCATGCAGGAGCGAATGCTGGCGGTCCTCGCGGCCGCGGAGAATCTTGCCGAGCTGCGTGCGCTGGCGCCCCGGGCCCGGAGGATCGCGGAGGCCGAGATCGCGCGGGTCCTCGCCGGGCAGGCGTCGCCGCGGGCCCTCGTCGTCATCCGGCGCCTCTCGATGGCCCCGGAGGAGTACGTCAACGACAGCCTCCAGGCGCTGGCGGCGCGCCAGCTCCTGGCCCGCGGGCTCAGGCTCGAGCCCGGCCAGTCGGTGCAGTACCTGGTCGTCAACGCCCGCGCCAAGAAGCGCGAGGCGCGCGTGCTGGCAGTCCCGCTGGTGGACGAGAGGAGCCCCTATGA
>JBBTEL010000203.1:0-3982 GCA_038042325.1 Candidatus Methylomirabilota bacterium
GGCGGCCACGCCGATGATGGTGCGCTCCCGCTTGGACAGGGCCGCCATGGCTACCGGGCTCCTCGCGGCCTGGCGGCCGGGGGCGCGGCGGGCGGCACGGCCGGTCCGGCTGCCGCGGCAGTCGCGGGCGGCGTCTCCCACGACGCCCTGATCCTGAACTGTTCCTTATCCCGCCCCTTGGTCACCGGGGAGGCGAATTCGACCTTCTCGAGCCTGGCGGAGCCCTCGAGCAGCGGGATGAGCTGGTTGGCCGCAGTGGCCTGCCCGGTGATCTCGACGCCCTTGGTGTCCAGCGACACGGTGGTGAGCCAGGCGTCCGCCGGGACCAGCTCGGTCAGCTCTCGGAGGAGCGGCAGCGGGTGGAGCGCGGAGTCCTCCACGCTCCGGAGCGTGGCCAGGAGCTGGCGCTTCTTCTCCACGTCGGCCTTGAGGCGCTCCACCGCCTTCACCTCGGGGTCGAGGACCCGGATGGCCGCGTTGAGGCGGTTGAGCTGTCGCTGGCTCTGGTAGCCCTGGGCGAAGAGGAGCGCGATGCCCAGGAGCGCCGCCGCGGCGACGTTGGCGGCGGTGACCCACTGCCCCCAGGTGAGCCGGCGCGGGCGGAGGGCGGCCGGCAGGAGGTTCAGCGGACGGTGGCGCGGCGCGAGGGCCGCGGCCAGCGCCAGGACCGTCAGCCCGTTGGCCGATTCTCCGAGGCTCGCCACCGCGGTCCGGGCGCTCGACGACAGGGGCGGGGGCGCCGGCGCGGCTCCGAGCCCCGCCAGTTCTCCCGACGCCAGGACTTCCCGGGCGCGATCCCCGGAGACCCAGAGCCCGGCCAGCTCCTCCCAGCCGAGGTGCATCAGGCTCCTTCGGATCTCGTCGCTCAGATCCGCGTCGGCGGGCACGCTGCGGCTCAGGTGGAGGCGCGGCCCCCTCAGGAACAGGAGCTCGGCGTCGTCGCCGACGATATGGACCCAGACGGTGGGTTTTCGCTTCGCCCGGCTCCCGAGGAGGAAGAACAGGTCGTGGCAGGCCACGGTGAGCGAACGGGGGGCGAGGCGCGCTTCCTCGAGGAGCCGGAGGGCCCGGTCCACGGTGCGCCGCTCGCAGGCGACGACGAGCACGCGCTGCGGGGCCCCGCGGGTGGCCAGCAGCGGGAGGAAGTCGAAGGCGACGTCCTCGGCGGGGAACGGGACGTGGCGCTCGAGCTCGAAGGCGACCATCTGGGCGAGGCTGCCGCCCACCGCCGGGGGGAGGTCCAGGAGCTTGACCGTGGCCAGGCTCCGCGGGAGGGCGAGCGAGGCGCGGCGGACCTTGAGCCGCCGGGCTTCGAGCTCGCCCCTCAGGACGGCCGCCGGGTTCTCCTGGTCCTCCAGCGTGAAGACCTGGCGCGCCCGGTTCCCGGCCAGCGCGACGACGGCCAGCCGTTGGTCCTTCAGCACGATGCCGAGCCGGAGCCCGCCGATCACGGTCGCCCTCCGGCCACCGGGTTCCAGGCGAGGATGACGCCGCTGGGCTGGCCGCTGGCATCCACGCGCTTCTGGACGATAGCGGTGACCTTCCCGGTCAATTGCCCGTCCACCCAGCCCCGGGCCTCGATCCGGAAGGTCCGGGTGGAGATGGTGAGCCCTCGGCCGCCGAACTGGCCGGGCACCTGAATGTAGGGCGTTCGCTCCCGGGTCTCGACGATCAGGGAAACCTCGGCGTCGGAAAGGCCGAGGGCCTTGAGGACCGTCGGGGAGGCGGTGTTGATATTCACCTGCTGGCCGGCGCCGTGCACGGTGACGAACTCCGCGAGGCCGGGCTTCTCGCTCCGCCCGAAGTAGAGCTCCCGCGTCACGCCGCGGATCTGGAGCAGCTCCGCGACGTCCTCCAGGTTGGCGTTGCGCGCCCGGTAGGGGACGGGCAGCTTCAGGTAGTAGTCGCTCTCCGCCCCGTTGATGCGGTGCAGGTCGTTGGGATCCTTCCAGTCCTGGAGCGAGTCGTTGATGATGTCGCGCGCCTGTTTGTCCACGCCGAGCGTGGCGAGCAGGCGATCGATGCGGTCGGGCGGCGCCGTGTTCAGGTTGATCCGGGCCTCTTCATCGGTGATCCGGTAGGCGAACGTGCCCCGGCCGAGCGGCACCTCGGAACGCGCCAGGCGCGGCAGCGGGCGGGCGGGCAGCCTGAAGAACGTGAGCAGGGCCTCGTCCCCGAGCCCGACGACCTGGGAGTCGGTCAGGATCTCCCGGATCGCCTGCTGGACGGCGGCCTCGACGAGGTGGCGGCCGACGATCTCTTCCCGGTAGCTCTTGACCATCGTGGCTTCCAGCCGCATCGCGAACGCGAACTCCCCCGCGACGACGCCCAGGAGCGCCAGCACCAGCATCACCGCCAGGAGGGCGAAGCCCCGCTCCCCCCCTGGTCCCGCAACGCAAATACGCATGCCTGACCCCAGCTTCACGGCGTCCTCGCCGGAATGGAAATCGTGAGCGGCGGGAGGGTCTCGGTCCGACCGCCGAGGGTCGCGGTCAGGCGGATCTGGACGGCCCGGGGGAGTTCTTTCCTTTCCGCGCCGTCCCAGCTGGAGTCCCAGCTACTACCGTCGGGCCCCAGGTACTTGAACTCGAGGGTTGTCACGGCGGGGTCGAGGAAGAGCGGCTCCGTTTCCTCGAAGGGATCGAGGTTGGGGAGGGCCTTCTCGCGCACCGCCAGTCCCGGACGCTCCCCCTCGAGCCGGGCAAAGGTCACCGCCGTGAACGTCACGGGAGCCGCCAGGGGAAAGGGGGGCGCCAGCGTGACGAAGGAGACCCGTCCTGCCTCGCCCTTGAACTGGATCTGAGGCTCGCCGCCCTCGGCGCCGCTCTGGCGATAGGGAAACGCCGCTGCCACCGAGCGCGCGAGGAGCTCCGACAGGCTCCTGAGGTGCGCGTGGGCCTCGGCCCGGTCGTCGCCCTGACGCCAAGCAGCGAGGCCGACGCGGAGGCTGCCGAGGGCGAGGGCGAGGAGCGCTCCCACGATGGCCAGGGCGACCAGCAGCTCCAGGAGCGTGAAGCCCCGCCGCTTCATCGGCACCCCCCAACGCAAATACGCATGCCTGACCCCAATCATGGGAGGGACTCCCGCGCGGTACGGAGCGTGGCGACCTCGACGCTCCGGCCGCCCCAGCGGACCTCGACGGTGACGCGGTAGAGGCGAACCGGGGCCAGGCCAACGACAGTCAACTCCTCCGGCACTGGCGCGACCGTGACACGACGCTCGCAGCTGAATTCCTTGTTGAGGTCCCCTTCATCGCAGCTCTCTACGCCCTCGCGGACCGTTTCCAGTTCGCGCGCCTTCTGGTCCGCCAGGAGAACGGCCTGCTGGTAATCGCCCGACACCTTGAGGAGGCGGAGCCCCTGACCGAACAGCTGGATCATGCTGACGACCGCCACGCTCAGGATCGCGAGCGCGACCAGGACCTCCAGGAGCGTGAAGCCGCGGCGCCCCATCAGCCGACCCGCGCGTTGCTGACGCGTCCGGTCAGCGGGTTCACGCTGACCCGGTAGGCCCGGCCGTCCGGGCCCACGAGCCTGAAGCTGCCGCCGGTGGAGACGCCGCCGGGGGAGAACGTGATCGAGAGGCCTGTGGCGGATTCGGCCCTGATGGAGAGCCGCGGCGAAAGCCGGCGGCTCGCCCGCGCGCGCTCTGCGCCGGCGGCCTTGAGCGTCAGGAGATGAGCGTCGGCGTTGATGGTGACCTCCTGGGCTTCCCGCGTGGTGATGGCCTGCTCCCTGGCGTAGCGGAGAAAGGCGGCGAAGGTGGCCACCTCGGCTCTGAGCTGAAGCGCGTCCACCCCGCGCCCCACGGCGGGGAGCGCGACGGCGGCCACGAGGGCGATGATGAACAGCACAACGATCAGCTCGACGAGCGTGAACCCCCCCTCACCCTGCCCTCTCCCCCTCGGGGGGGAGAGGATGAAGGTGAGGGGGCGGTGCCTCACTCC
This sequence comes from Candidatus Methylomirabilota bacterium, assembly GCA_038042325.1. Classification (GTDB taxonomy): domain Bacteria; phylum Methylomirabilota; class Methylomirabilia; order Rokubacteriales; family CSP1-6; genus CSP1-6. The sequence goes on from JBBTEL010000203.1 coordinate 3,947, forward strand.
CAATCGGCCCGGCATCACTTCACGTCCCAGGAATTC
>JBBTEL010000204.1:0-4568 GCA_038042325.1 Candidatus Methylomirabilota bacterium
CCTCGAGTATAGCTAAAGACAATACGATGTTCCATTATTTATGCAAAGATCAATAGCGTTCCTGCGCCCCCAGGACTTTTCAACGGAGGTGGCCATGGCGGAAACAATTAAAATCCAGCAGACTCTCGACTGCAAGGGGCTCCTCTGCCCCCTCCCCATCATCAAGCTCTCCAAGGCCCTCAAGGGGATTCAGGTGGGGGAAGTGGTGGAGATGCTCGCCACCGATCCCGGATCGGTTCCCGACGTCAAGGCCTTCCAGGCCCAGACCGGCCACGAGATCCTGGCCAGCGAGCAGCAGGGCGGCGTCTATCGATTTCTGGTGAAGCGCACCAAGTAGGGCGCTCCCGGGGAGGTTGCCATGGGAGAGAAGACCAAGCGGCTCGCAATGGTCGCGTCGAAAGGGACTCTGGACCAGGCCTACCCGCCCCTCATCCTGGCGACCACGGCGGCGGCCATGGGCTGGGAGGTCGGGATCTTCTTCACCTTTTACGGGCTGGATATCCTCCACAAGAAGCGGCTCGAGCATCTTCAAGTTTCCCCGGTCGGGAATCCGGCCATGCCCCCGCCGATCCCTGCCATCCCCATGCTCAAGGTTCCCACCCTCATGGGAGCCCTGCCGGGCATGACGGCCATGGCCACGACGATGATGAAGGGGTGGATGGCGAAGGCCAAAATGCCGTCCGTCAAGGAGCTCGTGGATCTCTGCGTGGAAGGCGATGTCCAGCTTTTCGCCTGCGCGACCACCATGGGGGTGATGGGGATCACCCAGGAGGATCTGATCCCCCAGGCCCAGTGCGCGGGGGCGACCACCTTCCTGGATTACGCGGCGAGCGCGGACGTTTCCCTCTTTATCTGATCCGCCGGAGGTCAGGGCCATGGCCCACGAGGCGCAGGGCGACGAGGTCAAGCGGATCCTCTACGTGCAGACGAGCGGGACCGAGGCGCCCGAGCGGAGCGCCACCGTGTTCTTCCTGGCCGCTTCGGCGGCCGCCATGGACGTGGAGGTCGGCATCTACTTCACCCAGTTCGGCCCGACCCTGCTCCAGCGCGGCGTGGCCGAGCAGCTCAAGATCAAAAGGGGATCGGCGGGCGCCACGCTCCGGCACTTCATGGATCAGGCCCTGGACCTGGGGGTGAAGCTCTACGTCTGCCAGCCGAGCCTGGACCTCAACGACCTCAAGATCGAGCACCTGATCGAGGGCGTCGAGATGATCGGCGGCGCCGCCTTCAATAACATGGCGCTCGAGGCGGATCAGGTCATCTGCTTCTAGTGATGGCCACGGGTACGGGAACGGGCGCTTCGAGCGCGGGCTTGGCCCGCGCAACCTCGGGGGGAAGGGTCGAAAGGGGGGCAGAGCCCCCCTTCGAGGAAAAACTGCGCCTCTTCAACGAGGTCAAGGCCGACCTCCGCTTCTCCGATTACCTCTACGGCTGCTACGAGTGCGGGATCTGTGTGGCGGTCTGCCCGTCGGCCCGCTTCTACGACTTCAGCCCGCGCCGGATCGCCCAGGCGGTGGCCCGGGAGGACGTGGAGCTGGTCTACGAGCAGATGAACGGGGAAGTCTGGGAGTGCTCCCAGTGCTTCTCCTGCCTCGTCTGTCCCCGGAAGAACAACCCCGGCGGCATCATCACCATCATGCGGGAAGTCGCCGTGAAGAACGGTCTCCACAGCGCCAAGGAGGCCCTGGAGGGATACAGCCGCATCATTTACAAGATCATGTCCACCGGCACCCAGGTCTCCCCCGACATGATCCGCCCGGACGCCTTCCCTGACTGGGGTCCAACGGCGAAAGAAACGGCGGACAACCTGGAAGTGTGGCGGCGGGCGATGCCGCCCGACACCATGCACACGACCTCGTCATCGTGGGAAGTGGACGACAAGACCCTGACCGAGCTCTACCTGATCTGGCACCTGACCGGCGTCCTGGACATGATCAAGACGCTGGACGAAAGCCTCCACATGATCCTCGTGGACGTGATGGAGGAAAAGCTCGAGGAGGCCGGCTACCCGCTCTCGGGCTAAGGAGAACGCGATGCCGATCCCGATCAACATCCCGGTCAAGGGTCCCGCCGCCCCGACCAAGAAGGGGGAGTTCAGGCGGACCCCGGACGACGCCCCCGAAGACCTCAAAGCGAAGATGCTGGAGCTCGAGGCCAAGGGGGAGTGGATCGTCCAGCGGGTGCCGGAGCCCTACGTCGAGGTCCAGACCAAGTACGGCAAGCCCAAGAAGATCCCGCTCCAGCACACCTGGCACCACAAGTCCTGCGGCCAGTGCGGTCACATCCCGGGGTATTCGACCTCGATCTTCTGGCTCCACCGGAAGCTGGGATTGGAGTACAACGACCCCCGGGATCAGACCTCCTGCACCGCCTGGAACTACTACGCCTCCGCGACCTCCAACTCTGCGGCCCAAGCGGGAGTCGCGATGCGGAACTTCGCGGCGGCCTACGAGACCGGCTACTTCCCGCAGATCCACTGCGCGACCTCTTACGGCCATTACAAGGAAGTCCGGTCGGAGCTGATCCACCACAAGGAGCTTCGGGATCAGGTGCGGGAGATCCTGAAAAAGATGGGCAAGCCGCTCGTGATTCCCGAGGAGATCGTCCACTATAGCGAATGGGTGTACGCGGTCCGCCACGAGATCGCCAAGCGGCAGGTCCTCGATCTCTCCCAGATCACGGTGACGGTTCACCCGGCCTGCCACTACTACAAGCTGGTCTCCGAGGACGCCATCTACGATCCCGACGTGTACGGCGGCCAGCGGACGGCCATCGTCACCGGCGTGGTGGAGGCGCTCGGCGCCAAGGTGGCGGACTACTCGACCTGGTTCGACTGCTGCGGCTTCGGCTTCCGCCACATCCTGGTCCAGCGGGACTTCACCCGGTCCTTCGCCGTCCAGCGGAAGATCGAGGTGATGCGGGACGAGGCGAACCCCGATGTCACCCTCACCCACGATACCGGCTGCGTGACCACGCTGGACAAGAGCCAGTTCGCGGCTCAGGCCCACAAGGGCGTCACGGCCGCCATCCCGGTCCTCTCCGAGGCCCAGTTCGCGGCCCTAGCCATGGGAGCCCACCCCTACCGGGTCTGCCAGCTCCACTGGCACTCGGCCGACTACCACCCGCTATTGGAAAAGATGGGGATCGACTGGCGGGAGCGCTGGCGGGAGTTTGAGGACGATCTGGAGCGGCTCAAGAAGGACCCCGGGGCGGTCATGACCTGGGACGACGCGGACGCGGCTCCCACCCAAGCCTTCGGCGCGGGTACCCGACCGCACCCGGCGCACCTGGCCCACGGCGGCCGCTAGGATGCCGAGCGAGAGCATCCTGATCATCGGCGGCGGGCCGGCGGGCCTGGAGGCCGCCCGCGGGGTCGCCGACCTCGGGTATAAGGCGATCCTCGTCGAGAAGCGGGGGCAGCTGGGCGGGACGCCCATCTCGGCGAACTACGCCGCCCTGACCCACGGGATGCGCGACGCCTCCGAGGTCATGGCCGAGATAGTGGCCGCGGTCAGCGGGAATCCTCTGGTGGACATTCGCCTCAACGCGACGGTCACCGGGTCGAGCGGCGCGGCCGGCGACTTCAGGGTGACCCTCCAGGAGAACGAGGGCCCGGCGCCCGTCGAGGCCGGAGCGATCATCGTGGCTACCGGCTTCGACCACTTCGACCCGGGGCGGGCGACTCAGCAGTACGGCTACTACGAGTACGACGACGTGCTCACGCTCCAGGACGCCGAGGCCATGCTGAAGGAGAAGAAGTTCGTCAAGCCCTCCAACGGCCAGGTCCCCGAGCGGGTGTGTTTCATCCAGTGCGTGGGCTCCCGGGACCGCCAGATCGGCAACGAGTACTGCTCCAAGGTCTGTTGCGGCATCGCCTCCAAGCAGGCCATCGAGATCCGCCAGCTCCTCCCCCAGTGCAAGGTGTTCATCTTCTACATCGACATGCGGATGTATGGCTACTGGGAGAACGAGATTTACTGGCCCGCCCAGGAAAAATACAAGGTGCAGTACATCAGGGGCGTGATCTCCGAGATCGTACGGAAGGGGGACCGGCTGATGATCCGGGGGGAGGACACGACGATGAACCGGCCCATGGAAGTCGCCATGGACATCGTCATCCTCTCCGTGGGGATGGAGCCCAGCAAGGGGACCAAGGAGATCGCCCGAATCCTCGGCCTGGCCCAGAACAAGTACGGCTTCATCGACCCCGCTCACGGCTCGCTGGACACGGTGTCCACCTCCGTGGAGGGCGTGTTCGTCGCCGGGGCGGCGGCCGGGCCCAAGGACCTCGACGACACGATGGGCATGGCCGGCGCCGCGGCGATGAAGGCCGCCGGCCTCGTCCGCAAGAAGGCCTCCGTGGCCGCAGGGCGATCGTGAGGGGCGGACGCCTCTTCGAGCGGGGGCTTTGCCCCCGCAATCGAAAGGGGGAGGTTCGGAAGGGGGACGGAGTCCCCCTCCGAGGAATCGTGGGGGGAGGCATCGGAAGGGGGGCGTAGCCCCCCTCCGAGGATATGCCAGGCCAGGTCGTCGATACGGAGAGCGCCCGGGAGTTCATGCGCGAGGCG
>JBBTEL010000205.1:0-9568 GCA_038042325.1 Candidatus Methylomirabilota bacterium
CTCCTACACCCGCCCGGACCTCGACCGGATCGCCGCCGCCCCCGACGCCTTCTAGGCGGTCCCAAGAATCCGCCCACGGAGCCGCAAACCGGAGAGAGGCTGCCTTAGTCGAAGCGGGAGATGTGGAGGTGGACGCCGTGGCTGGACTTGGGCTCCACGGTCAGCTCCCCCGCGCCGCTCAGCATGGTCGCGCCGGCGTCGCGGAGCCGCGCGCTGACCGCGTCATAATCCTCGGCGACCAGCGAGAGCGCCACCATACCTTCCAGGCCGCCCACCTCGTCGGCGGGGACGAGGAGCAGGGCGCCCCTGCCCACGGAGAGCATCGTGCGGGGGCCCTCGTTCATGCCCTGCTCCGGCAGGGCGAACAGGCGCTGGAAGATCCCCGCGGCTTCCTTGGGATCGTGGGAGCCGATGACGACGCGCTTGAGGCGCAGAGGCGAGGCGTCGGGATCGGAGCCGTTCGGCGGCGTGGCCAGCTCGACGAGGACGCCGGCGGCGGCCTTCGGATGGAGAAAGCCGATGCGGCCCGCCAGGCCCTCACGGGAGGTTTCGTCGAGAAGCGCCACGCCGGCGGTTTTGAGCTGCAGGAGGCTCGCGTCAACGTCGGCGGTCTCGAAGCAGAGGTGGTGAAGCCCCTCGCCGCGCTTTTCCAAAAAGCGCCCCACGCCGGTTCCCGCCTCGACAGGCTCGAGGAGCTCGATCTCGCTCTCCCGCGCCCCCAGGAGCGCCGCGCGGACGCCCTGGTCCTTGATCTCCACCTCTCTCAGGAGCGGCAGGCCCAGCGTGTCGCGATAGAAGCCGTAGGCGCGTGCCAGCTTTTCGACGACGATGCCCACGTGGTGAATCTTGCGCACGCTGACCGGAGCCACGGCTCCCTACCCTAGCCCACCACCCCCCGAAATTCAACCCCCTTCATCGCCGGGTCGGCGCCGCGACGGCGGCCTCGTCGGCGAGGATGACGCAGCGGGGGTGCAGCTTTAGCGCCGAAGCAGGCACGTCGGGCGTGAGGGGGCCGTCCAGCGTCTTCGCGAGCGGCTCCCGCTTGCCCGCGCCGCTGACCAGCACCACGACCTCGCGCGCCTCGAGAATCGTCGCGATCCCGAGCGTGACGGCACGGTCGGAGATCGATCCCTGGATCACCGCATCGGTCAGGATGTAGTCCACCGTCGAGGCGAGCAGCCGGACCGGCCGGCAGCGCGAGTCGAACGGGCTCCCCGGCTCGTTGGAGGCGATGTGGCCGTTGGGACCGAGGCCGAGCACGACGAGGTCGAGCCCGCCCGCGCGGGCGATCGTTTCCTCGTACTCGCGGCACATCTGGTCCAGGTCGGGCCGGTCCACTCTGAACGGATGCCGCCGCTCGGGCGCCACGCCCGCCCAGGCGAGGAACTCCTTGCCGACCTGACGCCAGAAATAGCCGTCGGGCGGCGCCGGCGGGCAGAGCTCGTCCACGGAGAAGACGCGCATCTCGGAGAAATCGACGCGGCGCTCCCGGTGGTCCTCGGCGAGGAGGCCATACATCAGCCGCGGGGTGCGGCCGGCAGGCACGGCCATCGCGAGATCGGGCTTGGCGCGGATCCGGTCCACGACATAATCCGCCGCGCGGCGGGCCAGCGCCGCCGCGTCCCGGGAAACCACCAGCTCCACGGCTAGGGTTCCTTGAAGAACTTCTGGAACTGGCTCCAGGGCACCGGGGAAACTCTCACCAGCGAGGCGTTCTCCTCCACGTGGGCGACGCGCTTCATTCCCACGAGGGCCGTCCCGACGCCCGGCGTGGAGCGCACGAACTGGATCGCGCGCTGGGCGTCGGTCGCCAGGCCGGGAAGGTGCTCGCCGAGGACTGGTGGGAGGTTCCGGGCGAGCTGCCCCTGGTAGATGGAGGCGGAGGTCATGACGTAGATCCCCAGCCGCCGGGCGGTTTCGAGCAGCGAGACGGCCTCGCCGTCCACCGGCTGGTTCCCGAGGGTGAACGCCTCACCCATGGCGAGATTGTAGGGGAGCTGAATCACCCTGAAGCGGTGTGTGTCGCCGCCCACCTCCCGCGCTATTTTTTCGAACTCGGCGAGCGACAGATACTCCCGCGCGCCCGGGGGCTGGCGGTAGCCGTTCCAGGTGGCGGTCCCGTAGCACCCGATCTTGCCGTCGCTCGCGGCGGACTCCAGAAACGCGAAGGCGTCGCGAATCCGCTTGAGGAGCTCCGGGCGGTCCACCTCCTGGAGCTGGGTTTCGGGGTTGTGGACGTAGTAGACGTCCACCGTCTCGAGCCCCAGGTTCCGGCGGCTCCGCTCGAGCTGATCCGCCAGGTAGGCCGGCGTCATGCAGTGGCAGCCGGCCACGACGTCGTCGGGACGGATGATGCCGGGGCGCAGGTACGTCTCGGTGAAGTAGGCGCCGGGATTCGTCGGCATCGACCCGTCGAACGGAATGAAGCCGCCCTTGGTGGCGACCACGACCTCCTCGCGGCGCAGGGCGCCCTTGCCGATCAGGGCCGAGAGCGCCTGGCCGATGACCCGCTCGCTCCGCTGGTGCCGGTAGTTGACCGCCGTGTCCACCACGTTCAGGCCCAGCTCCAGGGCGCGCGTCAGCGCGTCCCGGTACAGCTCGTCGGTGGCCGTGTCCTCGGCGCCGAGGTAGGTCCCGATGCCAACGGACGAGAGCCAGCACCCGCCGAAGGCGCGGAAATGCTCGGGCGCGGCCTTCGCGCGCCGGCGGTAGGCGTCGGTCCCGTCTGGCGTGGCGCGTCCCGCAATCATCCGGCTACCCTTCGCGGTAGAAGAGGAGCAACGCGCCGACCAGGGTGAACGCGACCGCCCAGACGCGACCGGGCACACGGTTGTTGGGGGCCGGCAGCCGGAGCTCGAGCCAGCGCGCCCAGCCGACGAAGACGGCCAGGACGCCCAGCGGCGCGTGGGTGACCTCGATGAGGAACTCGGCCTTCAGGTTGAAGAGCGCGTGCGAGTGGGTGAGGAGGAGTGCCCCGCCGGCGGCGCACAGGAGGGGGAAGACGTAGGCCCACCCCCGGGCGCTGAGGCGCCCGGTGCGCACCGCCCACTCGAAGACGGCGAGGGCCACGACGAGCGCCACGGCCAGCCGGTGCTGGAGGACGTCGGGGAGCAGCATGCTCTCCCAGAAGCCGGCGGGCCCGAGAGGCCACGCGCGCGGATCGTTGCGGAAGAAGAGAAACGCGGCGAGCCCCAGAAAGAGGAGCGGCCAGTGCCGGGCCCAGCGGCTCCGCCCCCCGAGCTCGATCAGGGCGAGCAGCCCCATGCTGAAGACGAAGAGCCCCGCCACGTGGTGGTTGAACTCGGACCACTGGTACTCCGGCTGCTTCCGCTCGGCCAGGGTGTCGGTGATCGGGGCTGCCGCGGCCAGCAAATCGCCGATCCGCGGAGTGGAGAAGCTCGGCAGCTTGGGAACGAACCGCGAACCCACCTCCGCCAGCGTGGCGCGGTCCTCCCTGACGTCCGCCGCCACCGGCAGCGACGTCAGCGCTGCCGCCGCCAGCAAGAGGGTCACGCCCATCCCCACCTCCGCCTCCACGAACCACCAGAGGCTTGCCGGGACTGCCCCGCCCCGCCGGGACATGCGCCGCACCGCCAGGAAATTCAGGGCGGCGAGCGCGAGCGCCCCCGCCAGCACCGCCACCTTCGTCAGGATCATGATCCCGTAGCCCGTTCCGAGAAGCCCGTCCACCCCATCCACGTAGAACAACGACAGGGCGATCCCCGCCGCGACGAGACCGGCCACGCTGCCGAGGGCCACGGAGGAGAAGCGGGCGGCGAAGCCTGAGGCCTCGGCCTCCTCGGAGGAGTCGCGGCGGAGGAGCGAGAAGGCCACCAGGTGAATCAGCCCGCCGACCCAGACGGCGGCCGCCACCTGATGGAAGACCTCGAGCGCCATCAGGACCTCCCGGTACTCCAGCCGGCCCATGGCGTGGGAGAGCCACGCCGCGTTCATCCCCAGGAGCACGGCCAGGCCCGCGGCGGCCCACCAGGACGCCCGCGAGTCCGGCGTCCGGCGCAGCAGGATGGCGGTGACCGCCAGGGCGATCGCCAGCGCGATCCTGGCGAGCCCGGCCTGGGCGAAGGTCGTGGAGAAGAACGCGCGGAACGGCGCCGAACCGTTCTCCCCGGCGAGAGCGAGCGGCTGGAGTCCGAGGATCAGGGCTTGGGCGCCGGCCAGAAGGATCGCGCCGGCGGCGATGAGGGTGAGGCACCGTCCCACGGCGGCGTTCCGGAGCCGCGATCGCGCGGCGAACGGGCGAAGTACGAGGAGCGCGTAGGTTACGCCGCCGAGGGCCGTCGCCAGCCCCGCCAGGCCGACCCCCCGCAGGACGACGTTGAGAAACCCCGCCAGCGTGGTCACGGCGTCAGGGCGCCGGGGCCAGGGTGAACCGGAAGGCTCCCACCGTCACGTGACCGTCCGCCGACATCACCTTCCAGCGGACGAGGTACCGGCCGGGCGGCAGCGGCGGGACCGGCGCCGAGAGCTCGTTGGGGGCCCCCTCGGGGGCCCCCGCCACCGGGAGCGGGAACGGACGGCCCTCGGGACCCGTCACAGTGATGCCGGAGAGCTTCCCCTCGATGCGGCTGTTAAAGCGCAAGAGGACCCGCGGGGGAGCGGCCCGGAGGACTTCATCGGCCCGCGGGGAGGATTCGAGGACCAGCGCGTGGGCATCGGCGAGGCGGGGGGGCCAGATCGCCAGGGCGGCGAGCACGAGCCCCGCCGCGAGCGCGAGCCTGAGGAGCATGGTGAGGCTCAGCGCCAGTCGTCCAGCACCAGGTCGGCCGGCCGCTCGTGCTCCTCGAACTTCCCCCGCTTCATCCGGACCATGGTGAAATCGATCGAGTAGCCGCGCTCGAGCAGCGCCTGATAGGCGGTCCAGTACGCCGTGTACACGGGCGCGATCACCCGCTGGAGCCCCGCCCCGCTGGCGAGCTCCTCGAGGGACGCCAGCAGCCCGTGGAAGTACTCGGGCGTCCGGTGGCGGAAGTCCATCGCGAGGAACTTGATGTAGAGCGACCCCTGGGGGGCTTCACTGACGCCGGGGATGTGGTAGATGGCGAACCCGATCAGCTCGCGCCCCCGCTCGAGCAGAAGCGTGTCGCCGAGGGCGAGCCCGTCCACGATCTCCACCTCTTTGGCCAGGTCCAGGCCCCGGTAGATCGAGTTGGTGATCCGCCGGAGCTTTTGCATGATGCCCTTCTTCTTCGCCTCCTCGAGCGCGGAGAAGCGGCGGACGGAGAGGGCGGGCTTGCCGGCCTGGGTGGCCTGGACGATCTCCCGCCGGTCCAGGGGCTTGGAGGTAATGGCGACGAGGGTCTTGGGCTTGTAGCCGAACTTCTGGAAGAGGAGGAGGTGCTTCGGGCTCGACGGGTAGGTCGCCAGCCCCTGGAGCGTGACCTTGTTCTCGTCGAAGAACCCCTGGGTGGCCTTGACCAGCTGCTGGCCGATATCCTGGTTCTGGTAGGTGGTGAGGACGGCCACGGGGCCCACCAGCCCGAGCGTGCCCCAGATCACCGCCACCGCGGCGCCGACGATCTTCCCGTCCCCTTCCTCGGCGACGAAGCAGCCCCAGGGCTCCATGAGCCAGCGGTGGTGGACGTACTGGGCCCCGCCGAAGACCTGGCGCGGGCGGGTGCCGAGCTGGCGCTCATAGAAATCGCCGAAGGCCTGCTCGAGGACGTCCCGGACCTTGGCGAGGTCACCCTTCCGGACGCGGCGGATCTTGATGAGGGGCGCGTGCCCCTTGGAGTCCAGCCCCGCCCGATCGACGCTCGCCCTCATTTCTTCCCCTTCACCTCGACCCCGGCGAGATCCTCCAGGAGCGTGATGATCCCCGAATGGTCGAGCCCGCCCCGGCCCTTCTGGCGGAGCGCGTTGAAGAGTTCCTGGATCACCGCCGTGGTCGGCAGTGGCACGCCCAGCGCCCGGCCTGCCTCCATGATGAGGCCGAGGTCCTTGTAGTGGAGGTCGATCTTGAAGCCGGGGTTGAAGGAGTGGGCGAGGTAGTTGGGGGTCTTCTGGTCCAGGCAGCGGCTGCCCGCGAGCCCACCTCCGAGCGCCTTCAGGGTCAGCTCGATGTCGAGCCCTGCCTTGGCCGCCAGCGTCAGCGCCTCGGCCAGCGCCGTGAGATTGCCGGCCACGATGATCTGATTCGCCAGCTTGGTGAAGCCGCCGGCCCCGAGCGGGCCCAGGTGGGTGATCGTCTTCCCCATGGCCTGGAAGACCGGGAGCGCCTGGTCGAAGACGGCCTTGTCGCCGCCCACCATGATGGAGAGCGCCGCCTCGATGGCGCCCTTCTCGCCGCCCGAAACCGGCGCGTCGAGCATCCTGACGCCTCGCGGCTCGAGCGCCTTGGCGATCTTCTGCGAGACGATCGGGGAGATCGTGGACATGTCCACGAAGATGAGGCGGCGGTTGTCGGCCTCGATGATCCCGTTCTTCCCGAGGGCGACCAGCTCCACGTCGGGGGAGTTGGGGAGCATCGTGATCAGGATTTCCGATTGCTCGGACACGCCCTTCGGAGACGCGGCGGCCTTCGCCCCCGCCTTGACCAGTTCATCCACGGGTCCCTGGCTCCGACTGTGGACAACCAGGGGATAACCCGCCTTGAGGAGGGCCCGGGCCATGGGCCGGCCCATGATACCAAGCCCAATAAATCCAATGGTTTGGGTCACTGTGGTCCTCCCGAGGAGTGCTCGTGTTCAATTAACACAACGGTTCAGAGCGGTCAAGGACTTTCACAAAACACTTATGCTTTCAGGCAGTTGGACTGCGCCAGCCCTGTCTTGTCAGGTTTGGGGTCAGGCTCGAGTTATTGCGTTATGGTCAGCGACAGCAACTCGCGGCGCGACTCGTCATCCAGAAGCTTTCTGAAGTGACCGACGATGTGGTGGAGGACGTTGGCATGTCGCCGGGGAGTGGCGATCTCGGAGAGCGCCTTCATGAACTCGGTCTCATAGCGGGCGCGAAGCCTGGCGCGCGGAATTCCTTTCGCCCGGGCGACAAGCTGTCCAAGCGTGGCGTACGCCCTGGGAGAGTGGGACAGGAGCTGGAGCTTGTGGGCCGTGTGGAAGCGGACAAGATCGCCGATCGTCCACCGTCCGGCGAAGAGCGAGCGCAGCTGACGGTAGGCGAAGACGCGCTCGACGAAGTTCTCCCGGATCCGCGGATCGTTCAGCCGCCCTTCCTCCTCCACGGGAAGGTTCGGATACCGGCGGAGGAGCGCCTCGGCGAAGAGGCCGCGGCCGTTCCGTGACGGCACACCTTTCCCGTCATAGACCCGCACCCGCTCCATGCCGCAGGAGGGCGAATCTTTCTTCAGGATGTAGCCGCAGAGGTTTTGACCCCTCAGCCCCGCGACGCGCCGGGTCGCATACGTCCGCATCTTCCGGGTGAGATCGGTCCCTGTCTTGGGATTGACCAGGCGGACGTCTTTGCCATCGCGCTCCAGCCGGATGGGATCGCGCGGCGTGCCGAGCCCGACCTCCACCTCCGGGCAGACGTGAACCCACTCGACGTAGCGCCCGAAGGTTTCGACGAGGAACGGGTCGCGCTTGTGACCGCCGTCGTAGCGGACCTCCTGCCCCAGGAGGCACGCCGATACCCCGATCCTGATAGGACCTCCCACGATCTTAAAAGTACCACCTCTGTGGAGGTTAGACGCTCCCGGCAGCGGCGGTTTGTTAGCCTGGATATACGGCGGGCTGATATCCAGATGGACTGCGAGTTCCGCAGTGTTTGGCCGAGAGCGAGGCTTGACAACGTCTTGCAAGAGGCGGATATTGCTTCTGATTTTGTTGTGGAATCAGGAGCGCATAGAGAGGTACGCTGCAGGCCCAGCCTGCAAGAGACTCAATAGTTAGACGGACAGACGGAGGGTTCTCGGCTGTGGCCAACGAAGACTCCGAGCTTCCGGCGCATGTCGCCGGGAAGCTCGGGCAGTTCAACCGGGTCCTGGTGTCGTACGTGGACTTCCAGCAGGCGAGGGGCATTGCCGGCTACATCCTCGCAGAACATCTGCATGATCGGTACCCCTATGACCGTTTCCTGTTGCAGGGCTTGAACTGCGGGATGATCGTCGCATACTGCAGACCATTCTCGGGGAACGATCGGGGAGCGGCCGTCAAAATCCCAGACCTGCCGCCAAGGATTCTCCAAACGCTGACCGCGGAGGAGCGTGAGATTCACGCCATAGTCATGGAGGACCGCAACACCGTTCTTGCTCACTCGGATTCGCGAGCGTGGGACCCTCGGCCACAGCTCCATCGCGCCCGCGGTCGAGATATTCTCATCCCGATGTTTAACTCCGCGCACGCACCCCTCACCCGCGAGGTGACCGAGAAATTCAAGACCATGTGCGACAAGCTGAGGGAGGCGTGTTTCGAGGAACGTCTCCGTCTAGAACCCGAGCTCAAGCCGTATCTTCCAGTAGTCGAGTATGACGAGGAGGAGCTCAAGCGTTTCGCCGATGAGCGTGGCGTCAAGTGGCCGACGTGACGAGGTCGCCGTCTAACGAGCCGCTTGAGCGGCCCGGCTGCGTCGGCCGCTCAGCGCCCGGCCGTTAGCCGCGTAACCCCAAGCTAAGGGAGGAGCCGTAGTGAGAACGCAAGCGGACGTTGAAGGATTGATTCGGCTCCTGTTTCAAGAGATAGGAGCAGATCCTTCCGACTTGATCCAGATCAGGCCGTTTGACGGCGGCTGGGCGGACGCTCTGTCATACGGGGTCACGAGAAGAGATGGGAAGCACACGAAAATCTATCGGCGAGACCTTGACGATGGCAACGAGCAGGGCATGAAAGCTGCGCTAAGGTCATTCGTTTAAGAATACCGCAGCGCGCCTAGCAAGTGGCCGTTGCCGTTGCTAAAAGGGAAGGCTATGGAGATTTCGGTCGCTATCGCGTTTGTCGTTGTCGTGGCGATCCTCATGATGACGCATCGTGATCTATCACGCTCAGTAGGCGCGCTTCGCGACCGTCTCACCACCTCGACGCAGACACTTACCGCGGTTCAGAACCAAGTCGCCAATGTCGGGCTTCAGCAGGAGGCTCTTGTGCAGGCACTAACTCGAATTGATGACCCTGCGGAGCTGCCGTTCCTTAAAGTCCACTATGACGTCATCCTTGAGCTTCTCCGTTTTCGGCGGCAAGGAATAGAGGAGGAGCGGATCGTAAAGGAGTTCATGTGCTTCTCCCGATCGCGAGGATGGCAAGTCCCTGGCGTTGACCCCGATTCGGGAACCGTCACGATCTACAACTTGTCGCCATACTATATGGCGACGAACCCGCTGAAGCTCCGGGAGCTTCGAAAGGATCAGGACCGGGCTGCTGAGCGCCATGGGCCTGTACTGCGGGCGCTTGGGTGGTCCCGCGATCTTGAACCGCCTGACGCGACGGAAATCACGTTGCGCGTGAGCTACTTTCGGGCTGACGGTAAGCTCGTCGAGTATCCCAGTACTGAAGACCCTGAACCTCCGCGGCGCGGCTAACGACTTGTTCGAGTGGACCGGTGGCTCGCCCTCTCTGCCAATATGAGTGAGACAGTGACCCCCAGGCAGTTTAGTGTTGAG
>JBBTEL010000206.1:0-22481 GCA_038042325.1 Candidatus Methylomirabilota bacterium
CGCGTCGGTGGCCGCGACGATCTCGACGTCGTCGCGGCCGGCCCAGCCGGGCAGATGCGCGTGGACCGCGACGTTGCCCAGACCGACGATCGCCCCGCGCAGCATCTAGCGCTCCTCCACCGACCTTCGCCGGAGGTCGCCGGCCCGCCGGGGGTCCTGTCGCCGGCTTGCCCCCGTCCGCCCGGGCCAAGTTCGTTGGCACGGCACTCTAGTCGAGCCCCCACTCCCGGGCCACCGCGCCCATCGCCTCGTCGAGGATCGCGAGGCCCCTGAGCGCGGTCTCCTCGTCGATGACGAGGGGCGGGTTGATCCGGATGATGTGCGAGTAGCACATCGCCACGAGGCCGCGCTTCAGGCATTCCTGGAAGAGCGCCCCCGTCGCGTCCTTCGAGAGGGGCTCCTTTGTGGCAGGGTCCTTCACCAGCTCCAGGCCGAGCATGAGACCCTTGCCCCGCACGTCGCCGATGAACCGGTATTTTTCCTTCAGCGTCTGGAGCCGCGCCAGCATGACGGCCCCGATGCGCTCGGCGTTCTTCACGAGGTTCTCTTTCAGGATGATGTCCAGCGTGGCGAGGCCGGCGGCCGCCGCCAGGGGGTTGCCGCCGTAGCTGGACGAGCTGCCGCTCGGCTCCCCGAACGGCTTGTGCCGGGTGAGCTCGTCGGTCGAGATGACCCCGCTGAGCGGGAACCCGCCGCCCACGCCCTTGCCGACCGTCATGACGTCGGGGACCACGCCGTCGTGGTCGCACCCCCACATGGTGCCCGTTCGGCCGAACCCGGTCAGCATCTCGTCGGCGATGAGCAGGGCGTGGTGCTCTTTGGCGATGGCCTGGACCGCCCGCAGGAACCCCTCGGGCGGGATGACGTTCCCGGCCGTCCCCTGCATGGGCTCCACGATGATCGCCGCGATCTCCCCCTGCGTCTGATGGCGGATGACTTCGCGGAGGAACTCCGCGCACGCGATCCCGCACTCCGGGTAGCGCAGCGTGAGGGGGCACCGGTAGCAGTACGCATACGGGGAGAGGTAGAGGCCCGGCATGAACGGGCCGAGGCCGCGCTTGGTCTTGCTCCCGAGGAGCCCCAGCACGCCTCCCGTCTTCCCGTGGAACCCTCCCCAGAAGCCGACGAACTCGAACTTCCGCGTCGCGGACTTGGCGAGCCGGAAGGCCGCCTCCACCGCCTCGGCGCCTCCCGAGTACAGCTGGATGCGTGTGAGCCCCGCCGGCGTCAGGGTCGCCAGCAGCTCGAGGAAGCGTGCCCGTGTTTCCGTCGTGAAGGAGCCGAACGTCAGGCGCTCGGCCTGCCGTTTCAGGGCCTCCACGTAGTCCGGATGGCAGTGCCCGACGCTGCCGACCCCGATGCCGGCGATGAAGTCGATGTACTCCTTGCCGTCTTCGTCGATCAGCGTGCAGCCGGTCCCCCGAGCCATAGCGAGGCCCGAGTAGAGCGCAAAGGACTGGAGCCCGGGCGCCATGTGCTGCTGCTCCCGCGCCACGATGCTGCGCGACCGGGGACCCGGGTTGCTCGGCTTCATGACGCCGGTCCTCCTCTGAAGCGCGCCTCCAGGTAGGCCGCGATCTCGGCGGCCGCCTCGTCCCGGTACAGCGCGAAGCTCGGCCAGGCGTTGAGATCGATCACGACGAGCGGGCCTTGGGGCGGGGCGATGGCGTCGCCCCCGAACACCTCCAGCCCCAGGACCGCCGCCGCCTTGCCTGCGACGGCCATGAGCCGCGCCGGATCGAACGGATGGCCCGCCATGCGCTGATCTTTGTGGTAGAACCAGCGGAACCAGGCCCCGACGCCGTAGAATTTGATGAGATCTCCCTCCACGTGTTCCTGGACGACCGCGCGCGGGATGCCGCGTCGGGCCAGGCCGCGCAGCGCTTCGCGAAACATGCCGGCCGTGTCCGCGAACACGACGTCGCCGTCCTGAGTGTTGTGGACGTCGGCCCGCTTCACCCAGGCGGGGCCGGTCCACCCGCCCTCCGCCCCCGCCGTCGGGACGATCCGGCTCGCCGGGAACGGAATGGCCGCCGCCTCGAAGAGGGCGACCATGCGCTCCCGGTAGGTGTTCAGGACCGCCACGGGCGAGTTGACCTGGCGAACGCCGGCCGCCTCCCAGCCGCGGAGCTGGCGCAGAACCTCCAGGCGCTCGCACATCAGGAAGACGAACGGCGGGCGCTCGGCGATCGCCCCGCTCAGCTCGTCCGGGCTCTTGAGCGCCACCTCGAACCCCTTCCGCTCGAGGTGCTTGGCGGTGAGCCCGAGAATCTCGGCGTCATCCACCTCCCGGCCGGGGGAGTGGGCCGGCTCTCGAAAGATGCCCCAGCAGATCTTGCGCGAGGCGTCGCGGGCCGCCCGGCACGCGGTCGCTTCGGCGAGCGCCACGTCTTCGGGCCGGTCCACATCGACGACGGTCGGGATGACGGCGCCGTACACGGGGTCGCCCCGATCGACCAGCCAGGTGAGGAACTCCCGCAGGCTTTCCAGCCCCGGCGGGGGGGAGAGCGCGGCGATTCGCTCCGGCACCAGATACATCCCCGCCGTGACCAGTTCCCCCGCGCTCCCGCCGAGGCGGGTGACCCGTCCGGCGCCGTCGAGGCCGGCCCAGAGCGGGCGCTCGTCCGCCACGAAGGGCGTGACGCCGAGCACCAGCGCGTCCGGGGGAAATCGCCGGGCGCCCTCGACGAACGCGACGAAGTCCCGCTCGGGGCACCAGGCATCGACGGTCGAGATCAGCGCGCGCACCGGGCCGAGGAGGCGCGTGATTTCGACAAAGCTCTCGAGGGAGGAGCGCGTCGTCTTCACGATGAACCGGAGGGAGAGATCGGGGAACCGCGACCGCACCCAGTCCGCGCAGTCCCGCTCCTGCTCGTTCAGGATGATCGCCAGCGACCGGATGCCGGCGGCGGTGAAGTTCCGGATCACGCCCTCGATCAGGGGCGCCCCGGCCACGGGCACCATGGGCTTCGGAACCGTCCACCCAGCGTCGCGCAGGCGGCTGCCCGCGCCCGCCGCGAGGATGCCGCCGTACCAGATCGGCCCGCCGCTCACAGCACTACCCTCTTCCTTATCCTTACTCACCTCGTCACCTGTTCGAGCGCCGGCTTTGCCCCGACCCGCGCCACCTGAAGTGGCGCGGGTGCCACGACCCGCCTTCGGCGGGTGCCCGCAAAGGAGCGGCTTCGCCGTCGTGAGGGCTCGCCTCCGCTCGCGCGTCCCCGAGATCAGGGGGGCGGAGCCCCCCTCCGGGTTTCATAGCAGCAGCTCCTCCAGCTCGTCGAGCGAGTGAATCACGCTGTCGCCGGGACAGCACGGCGTCTCGCCGCGCGGGGTCGCGGCGGTCAGCCAGATGTGCGGCATCCCGACCGCCCGCGCGCCCGCCATGTCCCGCGGGAGCGAATCGCCGACGAACACGGCGCGGGAGGAGTCGATGGCCAGCTCCTCGACGGCTCGGCGAAAGATCCGGGGGTCCGGCTTGGCGTAGCCGGCGCGCGCCGAGTCCACCACGACGCTGAAGAAGGAGCGGATCCCGGCGTCCTCGCACACCGTGGTGAGGTTGCCGTAGAAGTTCGACACGATCCCGAGACGGTAGCGAGCGCGGAGCGCCCGCAGGAGCGCGGCATTGTGCCGGAGCCGTTCCAGCGCCTCCGCCAGGAACCGGTTCGCGACCCGGTCGGCCAGCGCGGGGTCTTGGAGCCCCAGGGCCTCGGTGACGCCGGCGGCGAGGCCCCGGACGGTCTCGCGGAACGAGAGGGTGGGCGGCACCGAGCCCGTCAGCGCGTCATCCACCCCGTAGAACAGGGGGTCGAACCGCTCGCGAGCGACGGGAGCCCCCTCCTCCTGGAACAGCCGGTAGAAGCGCTCTTTCCAGGGCACCCCGTCCGCATCCAGCGTGCCGCCGAAATCGAACAGCACGGCGCTGGCCAAGGATCCCCTCATGCCGGCCCGGCCCGGCGCCGGAGCTCCCTGCGGGCGATCCACGCCAGCACGAGGAGAAAGAGCGGCGTCCCCACGGCGGCGAGGGCCAGGAACCACGTTGCCTTCCCCGCCGCCGACAGCAGCACGACTAGGTAGATGAAGTCGCGGCGCGCGAGCATGTCGGCCAGGCGGGGCAGCCAGGCGGCCGGCGCTCCCGGCTCGGCGGGAAACAGCCGTCCGGCGAGCGCCTTCTGCCGGCTCGTGAGCCGGTACACGGCACCGGCCGTGAGCAGCACGCCGGCCGTGGTTACGCCACCGAGCCACAGCGGCCACGCCGCCTGGACAGCGAGGCTCCAGCCGATCGCGATGCACGCCATCACCGCCACGTGCACCACGTTATCACCCCAGAAATCCAGCAGGCTCCCCAGCCGGGACTCCTCGAACTTGAGCCGCGCGAGCTCGCCGTCGCACCCGTCCAGGATGGAGTGCGCCAGCAGGAGGAGCGCGCCCGTCAGCTGGTACAGGGGCAATGCCGAGAGGAAGAACGGCGCCCCGGCGAGCCCCACGGCGAGGCTCACGAACGTCATGACGTTCGGGCTGATTCGCGTGGAGGCCAGCCGCCGCGTGAGGGCCAGCGAGATCCGGCGCTCCACGTGGCGCGACATGAACCCTTCCGCCTCCCTCACCAAACCGCGCAGCAGCCAGTCTTCGGCCTGCCGAACCCCGCCGGCCGCGGTGAGCGTGAACCGGCCTTCGCCGGCCAGGGGCTGGTCGGCGGGCTTGAAGACCTCGCCCAGGGATTCGAACAGCTCCTCGGCCCCCTGCCGCCGCGCCGCCTCCGCCACGATCGTGTCGGGATCGCCCGTCTCGATCACGGCCGCCCCGACCCCGTCGGTGTAGAGCCGCTCCGGCTCGACCGGCATCTCTAGCAGAGAATGCAGCCACGCCGCCTGGGGGATCACGTTCGCCGCCAGCAACACGACGCGCCCCCCCGGAAGCGGGGGAAGCGGGCCATCCGGCGCCAGCACGGCCGCGGCCGTCCCGGCGAGGACGCCTCGGTCGTCGGGGGCCGCCCCGGGATGGACGAGAATCCGCCCGAATCCGGCGTGCGCGGCCGCGAGGACGATCCGGCGGAGGAGCGGAAGTCCGGCGATGGGCGTGCCCGGCGGGACTCCCCTGGGGCCGGCGGCGCCCGCCGGAACGATCACCAGCGCGCCGAGCGCGCGCGACCTCCCGGGGCGCAGCGGGTCGGGGTGGGCGGTGTCGGGCCGTGCGTTCTGGTTTTGTGTCGACGCGACTCCGCGAATGGCTCCTACTCCTCTCCCTGGATGAAGCGCTCGAGCCGCTCGCGGGCCACCTCGTCCGCCCACTGCTCCGGCGGGGCCTTCATCAGGTACGCCGAGGGCGCCGCGAGCGCCCCCTTGATGCCGCGGTCGAGGGCGATCTTGCAGCAGCGAATGGCGTCGATGACCACCCCGGCCGAGTTGGGGGAATCCCACACTTCGAGCTTGAGCTCGATGGACAGGGGGAGGTCTCCGAAGCCGCTGCCCTCCAGGCGGATGTGGGCCCACTTCCGGTCCTGGAGCCACGGCACGTAGTCGCTGGGGCCGATGTGGACGGCCTCCGGCGGCAGCGGGTGGGCGAGCTGGGACGTCACCGCGCCCGTCTTGGAGATCTTCTTGGACTGGAGCCGCTCCCGCTCGAGCATGTTGTAGAAGTCGGTGTTCCCGCCCACGTTGAGCTGGCTCGTGCGCTCGAGCCGGACGCCGCGGTCCATGAACAGCTTGGTCAGGACCCGATGCACGATCGTGGCGCCCACCTGGGACTTGACGTCGTCGCCGACGACCGGCAGCCCGCGCTCCTCGAAGCGGCGGCGCCAGTACGACTCCCGGGCGATGAACACCGGAATGCAGTTGACGAAGGCGCACTCGGCGTCCAGCACCTGCTCCACGTACCACTTGGTCGCCATCTCGCTGCCGACCGGAAGGAAGTTCACCACGACGTGGGTGCCGGTGTCGCGGAGGATGCCCGTGATGTCGGCGGTGGCGCCCGGCGCCTTGGTGATCACCTGGGACAGGTAGTGGCCCAGCCCGTCGTGGGTCATGCCCCGGTGCACCGGGACGCCGAGGGGCGGGACCTGGGCGAAGCGGGCCGTGTTGTTCAGGGGGGCGAAGATCGCCTCGGCGAGGTCCCGGCCGACCTTCCCGGCGTCGATGTCGAAGGCCGCGGAGAACTCGATGTCCCCCACGTGATACCCGGCGAGCCGCGGATGCATGAGCCCCGGGATGAAGCCGTCCTCGGGCGCGGTCCGGTAGTAGTGGACGCCCTGGACGAGGGCGGATGCGCAGTTGCCGACTCCGACGATGGCCACGCGAACGGCTGTCACGACGGCGCCTCCTTTTCGCTTCTCGGTTTCCGTCGAATGAGCGCCCGGACCCCGAAGTACGCGAAGGCATCCTTCATGTTGGAGAGGAACCGGTTGAGGACCCCCATCTCCGGGTTGGTCACGTACTCCATGGTGAGCACGATCCGCTCCTCTCCCTCCGCGAGAGGCGTGACGGCGTGGTACAGCTTGGGGCCGTTGAAGATCACCAGGGCGCCGGGCCCGTAGGCCAGCTGAACCTCGCGGCTCTCTCGCGTCGGGTCGTCCCGGTACAGCCGGGCGACCAGCCGGCAGTGCTCGGTGCGCTGGACCAGCCCCAGGAGGATCGTGTAGCGGTCTCCCTTGTAGTACGAGTTGTCGTAGTGGAAGCCCATGTGGTCCCCGGGCTCCGTGTAGAAGTAGAGCGCGCAGGCGTGCGGGTCGGCGTCGGGGCACGGCCGGACGCGGGCGCCCGTGAGGCGGCTCACGAAATCGATGAAGGCGGGGGACTTGTAGAGCGCCAGGAAGAGCGGGGCCTTCTCCGAGAGCGTGTAGTAGCTGATGGCCCCTCCCTTCTTGTGCCCCGGGATGTAATTCCGGTGGACGTTGGGACGGAGCTTGTCCACCTCCGGCAGGAGGTGCTGCTCCACCACTTCTGGCGGCAGGAAGCGCTCGAGGAAGAGGCACTCGTTCTGGTCCCAGTACTCCCGGCGCGCCCGCTCGACGTCCACGCCGTCGAGGGCGCGGGCGAGTTCCCGCAGGAGGTCGTGCTCCGGAGACGCGACGAAGTCGGTCATACGGCTTCGGGGCCGGTAGCCATCCGGAAGAGCGAGAGCGTCACAAGCCCGGCGGCCACCCACGTCAGCTCCCGGAAGCGCCGGACCAGGGTCATGCTGAGCCCGACCCCGGCCCCGAGACCGATGGCGGCGAAGACGGCCATGTTCCCGCCCTCGAGCGCGCCGAGTCCCCCCGGGATGAGGAAGGCGGCGGACTTGATGGCGGCCGCGAAGGCCTCGATGATCAGCGCCGTGGTGAGCGAGACGGGGATCCCCATGAAGTGGAGGATCAGGTATACCTCCAGGCTGCCCACGACCCAGCCGCCGAAGTGGAAGAGGAGGGACAGCATCAGCCGTCCGCGGTGCTCGCGATAGAAGGCCGACAGCGCGCTGTCCAGCCGGCGGGCCCCCTCGTGCCCGTCCTCCGCCCGGGAGAGCCCGAGTGCCTTGAGCAGCCTGAGCCCGCCCCCGAAGAGCCCCTTCTGCTGCGCGACAACGAAGCCCCCCAGGGCCACGGCCTCCACCGCGGCCAGCCACGTCATGGCCTTCACGAGCGGCGCCCCCGGCGGCAGCACCGCGAGCGCCAGGGCGATCCCGACGAGCAGGAAGGCCCCCTGGGAAAGGGTAACCGTGGTCTTCGCGATGACGACCGAGGCCAGCCCCTCGCCGAGCGGGACCCGCGGCCGCAGGAGGTACGCTTTCACAGGCTCGCCGCCCATCGACGCCGTCGGCGTCGTGACGTTGAACGCCTCGCCCGCCAGCCTCACCGCCAGCAGCGTGGGGAACGGCGTCAGGTCGCGGCGGAACGCGTAGCGCCAGCCCAGCGTGTCCAGCACCTGGATCAGGGCGAACGGGAACCACACGATCAGCAGGAGGCGCCAGGAAATGGCCTGGAAGGAGCCCAGCAGGATCTCGGGTCCCACCTGGACCACGAGGTAGCCGAGGAAGGCGAGGCCGACCGCCAGGAGGATCACCCGCAGGGTTTTCATCGGCGGGAGTTCGAGCGCGGGCTTTGCCTCGACCCGCGCCACCTGAAGTGGCGTGGGTGCCCGCAGAGGTGGCTCGCCTCCGCTCGCGCGTCCCCGAGATCAGGGGGGCGGAGCCCCCCTCCGAAGTAGTAGCGCCCGAGGCACGTCAGCCAGTACCCGTGGGAGCCCACAGCGAGGAGACCGACCAGAACCGGCAGCACCGGCGGCGCGAACCAGAGGCCCAGGAGAAAGGCCACGAGCACCATGTAGAAAAGATCCCGCCTCCCCAGCCCCTTGAGGACCGTGGCGAGCCGCTCCTCCCGGACGGCTTCCTCCGGGAGGAACCGGGCGAAGAGGGCGCTCAGGATCACGCCGAAGGCGGCGCACGCTCCGACGAGCACCATCACGCTCCCGCCGCCGCGGCTGGCGGTGACGCCCATGCCCAGGACGAGACCCGCGTGGGTCACCGTGTCGGTGGTGAAGTCGAGCCACTCGCCGAAGGCGGACTCCTGGAAGGTCAGCCGCGCGACCTCGCCGTCGGAATGATCGACGACGACCGCCAGCATGTAGAGGAGGAAGCCCGCCAGCGCCGAGACCTGGGTGGCGGGCCAGAGCATCCAGGCCGCGCCCAGGCCCAGCGCCAGGCTCAGTAGGGTCACCTGGTTGGGCGTGACGGGCAGGCGGATGAGAAAGCGGGTGAGCCAGCGGGAGCAGCGGCGGTTGATCATCCGGTCCACGCGGCTGTCGGCGCCGATCCCGAGGCTACGGAAGAGCGTGGCCTCCGCCTCGCCCCGGCTCGCCTCGTCCAGCACCGGCACGAAGAAGCCGGCGCCCACCACCAGCGTCATCCGTCCCTGCCTCACCCGCACCTCCAGCTCGTCGCCGAGAGGGGCTCCCTCGACCAGGCCGTCCCACAGCGCGGCCGACAGGGCTGCGGGGGCCAGGAGGATCGGCGAGAGGCTGCCCTTGGACTCCTCGAGGGCGATGCCGTCGCCCGGATCGCGCTCGGCCAGGAGCCGTCGGAGACTCAACGCGTCCAGGAGCACGTTGGCCGGGAGGAGGAGGAGCGGCCCGCCGCTCCATCGGCGCGCCTCCTCGGCGTCCAGCCGGTCGAGCCAGACGACCGCCGCGCTGAGATGGGGACTCGCTGCGATCCTGGCCTCGACGGCCGCGTCGCGGAGGCACGCCGGGACCCCGATCCGGCTCACGCCGGTGCGCTCGGCCGTCATGAGAGTCCTGACGAGCATCGCCCGGCCGGCCACCTGGGTGGCGGCCGCGGCGCGGCTCGTCGGGTCCGGGAGGTAGATCACGGCGTGCGTCACGCGTGGTCCCCCAGGCGTTGAATGAGGGGGAGGACCTCCTCGTCGGCCCGCCGGAGGTCCTCGACGAAGTCGATCTCCGTCCACGGCAGCCCGCCCGTATCCACCCAGCCGACCCGGACGCGCCGGAGCAGGAGATCGATGGCGTCCTCGTACTCGCGGTAGCGGCTCTGGTCCCGGAGGACTTCTTCCATGCATTCCCGGAGCAGGGGACCGTGGGCCGCCGCGCACTTGAAGAAGCCGATCGCCTCGCCGACCGTGTCGTGCGGGGGCGGCTCGATGACCTTCTTGCCGATCGCCAGGACCCGCCCCGCCCGGGCGTAGACCTTCACCTCTTCGCCCGTGTCGGTGAACCCGCGGTCGATCAGGAGCGCGCTCGGGTCCGGGCACGCCAGGAGGCGGCGGAGGACCGCGGTCGGGAAGAGGACGTCGGCGTCCATCACGATCGAGTCCTCGTCCAGCTCATCGCGGCAGACCCAGAGGGAGCGGATCGAGTCCCGGGTGTACTCGGGGTTCTCGATGTAGCCCACGGGCAGCCGCCCGAACCGGCTCCCGGCCACCCGGCGGATCTGGTCCTGGCAGTGGCCCACCACGATGACCGCCTCTGAGACCGGGACCGCGGCCAGGGATTCCAGCATCCGCTCGAGGAGCGAGCGGCCGCCCACCGGGAGCAGGCACTTCGGCTGCCGGTCGGTGAGGGGAGCCAGGCGGTGACCCACCCCCGCGGCCAGAATGAGGGCGCGCATCAGGCCGCCCCCAGCGCGGTCTTGAACCGGTCCCTGATGTCCGTGGGCGAATAGGGAATCCGCGGGACGGCCCGCGACTCGGGCGTGACCTTGACGAGGAGGAAGGCCGGCCCGTCGGCGTCCAGCGCCTCGCGCGCGGTCGCCTCGAGCGGGCCTGGCTCGGTCACGGCGCGGACCCACGGGTAGCCGGCCGCGGCCGCGAGACGGTCGAGCCTGACCTCCCGCGAGAGGGACGGCTGATCGCCGGTGGAACCGTACGCTTCATTGTCGAACACGAAGTGGACGAAGTTCTTTGGTCTGAGGCCGCCGGCCATGGCGAGGCTCCCCAGATTCATCAGAAGGTTGCCGTCGCCGTCGAAGATCACGGTCTTCCGCCCCGGCCGGGTGAGCGCGACGCCGAGGCCGATGGATGAGGCCAGCCCCATGGAGCCGAGCATGTAGAAGTTCTGCGGCCGGTCGGCCATCGCGTACGACTCGCGGCAGATGTAGCCGTTGGCGTGAATCACCGGCTCGTCCCCGAGGCACCGGATGATCACGCTCAGCGCCTCATAACGCGACATGCGTGGCACCAGCTCGCGGTCCTGATCGGGATGATCTACCTGGGCACGGGCACCCGGCCTGTCGGCACGCCCGTGCCCCGCCGGAATCGCGCTCCCCGGACGCATCCCTGCGCGATCCCAGTCCCGATCATTGCTCTGGCCTTGCTCGCTCTCAAGAACACCCGGCGGGATCAGCAGCGCGACGGGCGCCTCCCGCGCGAAGGTCTCGCGGGTGGCCCAGGCGAGGTCTGCCTCGACCGAGACGGCGCTGAGGGCGCGGTGAGGGATGCCGGCCAGCTCCAGCAGGCGCGGGGAGATGTCGCCCATGAGGAGATGCTCCGGGGCGTCCTCGCCCCGGAACCCCCGCCAGGTCACCACCAGCAGGCAGGGGAGCCGGTACATCAGCGAGAGCGAGGCCAGCGCGTTGAGGCTGGTGCCGAGCCCAGAGTTCTGCATGAGCACCGCCGGCCGCCCCCCGGCAAGCCAGGCCCCCGCCGCGCAGCCCACCGCGGCGTCCTCCCGGGTCGCGGGCAGGGAAGGGAGGCGGGGTCGGGTAGCCAGCGCGCTCAGGACTCCCTCCAGCAGCGAGCAGGGAACCCCGGCGAAGAAGTCGTAGCGGTGCTGCGCCAGAAGATCGACGAATTCCTGTCCCTTCACGTCACGGCTGCTTCTTGGCGCTACCCTTCGTCTTGGTGTCTTCCTCGAAGAGGAATTCCTCCTGCTTCGTCCTCATCTTCTTCACCAGCTCCCCGTAGGAAGAGGTCTGGATGATCTTGTTGAACTGGGTGCGGTAGTTCGAGATCAGGCTCACACCCTCGACCGAGAAGTCGTACACGAGCCAGCGGTCTCCCCGCCGGAGCATCCGGTAGTCCACGGGGATCTCCGTTCCGTGCTTGGTGACGATCTTGGTGGACACGGTGGCGACGTCCCCGTCGATCCGCTCGCCGGCGTACTGGATCCTCTCGCCCCCGTAGAGCTCGATCTTGGAGATGTAGGAACGCTCCAGGAGATCGGCGAAGAGCGACACGAACTCCTCGCGCTCCCTCTCCGTGCGGCCCGGCCAGTGGCGCGCCAGCGACCGCTTGGCCGTCTCGGCGAAGTCGAAGATATCGTTCGCCACCTTGCGGACGGCCGACCGGCGCTCCTTGACCCTGCCGTCCACCTTGAGCTCCGGCTCTTCCAGGATCTTGACGACCTGGTCGATGTGGGCCTTCAACTGGTCCGTGGGGGCGCCGGCCGACGCCGCGCGGGGGAGGCAGAGGGCCAGGAACCCGGCAAGGATGAGGCCCAGTTGTCGCGAACGGATCATCGAGTGGCCTCCGCTTTGAGCGGCTCCTTTTCTTCGGCCACGAGGGCGCGGATCTCTTCGACGTCCCGTCCCGCCGCGTTGTCGAGCCGGGCGACGCCCATCTGGTAGCTGAACACCGCCTGGAAATAATCGGCGCGGGTCTTGGCCATCGCCAGGATCGCGTCGGCCAGGTCCTTCGTCTCGCCGATCCCGAGGTCGGCATTGGCCAGCGCCGTCACCACCCACTTCTTTGCGTTCTCCCAGGCGCGCTCGAGGACCTGCACGTTCCGCTTGGCCTCCACGAGCTCGCCGTAGGCCTTCTGCACCTGGAGGGGGATCCCTTCCTCGGCGGACGCCTGCAGCGACTCGAGCTTGCCCACCTCGGCCTGGGCCTCGCGGATCTTTCCGGCGGTGATGCCGAAGTCCACGTCGTACTTCAGCCCCACCACCGGGCCGAGGAAGGCGTGGCGCAGGGGGTCGGTCACGAACGCGTTGTTGAGGATCCGGTCGCGGTTCGGCGCGTAGGCGAGCGAGCCCTGCACCCCGAAGAAGATCATCGGCCAGTACTTGGACCGCTCCGCCTCGACGAGGGCCCTCTTGGCGCGGATTCCCTCGCGGAGCTGGACGAACTCCGGACGGTTGCGGCGGGCCTCCTGGATGAAGACGTCCACCGGGGGGAACTCTTTGAGATCCGCCGTGAGCCGCTTGTCGGCCGCCTCCACTTCCGCGTCGGGATCCAGGCCGGTCCACGTCCGGAGGGCCTCCCGGGCGATCGCCAGCCCGCGGTCGGCGAGGTTCAGGTTCTTCTCGAGCTCTCCCTGGTACGTGCGGAGCTTGAAGAGATCCTGCTCCGAGGCAAAGCCGCCCTCCAGCAGGGTCTCCTGCCGGTCCGCGGCCTTCAGGAGTTGTTCGTGCAGGTCGCCGATGAGCCCATTGAGATCCTTGAACAGGAGGAGCCCATAGTAGGCCTCCCGCACCCGGAGCGCGACCTCGGTGGCCGTCTTGTCCATCCCCGCCCGCTGGGCGTTGACCCCGTGCTCGGCCGCCGCGCGCAGGTTGGAGATGAGCCCAAAGGTGTAGATCGGCTGGATGAGGAGGAAGTCGGCGCTGCCGAAGGCCGAGGTGAGGGTCCCTTCGCGCGTGTTGATCGATTTGAGCGCTTTGGGCAGGCCCGACGGCTCCTGGCGCTCCGCCTCCGGGGACGGCCCGATGGTGCCGAGGGAGGTCATCTGAGGGAAGCGCGCGGCGTCGGCCTGCTGCTTCTTGCCGAGGAGCGCTTCCACGTCGAAGGCGGTGGACTTCACCTCCGGGCTCCGGGCTACCGCGGTCTTCACGGCGTCGCGGAGGGTGAGCACCACCCGCTTGGACTTGGTCTCCTGGGCCGCGGCCGGGGAGAGCGCGCCCGCCACCAGCAGCACCGCCGCGCCGACCGCCCCGGCCCTGACCGCCCCCCGCCGCTTCATCCGGCCTCCGATTCCTCAGACCTTGCCGAAGATGTACTTCGACAGCAGCTCTTCAAAGTCCACCGGCGGCTCCACCTCCCGGATGCGTCCGTTCGGCGGGATGATGCGATCCGAGCCGCCCGGATTGATCCGGATGTACTTCTCGCCGATCAGCCCCTTGGTCTTGATCGAGGCGATCGAGTCTTCCTGAAGCTTCACGTCGCTCCGGATTCGGATCCGGACCCGGGCCTGGTAGTCGGCGAGGGTGATCCCTTCGACGCGGCCGATTTCCACCCCGGCGATCTCCACGGCCGAGCCGGCCTTCAACCCGGCCACCGAGGGAAAGTCGGCGGTCACCTGGTACCCCGAACCCCCCAGGAATTCGACCCTGCCGAGTTTAACCGAAAGCCAGCCCAATGCCAAGACACCAATGAGGATGAAAATTCCGACAGCGAGGTCCAGCACCGACCTTTGCATGGCCCGTCTCCTTAGGTGGCCCGGATGGGTCCCTCGATCTGTCCCTGGATGAACTGCTGGATGAGCGGGTTGGCCGATTCCTGGATCACCTTGGGTTCCCCGACCTCCACGATGACCCCGTCGTGGAGCATCGCGACCCGCTGGGCGATCTCGAAGATCTCGGGAATCTCGTGGCTCACCATGACCGCGGTGAACCTGAACTTCCGATGGAGATCCAGAATCAGATGGTGGATCGCGTTGACCAGCACCGGGTCCAGCCCCGTGGTAGGCTCGTCGAAGAACACGATCTCCGGCTCGGTGACGAGAGCCCGCGCGATGGCGGCGCGCTTGCGCATCCCGCCCGAGATCTCGTCGGGGAACTTGTGGCCCGCGCCGCTGAGCCCCACCTGGGCGAGCTTTTCCTCGGTCCGGTCCCGGATCTCGCTCGGCCCGAGGCTCCTCTTCTTCTCCCGGAGGGGAAAGGCGATGTTGTCGAAGACCGTCATGGAGTCGAAGAGCGCCCCGCCCTGGAACACCACGCCGTACCGCTCGCGGACCCGGTCGAGGGCGCGGCCGCGCAGCTCGGTGATGTCCACCTCGTCCACCCAGATCCGCCCGGCATCCGGGCGCAGGAGTCCCAGGAGGTGCCGGAGGAACACCGACTTCCCGCCGCCGCTGCGCCCGATCACGATCATGATCTCGCCGGTCTGGACCTCCAGCGTCACGCCCTGGAGCACCCGCTGGTCGCCGAAGGCCTTCTGGAGGCTCTCGACGCGGATCACGGCAGCACCGATCCCAGGAAATAGTCCCAGACGAGGATCAGCACCGAGGAGAGGACGACCGCCTCGGTGGTGGCCCGGGACACGCCCTCGGCCCCGTGGCCGGTATGGTAGCCCTTGTACGCGCACACCCAGGTAACGATCACTCCGAAGGAGAGCGACTTCCAGAAGCCGGTCATGATGTCGCTCATGTCCACGAAGGTCTGCATCTCCCCGAAGTAGGTGCCCTGGGACAGGCCCAGGAGCTTCACGCCGACCAGAAACCCCCCGTAAATCCCGACGACGTCGAAGATGGCCGTCAGCAGGGGAAACGTGAGAAGGCCCGCCACGATCACGGGGACGATCAGGTAGCGCATGGGGTTGAGTGCCATCACCGTGAGCGCGTCGATCTGCTCCGTAATCCTCATGATCCCAATTTCGGCTGTTAACGCCGATCCGGCCCTCCCCGTCACCATGAGCGCCGCCAGGACCGGCCCGAGCTCCCGGATCAAAGAGAGGGCGACGGCGGGTCCCAGGAACGCCTCGGAGCCGAAGCGCGACAGGGTGATGAAGACCTGGAGCCCCAGCACCATCCCCGTGAAGGCCCCGGTGAGGACGATGATCGAGAGGGAGCGGAACCCGATGAAGTGGATCCGCTGGAGCAGCTGGAGAACCTTGAACGGCGGGATGAAGGTCCAGACGGCCGCCTGGCCCAGGAAGAGGCCGAAGCGGCCGAGAGATTCCACGAAATCGAGGGAAACCCGCCCCAGCGATTCGACGGGGCGGAGGAGCGTGGCGGTGGGTCCTCTGTTCATCAGCCTTGCGTGTGGCGATACACCCCCAGTGCCCACAGGGGAAAGTACTTCGCGTAGAAGTGGTACTTCAGGAAGAAGACGCGGGGGAATCCCGTCCCGTTCCAGAAGGCGTCCTCCCAGGCGCCGTCGGGCCGCTGGGTGTCGAGGAGATACCGGATCCCGCGCTCGACGGCGGGGCCCGAGACCCGCCCGGCGGCGAAGAGCCCCAGGAGCGCCCAGGCCGTCTGGCTTGGAATCGAGTCACCGACGCCCGCCAGCTCCGGGTTGTAGTAGCTGGCCATGCTCTCCCCCCATCCGCCGTCGGGGTTCTGCTTGGCCTCGAGCCAGGCGACCGCCCTCCGCACGCAGTCCTGCTGGAGGTCCGCGCCGATGGCCCGGAGCCCGCGCAGGACGGACCACGTACCGTAGATGTGGTTGGCGCCCCAGCGGCCGTACCACGATCCGTCCTCGAGCTGGGTGCGCCGGAGGAAGTCGATGCCGCGGTAGGCCGGGGGATAGTCGGGGCGGTAGCCCAGCGTGCCCAGGAGCTCCAGCGCCCTCCCCGTCAGATCCTCGGTGGAGGGATCGAGGAGTGCCCCGTGGTCGGCGAAGGGAATGTTATTCAGCACGAGCCGGTTGTTGTCGGCGTCGAAGGATCCCCACCCGCCGTCGCGGCCCTGCATGGCCAGGACCCACCGGAGCCCCCGCTCCACCGCCGCCCGCTTCCGCTCGGGGTCCGGCGCCTCGATCTTGTGGAGGGCCATCATGACCATGGCGCTGTCGTCCACGTCCGGGTAGAAATCGTTCCCGTACTGGAACGGCCAGCCGCCCGGTGGCGCGCCCGGACGCTTGACGCGCCAGTCGCCCGGCACCAGGACCTGCTCGTCGATCAGCCACTCGGCGGCGTTCTGGAGGGCCGGATGGTCGGCGGGCAGGCCGGACTCCACGAGGGCGTTGGCCGCCAGCCCGGTGTCCCACACGGGCGAGACACAGGGCTGGTAGTGCAGCGAATCGAGGCCCTCGACGGCCAGGGCTTCGATCTCCTTGAGCTGGCCGCGGATCAGCGGATGGTCGTCGGGATAGCCGAGGCAGCGTAGCGCGAGCACGGCGTTGGCCATCGCCGGGTAAATGCCGCCGAGCCCCCCCGGCACGCCGAGCCGCTCCTCGAGCCAGAGGCGGGCCGCCTCCACCGCCCGGGCGCGTGCGGGGCGCGTGCCGCGGCGCTCCCAGAACTTCAGTACCTCGTCCACGAAGATGAAGAAGTTCTTCCAGGAGATCGGGTGGCGGGTGTGCGGCAGGCGCAGGCGCGCGCGCTCCCGCGGGACCGGCCAGAGCTCGGCGAGGCCGAGCCCCGACGGCAGCCGCTTGACGGGCTTCTTGTCCATCAGGATCAGGAGCGGGACGATCACCGTCCGCGACCAGTAGGAGACCTCGTAGATGTTGAAGTAGAACCAGCGCGGCAGGAGCATGATCTCCACCGGCATGGACGGCACCCCGGCCCAGTCGTACTCGCCGAAGAGCGCCAGGGTGATCTTCGTGAACACGTTCGCGGCCACGGGGCCGCCGGCCCGGCGGATCAGGCTGCACGCCGCGGCCATGGCGGGATCCTCGGGGGAGACGCCCGCCAGCTTCAGGGCGAAGTAGGCCTTGATGGTGACCGAGAGGTCGGCGGGGCCGGCCTCGTAGAGGGGCCAGCCGCCGTCGGGGAGCTGGCCGGCCCGGAGGTAACGGACGGCCTTTTGTTCCCGCTCCCGGTCCACGCGGTCGATCAGGTGGCAGAGCAGGAGGTATTCGGAGGTGACGGTGCTGTCGGCCTCGAGCTCGCCCCGCCAGTGGCCGTC
Organism: Candidatus Methylomirabilota bacterium; assembly: GCA_038042325.1. Classification (GTDB taxonomy): domain Bacteria; phylum Methylomirabilota; class Methylomirabilia; order Rokubacteriales; family CSP1-6; genus CSP1-6. Next base: position 17,211 of record JBBTEL010000206.1, read on the forward strand.
CGGGGTCTGGGTGGAAAGGAGGAAATCCTGGGCCCGCTGGATGGCCTGGTCCACCGTAGAGCGGCTGGCAACGAATTTCGACATGGCGCGTTGGATGAGGGCCTCGAAAAAGTTTTCACATCTTACCACAGGGCCAGGAAAATCAAAAGATGGCGGGGAGTATTAACCTTGAAAACGCCGACCAGTTTCAGTATGGTGAATGGGATTTCCGGAACCCTATGAGCGACCTGCTGACCCTCATCATCGGGACCCTGACCCTGCGGCCCTACGTGTTCGTCTTTCTTGCTGTTTATCTGGCGGCGGCCTCCCGGGATCTGGGCCTCCGGCGCGCCCTGGCCTTCACCGGCTGGGCGTGGGCGGTGGCCTTCCTCGCCGAGCTCTCCTCCACCCGCACGGGGATCCCGTTCGGGCTCTACCACTACACCGAGGCCACGCGCGGGCAGGAACTGTTCCTCGCCAACGCCCCCTTCATGGATTCGCTCTCCTTCACGTTCCTCGCCTATGCCTCCTTCTGCCTGGCGCGCCTCTGCCTCGGGCGGAGCCGGGGCGCCGCCGTCGTCTTCCTGTCAGGGCCGCTGATGATGCTCCTGGACGTCGTGATCGATCCGCTGGCGGTCCGGGGAGACCGGTGGTTCCTGGGGCAGATCTTCTACTATCCCGAGGGGGGCGTGTACTTCGGGGTGCCACTCTCCAACTTTCTCGGGTGGGCGGTCGTCGGCTGGGTGATCGTCGGCGGGTTCTCGGGGTTCGCCGCGCGCACCGACGCGGCGCGGCGGCCCGCGGCGGGGGCGGCGCTCTACTATGGCGTCCTGGCCTTCAACCTGGCCGTCACGTGGTGGATCGGCGAGCCGCTCCTCCTGGTGCTGGGCCTCGTTCTCCACGCCGCCCTCGCGGCTGGGCTGTGGGGGATCGCGAATGCACTCTCCGCGCGCGGAGTGACGGCTCGTTCGAGCGCGGGCTTCGCCACGACCCGCCCGCAAGGGGCGGGTGCCCGCAGCGGTGGCTCGCCTTCGCTCGCGCGTGCGTTCAGACAACCGGGGGGAGGTGTCGGAAGGGGGGCGTAGCCCCCCTCCGAGGCTTATGAGCGTGCCGCTTTCGCAGATGTGGACGGTGGCCGCGTACGTCCTCAAGCAGAAGCTCTCCGGGCGGGAGCGGTATCCGCTGGTGCTGATGCTGGAACCGCTCTTTCGCTGTAACCTGACGTGCGCCGGGTGCGGCAAGATCCAGTACCCGGCCCAGATTCTCAAGAAGCACCTCACGCTCGAGCAGTGCCTGAAGGCGGTGGACGAGTGCGGGGCACCCGTCGTGAGCATCCCCGGTGGCGAGCCGCTCATGTACCCCCAGATCGGCGGGCTGGTGGACGCCCTCGTGGAGCGGAAGAAGTACGTGTACCTCTGCACCAATGCCCTGCTGCTGAAGGAGAAGCTTGAGCAGGGTGTCCTCGAGCCGTCCAAGTACGTCAGCCTCAGCATCCATATGGACGGCCTTCGCGAAGAGCACGACGAGGCCGTCTGCCGCGACGGCGTCTACGACAGGGCGGTCGAGGCGATCAAGGAAGCGCTCCGGCGCGGGTTCAGGGTGACCACCAACACGACCCTCTTCGACGGCGCCAGCCCGCTGCGGATGCGCGAGTTCTTCGACGAGATGATGGGGCTCGGCGTCGAGGGCATGATGCTCTCGCCCGGCTACGGCTATTCCAAGGCCCCCGACCAGGAGCACTTCCTTCGTCGAGGCCGGACCCACGACCTGTTCTCGAAGATGCTGTCCGACGCCAGGAAGCACTGGAAGTTCAACCAGTCGCCGCTGTTTTTGCAGTTCCTCATGGGCAAGCGCGACTACGAGTGCACCCCGTGGGGAAACCCCACCTTCAACCTGTTCGGCTGGCAGCGCCCGTGCTACCTCCTGCAGGAAGGCTACGCCGAGAGCTTCCAGGAGTTGATGGAGACCACCCGCTGGGAGAGCTACGGCCGCAAGAGCGGCAACGAGAAGTGCCAGGACTGCATGGTGCACTGCGGGTACGAGGCCACGGCGGTGGACGACACCTTTAGCAGCTGGAAGGGCTTCCGCGATACGCTGGTCGCCACCATTACTGGGAAGCTCTAGTGAGATGACGCTTCAGGGCTGGGTGCCGGAGATCGGGGAATTTCTCACCCTGGCCGAGGTGATCGATCTCGCCTTCGACTACCGGGGCAACACCACCGTCGTGAAGGTGGACGGGACCGAGATCGAGGGCTACGTCTTCAACCGGAACCGCGAAGCGTCGGAGCCCGTCATCGAGATGTTCGACGCGGCGGGCACCGGGCCGATCAGGATCCCGTACTCGGAGATCCGGAACATCAAGTTCACCGGCAGGGATATGGCCGCCGGCAACTCGTGGCAGGCCTGGCTCGAGCGCAAGGAGAGGGAGGAGGCCGAGAAGGCGGCCCGCCTCGAAACGGGGCCGGCGTGAGCGACGTTCTCGTCCTCACCGCCCTCGAGCTCGAGGCGCGGGGTCTGGCGCGCCAGCTGGAGCTCTCGCGCCTCTCGCGCTTCGCGTTTCCCGTGTACGAGCTCGAGCGATCACCCGCTTCGCGGGTACCCGGCCGGCTCAGGCTCGCTCCCGTCGGGCCTCGGGCCGCGCTGCTGCGCGATCGGTGGCCCGCCCTCGCCGCCGACCTTCTCTCCCCGCTCGTCGTCTCGGCGGGGACCTGCGGGGCGCTGGCCCCCGAGCTGGAAGTGGGCGGCCTCCTCCTCCCCGAGAGCGTCCTCGGACTCGACGGGGAACGGTTGAATGTCACCCCGGGGGCCCACGCGGCCGCCCTCAGACTCGCTCCGGAGGCGCGCCAGGGGCTCCTGCTGACGAGCAGGGATGTGCTGGCGACGCCCGACGACAAGGCCCGCGGATTTCGCGCCACGGCGGCGGTGGCCGTGGATCTCGAGTCCGCGCTGATCCTCGCCTGGGCCGCCCGCCAGGGGTGCCCGTCGCTCGTCGTCCGCGCCGTCTCCGACACCGCCCGCCAGCACCTGCCCTCGGAGCTCGGCGGTGTGGTGACGCCGGAGGGCAAGATCCGGGCCGGCCGGGCCGTGGCCCTCTTCCTGACCCATCCCCGAACGATCCCCCACGCCCTCCTTCTCCAGCGCGGCACCGGGCGGGCGCTTCAGGCCGTCGCCCGTCTCCTCGCCGCGCTGATCGAGTAACGCCGCCGTGCCGATAACCGTCGCACGACCCACTTCGCGGGTGCCCGCCAAGGATGGCCTTCGGCCACCGATCAGCTTTCGGTCGTCGCCGTTTCTTTGCGGGCACCCAGTCCCGCCGCAGGCGGGCTGGGTCGTTACGCCTCCGGCGGCCTCCTCGCTCGGGCCTCCACCCACCTTCGGTGGGTACCCGGCTCGGTTCTCGGCCCGGTGCGGGCGGAGTTAGGCTGCCCCCCGGTCCGGCCATGGATGCGTTGGTGACCGGAGGCACCGGCTTCGTCGGGGCCAACCTCGTTCGCGAGCTCTTGAAGGACGGCGCCCTGGTGCGAGTCCTTGTCCGGAGTGGGAGCCACCGGAGAGCGCTCGAAGACTGCGACGTCGAGGTCGTGGAGGGCGACCTTCTCGATCCGGCCTCGCTGAAGCGGGCGGCGGCCGGCGTCCCGATCGTGTACCACGTGGCCGCCGACTACCGCCTCTGGGCTCCGGATCCCGAGGCCCTCTTCCGGGCGAACGTCGAAGGCACCCGGCACGTCCTCGCCGCGGCCGCCGACGCGGGGGCCCGGCGGGTCGTGTACACCTCCACGGTGGGAGCGCTCGGAATCCCGAAGGACGGCGCCCCCGGCACGGAGACCACGCCGGTCTCCCTGACCGACATGGTCGGCCCCTACAAGCGCTCCAAGTTCCTGGCCGAGCGCGTGGCCGAGGAGTGGGCCGGCCGCGGCCTTCCCGTCGTGATCGTCAATCCGTCGGCACCGGTCGGGGCGTGGGACGTGAAGCCGACCCCCACGGGACAGATGATCGTCGATTTCCTCAGGGGGAAGATGTTCGCCAGCCTGGACACGGGGCTGAACCTCGTCCACGTCCGAGACGTGGCGCGGGGGCACATCCTGGCGGCCGAACGCGGGAGGGTCGGCGAGAAATACATCCTCGGGAATCAAAACCTGTCGCTCATGGATGTCTTCCTCATGCTGGGACGCCTCACTGGAGTGCGGGCGCCACGCCTCCGAATCCCGTACCCGGTCGCCTGGCTCGCGGCGGCCTCCATGGAGGGCTGGGCCCGGGTGGCCGGCGGGGAACCGCGCGTCCCGCTCACGGCGGTGCGGATGGCCCGAAAGCGCATGTACTTCGACGCGGGCAAGGCGGTGAAGGAATTGGGCCTGCCCCAGACCGATCCCGAAGCGGCGCTGAGCGATGCCGTCGAGTGGTTCGTCGCCCGCGGGTACGCGGCGCGCCCCGCGCGGAGGTCCGTCGCGTGAACGCCGGCCAGCTCGTCTCCCGCCTGACCCGGCAGAGCCGATCCAACTTCTACTACGCATTCCTCCTCCTGCCCCGGGCGCAGCGCGAGGCCATGTACGCCGTGTACGCGTTCTGCCGGATCGTGGACGACGTGGTGGACGCGGGCGGGGACCCAGACGTCCAGCGGAAGACGCTGGCCCACTGGCGCCGGGAGATCGCGCGCTGCTTCGAGGGCGTGCCGGAGGAGCCGGTGACCCAGCGCCTCTGCCAGGCAGTTCGCGCGTTCCGGATCCCCCGGGCGGCGCTCGAGGAGATCATCAACGGCGTCGAGATGGACCTGGACCGGTCCAGCTACGAGACGTGGGAGGAGCTCTATCCGTACTGCTATCGGGTCGCGGGAGCCGTGGGGCTCTGCTGCATCGAGATCTTCGGCTACGCCGACCCGCGGGCCCGCGACTACGCGGTGAACCTCGGGGTGGCGCTCCAGCTCACCAACATCCTGCGCGACCTCCACGCCGACGCCCAGCAGGGGCGCGTGTATCTCCCCGCCGAGGACCTCCGGCGCTTCGGCGTGACGCCGGAGGACCTCAGGCTGGGGCGCTACACGCCCCAGTTCGTGGAGTTGATGGAGTTCGAGGCGCTCCGGGCGCGGGGGTTTTACCGTCGAGCCTGGGAAACGCTGCCCGAGGCCGACGCGCGGCGGCTCTTCGCCGCCGAGATCATGGGGCGGATCTACTTCGCCCTGCTGCGGGCGATCGAGACGCGGCGGTACCGGGTCTTCGACGGCCGCATCGCCCTCCCGGTCGCGACGAAGCTCGCCATCGCGCTCAGGTGCTGGGCGGGGGCGCGGCTCGGGGCGGG
>JBBTEL010000207.1:0-2258 GCA_038042325.1 Candidatus Methylomirabilota bacterium
GCCGATCCCCGCGGCATAGGCCATGAGCCAGCGGGCGTCCACCTCCTGGAGCCTCGGCCCCGCCTCGACTCCCACGATGTCGGCGCTGATCGTCATGAGCGCGGGAAGTTCATGCACTCGACGAAGATGTCCTGGAAGTCGGGGTGCGCCGCCAGGGAGACGTGCTCGATGCTCCGCGCGACGCGCTCGGCGCGCTGGCGCTCGGCCTCGGAGACCAGGCAGAGCTGGGCGCCCAGGGACGCGGCGTTGCCGACGTAGCGGATCTTCTCGAGCGGGAGCGCGGGGACGAGCCCGATCCTGAGCGCGCTCCTGATCGAGATGTAGTTTCCGAACCCGCCGGCCAGCATCAACTCGGCGATCTGCTCGCTGGGGATCCCGGCCACGTGCTGGAGCATCGCCACGCCCGAGGCGATGGCGCCCTTGGCCAGCTGGACCTGGCGGACGTCGTCCTGGGTCAGCACGATCTCCGACGCGGCGCCGGCCTCCCCGGGCCTGACCAGGATGAACTGGCGCTCCTCGCCGCGGACGACCACGCGCTCCCTCAGGCGGGGCGGGAGCCGGTCGCGGTGATCCACCTGGATGAGCCCGGTATGGTCGATGATGCCCGCATCGAGCATCCCCGCCAGGGCGTCGATGATGCCGGAGCCGCAGATGCCGAGGGGCGCGGCCTCCCCGATCGTGTGGACCTCGACGTCGTCCCCAATCGCGACGCGTTCGATGGCCCCCAGCGCCCCGCGCATCCCGTGCCTGATCTGAGCCCCTTCCAGGGCCGGGCCGGCGGGGGCCGAGCACGCCCAGAGGTGGGCCTTCGAACCCAGGAGAACCTCGCCATTGGTGCCGATGTCCACCGCGATCCTGATCTCGGGGCTCTCGTAGATGCGGGTCGCCAGCGCCACGGCGACCGCGTCGGCGCCCACGAAGCCGGCAACGATCGGGAGCAGGCAGACCCGCGCCTCGGGGTTCACCTTGAGGAAGAGGTCGCGGGCGGGGAGCACCAGCGGGTGGCGCATGACGGGGGCGTATGGCGCCAGGCCCACGTAGGAGGGGTCGATGCCGAGGAGGATGTGGTGCATGCAGGTGTTGCCGACGACCACCACCTTGTAGATCCATTTGGCGAGGACGCCGGACTGGCGGACGATCTCCTCCACGTGCTGGTTCAGGAGCCCGATGATCCGGGTCTGGAGTTTTCGGAGATTGGCGGGGTTGAACTGGGCGAAGGCGATCCGCGACATGAGGTCGCCGCCGAAGACCGCCTGCGGGTTCAGGCTCGAGACCGAGGCGAGCTGCTCCCCGGACTCCAGCTCGATGAGGGTGCTGACCACGCTGGTCGTCCCGATGTCCACGGCGAGGCCGAACTTCAGGAGGGCCGTGTCGCCCTTCTCCACCCCGAGGACCCGGCGCCCGAACGTGGTGACCGTGACTTCTCCGCCGCTCTCCCTGAGCGTGGCGGGCAGATCTCTGAGGAGCGAGGGGGAGACGTCCTCCGTCGAGCGTCCCACCGCGTTAAGGAGTTCCTCGAGGTCGGACGTCTGGTGGTGCTCTTCCCGCGGGAGGGAGACCTTCACGACCTGCTTGCTGATCCCGGCGTCGATGACCACCCGCGCGACGTCCTGGACGCGGCGGTCGGCCCCGAGGATCTGGAACGCCCGCTCGTCGAGGGGCGGGGCGACCTGCACGGTGATCGGCTCCGTCACGGAACACTGGCAGGAGAGGCGGTAGCCCTCGCGCACGAGGTCGTCGCCGAGCTGGAGCTCGTCCATGATGGTGGGCGGGGGAATGCTGCCCCGGACGAACTTCACTCGGCAGGAGGTGCAGCGCCCGCGCCCGCCGCAGGTCGCGGTGATGTCGATCCCGCCCGCCTGCGCCGCCTTGAGGATCGTGATGCCGGGCGCGACCTGGAGCCGGCGGTTGTCGGGGAGGATGGTGAGAGGGATGGTCATGCTCGCCGTATGATAGCATGCCCTCCCTCAGCGGATTTGATGCCCGCTTACCTTAGCCGAGCGCGCGCTTCACGAGGACCGCGTTGCCGGCGAGGAGCGCCGGGACGACCACGTTGACGGCGGCGTCACGGGTCTCCCTGGCGGATTACAGCGGGAACCAGAGCATGACCTGCCCGGTCCCGATCGCGTTCTCGTACTCGCCGTATTGAGCCGCCCGAGCCCTGCAGGCCTCGCCACCGAGGGCCCCGGCCAGCATCGAGTAGTGGGCGAAGAAGCCCTCGGGAGAGCACGTGGCGCGGAAGTCCGGGACCAGCTTGA
>JBBTEL010000208.1:0-14463 GCA_038042325.1 Candidatus Methylomirabilota bacterium
GCGGCTCCGGCCCTGCCTCCTCGTCCACTACCACGAGATCAGCCTGAAGGCCGGCCATCGGCCGATGTTCCTCCGCTACCTCCGCCACAACTTGGACCGGGCGACAGTCGATCTCCAGCCGGTGAGGGTCGTCCAGTTCCCGGGCCGCCTCATGCTCGACCTCGAGGGCAACCCCACCCCCGAGGCCGTCAAGGAGCGCGTGACGCGCGTCTGCGGAGTGGCGAACCTCGCGCTCGCCCAGCGCGTGGCGTCTCAGATGGATGTCATCAAGTCGGCCGTCGGCCAGATGATCGAGGGGCGGCAGTTCGAGTCCTTCAGGATTACGGCGCGGCGGGCCTTCCAGACCTACCCGCTGACCTCGGTGGAGATCAACCGCGAGCTGGGGACGTTCGTCCTCGAGCGGGTCAAAACCCGGGTGGACCTCACGAATCCCGCGCTCACGATCCACGTGGAGGTGCTGCCCAACGAGACCTTCATCTACTTCGACCGCGAGCCGGGGCCGGGAGGGCTGCCGGTGGGGTCGAGCGGCACGGTGGTGAGCCTCCTCTCCGGCGGAATCGACTCGCCCGTGGCGGCCTGGCGGATGATGAAGCGCGGCTGCCGCGTCGAGTTCGTCCACTTCCACAGCGTCCCCTATTTGCCCGTGACGTCGCAGCAGAAGGCGAGAGCCTTGGTGGATAGGCTCACCCAGTGGCAGTTTTTCTCGCGCCTCTACCTGGTGCCCTTCGGGGAGATCCAGCGGGAGGTGGTGCTGTCCGTCCCGCCGCCTGCGCGGGTGGTCGTCTACCGGCGGCTGATGGTGAGGATCGCCGAGGCCCTGGCGCGGCAGACGGGCGCCCAGGCCCTCGTGACGGGGGAGAGCCTCGGCCAGGTCGCCTCCCAGACTCTCCAGAACCTCGCTCGCATCGATGAGGCGGCGATGCTTCCGATCCTCCGGCCGCTGATCGGCATGGACAAGCAGGAGATCACGGCCCAGGCGCAGGCGCTCGGGACCTTTGAGATTTCGGTCGAGCCCGACCAGGACTGCTGCACCCTTTTCGTTCCGAAGCACCCCGCGACACGGATGGCTCCCGAGGAGGTCCAGGGCCTTGAGGAGCGTCTGAATCTCCCCGCGCTGGTGAAGGCGGGGGTGGAGGGCGCGCAACTGGAGACCCTCGAGTTCCCCAAGGGCGCGGGGCCGTTTCCCGTCTCGCGCCGGGCGCACGCCGCTCCAGAGGGATCGCGCTCCCAGTGACGCCGTCCCTGACCTTCCTCGGCGCCGCTGGCACTGTCACCGGCTCGAAGTTTCTCCTCGACACGGGCCAGATCCGCCTGCTCCTCGAGTGCGGGCTCTTCCAGGGGCCGAAGGAGCTCCGGCTCCAGAACTGGGCGCCGCCTCCCTTTGATCCGGGTGCGCTCACCGCCGTGCTCCTGAGCCATGCCCACATCGACCACTCGGGCTACCTCCCGCGGCTGGTGAAGGCCGGGTTCACGGGGGCGATCTACTGCACGAGCGGGACGGCGGACCTCCTCAGGATCATGCTCCCCGACGCGGCCCACCTCCAGGAGGAGGAGGCGGACTACGCCAACCGCCACGGCACCTCCACGCACACGCCCGCGCTCCCGCTCTTCAGCGTGGAGGATGCCGGGAAGGCGCTGGGTCTGGTGCGCCCCGTCAAGGTCAATGCGCCGGTGACGGTGGGGCGACAGGTGAGCGCGCGCTTCATCAGGTCGGGGCACATTCTGGGCGCCGCCATCATGGAGGTCGGGGTCGGGAATCTCAAGGTCGTGCACTCGGGGGATCTCGGGCGCTACAACGTCCCGATCATGCCCGACCCCGAGCCTGTGGCCGCAGCGGACATCCTCCTCGTCGAATCCACCTACGGCAACCGGCTCCATCCCAGGGAGGATCCAGCTGCCGTGCTGGTCGCGGCGGTCAATCGCGCGGTGGACCAGAAGGGGTGGCTCGTGATCCCGGCCTTCGCCGTGGGGCGCTCTCAGGAGATCCTGTACACGCTGCGCGAGCTGGAGGAGGCCGGGAGGATTCCTGCCCTGGCGGTGTACCTGGACAGCCCCATGGCCATCGAGGCCACCGTGATCTACGCCCAGCACCCGGAGGAGGAGGACCCCGACCTGGCCAAGGCAGTGAGCGCGGGGAAGCGCCCGTTTGTCCCTCGGCGCTTTCACCTGGCCAGGAGCGTCCAGGACTCCAAGGCCCTGAACGACGTGGACGGCCCGGTGATCGTGATCTCGGGGAGCGGCATGGCCACGGGCGGCCGGGTGCTGCACCACTTGAGCCACCGCCTCCCCGATCCGCGGACCACCGTCCTCTTCGTCGGCTATCAGGCGGCGGGCACACGGGGGCGGTTCCTCAGGGACGGCGCCAAGGAGATCAGGATCTTCGGGGAGAACGTCCCGGTCCGGGCGACGATCATGGTGAGCGACGCCTACTCGGCCCACGCCGATCAGGGGGAAATCCTCCGCTGGCTCAGGGGGTTCAAGCGCCCGCCCCGGATGACCTATGTCGTCCACGGCGAGCCCGAAGCCGCCCAGGCCCTGAGGGCGAAGATCGCCGGGGACCTTGGGTGGATGGCGACGGTCGCCGAGGCCGGCGCCACGGTCCCCACCGCGCTGGACGATTCCCGAACCTGAATCTGATTCGCGTTACGGCGCACTTCGCTCCCCGCTAAGGCCCGGGGCCCTTGACAATTCACGTCAGAGCGAAGGCGCCTATTGTTTGTAGGAGTCGGGTGCCTTTAACTCCCCTCCAGTCTAAGACGCTGATAAATTTGGTATTTCTACTCAGGCCTTCTTCGAATCTCCTCTGGCATTTCTCTTGCACGTCATAGTGGGCAGATCGCAAGGCTCGTCACCTAGACGGGCAGCCCAGGGAGACTTTCCCAGGGAAAGGAGAAACTCGTGAGGACCGGGTGGGGGCAACGAACGCCGACAAAACGACAGGAGCCAGAGCGGACGCCGTTCCACGAGGCAATTGTCTGCACGGCGCCCCCGCTGGAGGCGACCGAGGCCAAGGGCGGTGAGCCGGTGTCCTGGCGCTGCCCCGACTGCGAGGGCCCGGTCGTCCGTACCTTTTTCGGGCCTGCCACTACGCACGGTGACCCCACGGAAAAGGAATTCATCCGAGCCGATTTCCGGTGTCGATCTGCGACCTGCAATTGGGCTGATTGGATCTTGTGGCCCACATAGCTCCTTGAGGGGCGCTCGCGGCCAGTTCCGGCACCAAACGCCAGATACGAGGAGTCCCCTCGTACCGGGAAGACTCCTCTGGACGAGCTTCTCACGACGCCTACTCGGCCCACGCCGATCAGGGCGAGATCCTCCGCCTACATCGTCCACGGCGAGCCCGAAGCCGCCCAGGCCCTCCGGGCGAAGATCGCGGGGGACCTCGGGTGGATGGCGGCCGTGGCCAGGGCCGGGGAGACTATCCCCCTCCGCTAAAACCTCCACCCATTGGGGGGGTCGCCAGGCTTTCCCCTTGACTTTGTGGTGAGGCCGGTTTTACCGTGGGGACGTCATGCTGGTGATTGCCCTGGGCGCCGACCATGCCGGCTGGGAACTCAAGGAAGCCCTGAAGGCCTGGCTCATCGAGACCGGCCACCAGATCCTGGACTTCGGCACCCATTCTCCTGAATCGGTGGACTACCCCGACTACGCCCTCCAGGTGGCGGAGTCGGTGGCCTCGGGCAAGGCCGAGCGCGGCCTCCTCGTTTGCGGGACCGGCATCGGCATGGCCATGACCGCCAACAAGGTCCCGGGCATCCGGGCGGCCCTCTGCTCGGACCCGTTCATGGCCCGGATGAGCCGCGCGCACAACGACGCTAACATCCTCACCCTAGGCGGCAGGCTGATGGACAGGGAACTGGGGCTCGAAATTCTCCAGATGTGGCTCAGCACCGAGTTCGCCGGCGGCCGCCACGAGCGGCGGCTGGGCAAGATCGCCCAGATCGAGCGCCGCCACCTGCAGGGCGGGGAAGAGTAGGGACATGGGACGGCTCGAGCAGGTGGACCCGGAGATCGCCAAGGCCCTCCGCGCGGAGACGGAGCGCCAGGCGCGGAACCTCGAGCTGATCGCGTCGGAGAACTTCGTCTCCGAGGCGGTGCTGGAAGCCATGGGCTCGGTGATGACCAACAAGTACGCCGAAGGCTACCCGGGGCGGCGCTACTACGGCGGCTGTGAGGTGGTGGACATCGCCGAGGAGCTGGCCATCGCGCGCGCCAAGGAGCTCTTCGGCTGCGAGCACGCCAACGTCCAGCCGCATTCCGGCTCCCAGGCCAACATGGCGGTCTATTTCACGCTTCTCAAGCCCGGGGATACCGTGCTCGGGCCGAACCTTTCCCACGGCGGACACCTGACCATGGGGAGCCCGGTGAACTTCTCGGGGAAGTTCTACACGATCGTCCCCTACGGGGTCCGAAAGGACACCGAACTCATTGACTTCGACCAGGTCCGCGACCTGGCCAAGCAGCACCGGCCCAAGCTCATCATCGCCGGCGGCTCGGCCTTCCCGCGCGCGATCGAGTTCAAGCCGTTCAGGGAGATCGCCGACGAGGTGGGCGCGGCGCTCATGGCGGACATCGCCCACCCGGCAGGGCTGGTTGCCGCCAACCTTCACCCCTCCCCGATCCCGTACGCTGACTTCACCACGACCACGACCCACAAGACCCTCCGCGGCCCGCGCGGCGGCATGATCATGTGCCGGGCCACCCACGCCCAGGCCCTCGACAAGGTCGTGATGCCCGGGGTGCAGGGCGGGCCGCTGATGCACATCATCGCGGCGAAGGCGGTGGCCTTCAAAGAGGCCCTGACGCCGCAGTGGCGGGAGTACCAGCACCAGATCGTCAAGAACTCCCGGGCTCTGGCCGAGGCGCTAATCGCCCGGGAATACCGCCTGGTCTCCGGCGGCACAGACACCCATCTGATGCTGGTGGACCTGACCAATCGCGGGATCACGGGGAAGGACGCCCAGGAAGCGCTCGATCGGGCCTGGATCACGGTCAACAAGAACACGATCCCCTTCGAGACGCGGAGCCCGATGGTGACGAGCGGCATCCGGATCGGCACGCCCGCCGTCACGACGCGCGGGATGAAGGAGCCCGAGATGGTGCGGATCGCCGCGCTCATCGACCGGGTGCTCACCAACCTGGGGAACGCCTCGGTGGAGGCGGCGGTGCGCGGAGAGGTTCAGGAACTGACGTCGAAGTTCCCCCTCTACCCGGAGCGTCTGAAATGAAGTGCCCGTTCTGCGGCCATCCCGAGGACCGGGTGGTGGACTCCCGCGTGGGGCGGGACGGCGAGTTCATCCGCCGGCGCCGGGAGTGCCTCAAGTGCCGGCGGCGCTACACGACCTACGAGTACATCGAGGACGTGCTGCCGATGGTGGTGAAGAAGGACGGCCGGCGCGAGCCCTTCGACCGCCAGAAGCTGCGCTCGTCGATCCTCAAAGCGTGCGAGAAGCGCTCGGTGGGGGTGCAGGCCGTGGACGACGTGGTCGCCGACATCGAGGCGCGCCTCCACGACCGGGCCGAGAAGGAGATCTCGAGCCTCGAGCTGGGCGATCTCGTCATGGAGCACCTCCAGAAGCTGGACCAGGTGGCCTACGTCCGCTTCGCCTCCGTCTATCGCCAGTTCAAGGACATCTCACAATTCATGGACGAGGTGAAGGGACTCCTGAAGGAAGGGGAAAAGCCCAAAGCCGCCGCGAAGCCCGCCGCCGTCGCCGCCGCCAAGCCCGCCATCAAGTCCCCGAAGTAGCCCTGAGGTCTTCTTCACAGATGGTGCGGCCCTGCCGGGATGGGGCCGACAGGGCCGAGCGCCAAGGGGCGCCTACCTCTTCTTCTTGGGCTTCTTCTTCTTCACCCTGTCACCTCCCTTCGATCGAGGTGTTGCTAGCCGGATCGTAGAAGAGGGCGGACAAGCTGTCAAGCGGAAAATACAAGATGGAGGGGGTGCGGGCGCTAGGACCCCCAAGATGAGGGGAGAGACCGCTGTTGACAACCCCTCCCGCCGGGTGGTAGGGTTGACCAACTTGCCTACCGTGAATCTCGCCGCGATGGAGGGCTCCCTCATGCGCCGTCAGCTCAAAAAACTGGTCTTCGTCGAGCCCAAGTCCACGCATCTGCACGTGTACAGCCGCGTCCCCATCCCCCGGCTCGGGTCGGTCCTGCTCGCCACCATCATGCGGGCCAAGGGCTACGACGTCCGCGTGTACATCGAGGACATCCACCCCGTCGACATGACCGAGGTGCTGAGCGCCGATCTGGTGGCGATCTCGGCCATCACCTCGACCGCCCCCCAGTCCTACCGGTTGGCCGACAAGGTCAGGGAGGCCGGGATCCTCACCGTCCTCGGCGGGACCCACGTGAGCTTCCTCCCCGACGAGGGCTTGGAGCACGCCGACTATGTCGTGAAGGGGGAGGGGGAGTTCCCCTTCCAGGAGCTCGTGGACGCGATTCAGTGCGGGGAGGGGTTCGAGAAGATCCAGAACCTGTCCTTCATCCGGGACGGCCGGGCGGTCCACAACCCGGAGCGACCGAAGATCCCCAACCTGGACGTGACCCCCATCCCCGACTACCACCTGATCACCGGCTGGAGGCCGGGCGGGGTGGTCTCCATCGCCACCTCGCGCGGGTGCCCCTTCTCCTGCACGTTCTGCTCGGTCCCCGGGATGTACGGCCACGCGTTCAGGACCCACTCGCTGGACCGGGTGCTGGAGGAGCTCAGGATCCACCGGGACGACCTCTACACCTTCTTCGCCGACGACATCTTCACCGCCAACAAGAAGCGGGTGAAGGAGCTGCTGGCCCGGATGATCCAGGCCGGCCTGACGCCGCAGTGGGGGGCCCAGGTCCGGACGGAGACTGTGGACGACCCCGAGCTGCTCCAGCTCATGCGCGACTCCAACTGCTTCAACGTGTACGTCGGCTTCGAGTCCATCAACCCGCGGACCCTCAAGCTCTTCCAGAAGAAGCAGGACCTGGCCAAGATCGAGCGCTCCATCGAGCGCTTCCACAGCCATAACATCAAGATCCACGGGATGTTCGTGGTGGGTTCGGACGAGGACGACTTGGAGACCCTTTACGCCACCACCGCCTTCGCCCGGAAGCACGACATCGACTCCATCCAGTTCATGATCCTCACCCCGATCCCCGGCTCCCCCGACTGGGACACCCTTTACGCCAAGGGCGACAAGTACGTGATCAGTCGGAACTGGTCCCTCTACGACGGCCACCACGTCGTGCACCAGCCGCGGCGGCTCTCCCCCTACGAGCTCCAGATCGGGGCGATCAAGGCCATGCAGAAGTTCTACTCCTGGGGCGGCATCACCCAGCGCCTCCTGAAGCGCGACGTGTACTACGCGATCATCCGGTACTGGGGCAAGAAGATGATCCGGGACTGGTGGAAGGACGAAGAGAACCGGGCCCACGTCCAGTGGCTCAAGGAGCGGCTCTACGGCGAGACCCCGAGTCTCGGCCGGCGCGCGCTTCAGACCATCGGCGTGCCCGAGGCGCTCCTGAAGGAGAAGGTGGGCCAGCTGCTCCAGACCTTCCTGACCGAGCTGGGGGTGAAAGTGGTCCCGCTGGCCGAGCGGCTGGTGGAGCAGGCGGAAGACGCCCTGGCCCGGGCCCGCGAGTCGGTGGACTGCTTCGTCATGCCGGTCGTGAAGCGCGTGGAGCAGGGGAAGGAAGAGGTGTACGCCCAGCTCACGGCCGCCGCCGAGGCCCTCCAGGCCCGGCTGGAGAAACTCCCCAAAGTCTCTTTCCCCGTTCTGGGGGACCAGGGGCCGATCTTCGAGCCCTTCGCCCAGATCGGGCTCCTGGTGACCGACAACCTTGAGCGGATTCGGATGGCCTACCGGAAGGCCGGCGTGACCGAAGGGCTCTGGGAAACCGCCTAGTCGCCTAAGGGCTGCTTTGACCCCCTCACCCTGCCCTCTCCCCCTCAGGGGGAGAGGATGAAGGTGAGGGGGTTTATTTTTCTTCCTTTTCCTGCGTCGAGGAGGGCTTGCGGTGCTCGCGCCGCTTGACGAACTCTTCGTTGAGCGGCATGCCCTTCTTGCAGAGGGGGCAGGTCTCGGGCGGGTAGGCGGGGAAGTCGCGGGCCACGAGGCTGAAGACGGGCTTGCCTGCCACCTCCGCCCTCTTGGTCCGGCGCCAGAGGGCGCCGATCCCCACCACCTGGGCGCCGTG
This sequence comes from Candidatus Methylomirabilota bacterium, assembly GCA_038042325.1. GTDB lineage: Bacteria > Methylomirabilota > Methylomirabilia > Rokubacteriales > CSP1-6 > CSP1-6. The sequence continues at coordinate 8,188 of JBBTEL010000208.1, forward strand.
GCGCTCCACCAGCTCGATCAGGAGCTTCAGCGTGCTTCCCGTGCTGACCAGGTCTTCCACCAGCAGGACCTTCGTCCCCTCCCGGATCAGGCGGTGGAACTCGGCCGGCAGGGTGACCTTCCGTTTCCCCCCGGTCATCCCCTTGAGTCCGTACAGCAGGAGCGGGCGGGACGGGTGGGCGCGCGCGACGCAGTGGGAAAGGATGACGGCGCCCGGCCCCGTCGAGAGCACAACGTCGATCGGCCACTGGGCGAAGTGCTTGGCGATGACGGCGCCGAGCCCCTCGGTGAAGGACGGCTCGGTGGTGACGAGAGTCTTCTCGATGAACTCCCCCGTGTGGTGGCCGGAGGGCAGGAGGATGTGATCGTTGGCGTGATAGGCCCCGGTGCGCTTGAGAATGTCGAGATGGATCTTCTCGCGCGCCTCGTCGTCCAGCACCGCGTCCTGTTTCTTTTGGGGTGGCGTCATTCGACACTCTCCTGAAGATGGTGGGAGGGGGGCGGGGTCTTCGTCAGGCGCGGCCGGGGCCGCGCGGACCGGATGACCAGGGGCTCGAGACACTTCGGGCACACTTCCTGCCCGCCTTTTCTCAGCACCTGGCGCGGCGAGAGCAGCACATCGCACCCCTCGCACGCCGGATTGTTGCAGAAGCGGTCGAGCTTCATGGCCGGCGGGCGGCGCCCAGGTGGATCACCACGCCCTCGGCCTGCGGTTCGATCCAGAAGGGCCGGGGGCGCGCCAGGTCCAGGACGACGCGCACCGACGTCGGGCTGGACTGGGACGAGCGGATCCGCCTCAGGATGGCGTTGCCGACCTCGATCGTGTCGTCCGCCCTGGCCAACTGCGCCCGCTCGAACTCCACCACGACCCGGGACGGCTTGTCCAGGGCGAAGCTCTTGTAGGCCAGGGGCCCGTCGGCCTGGATGATGACCTGGACGTCGTCTCCCACGATCTCAGGCCTGAGCTCGAGGATCAGGGGGACGGGCGGGGCGGAGAGGGCGGCGGGCGCCGGCAGCGGTGGCGGCGTCCGTCGGGCCGGGGGTTCTGGCGGGGCGGGTCGGGATGCCGCGACGGGTTCCCTCCCGGGCGCGGCGAGAACGAGGCCGCCCGGCGGAGGCGGAGTGTCCACGCGGACGAGGAGCCGGGTTCCCTCCTTGATGACGCGGAAGGGGGCGCTTTTGGCGAACGTGAGATCGAGGCGGCCGAGGCGGCTTCCCTCGCGCTCGAGGACCACTGTCCGGATTCTGGTGAGCCCGGGGCCGGGGAACCGGCGTTCCTCCAGCGGGAAGTCGAAGGTTGCGTTGAGGAGTAGCAGGCTCACGCTGAACGGTTCAGCCCCTTCGATCACGACATAGTCAAGCGGCTCGGAGCCCCGGATCTCAAGCTGAAAGCGCCCCTCGTGCGAGCCCACAAAGATGGCCGACACGACCGCGGGCCCGGCCAGCGCTGAGGCGGGCCCCGACAGAAAGAAGCCCACACCCAGCGCCACTCCCCCCAGCCACCTTCTCGTCACGCGCTGGCAACCCTTCGAATTTGCGACCATGTTGGCGTGGGGTGCGCGCCTTGTCAACCCGAAAGTGGAAGATGTAGACTGGCCGTGTTATGCGAATTCTCGCTGTGGAAACCTCCACGCTGGCGGGCGGGGCCGCGCTCCTGGACGGGGAGCGCGTGGTAGGCGAGTACACCCTGAACATCCGGGCCACCCACTCCGAGCGCCTGATGGCGGCCGTGGATCACCTGCTCCGCCTCTCCGGCTGGCAGCCCGAGCAACTGGAGGGGCTGGCGGTGGCGATCGGCCCCGGCTCCTTCACCGGCCTCCGGATCGGGATCAGCGCGGTGAAGGGCCTCGCCCTGGCGCTCGGGATTCCCGTCGCCGCCGTCCCGACCCTCGACGCCCTGGCCGCCACGCTGCCCTTCGCGGCTCACCCCGTCTGCCCCGTCCTCGACGCCAAGAAGGGCGAAGTGTACGCGAGCCTCTATCACTGGGCGGGCGACGCGATGAGTCGCGACTGGGAGTATCTGGCGCTGGCCCCCGATGCGCTGTGCGACCGGCTCAGGGGGCCGGTCATTTTCGTCGGGGACACTGTGGAGACTCTCGGCGGGCTGCTCCGAGCGCGGCTTGGGGACAACGCGCGCTTCGCGCCGGCCGGCCGGCGGCTTCCGTCGCCGGGCTGCGTGGGGGCCCTCGGCCACGCGCTCCTGCTCGCGGGGCGGACGGTGGACGCTTCCGCGTTGACGCCGCTCTACCTCCGGCCCTCCGAAGCCGAGCTCAAGCGCCGCCGTGCCCTCCTGGTCTCTTGAGCCGCTGACGCCGACCGACCTGGACGAGGTGCTCGCCATCGAGCGCATCTCGTTTCCCACGCCCTGGTCGCGGGGAGCGTTCCTCTACGAGATGAGGCAGAACCCGTCCGCCCGCTGCTGGGTCGCGCGCGGCGCCCCGCCGGCGCCGTCGGTCCTTTCCTATCTCTGCCTCTGGGAGGTCCCCCCGGAGATCCACATCACGAACCTGGCGGTGCATCCCGAGTGGCGGCGCCAGGGGATCGCCCGCGCGCTCTTGACAGCCACCCTGGAGGACGCCCGTCGCCGCGGGCTCACCCTGGCCCTCCTCGAGGTGCGTCCCAACAACGCGGAGGCCGTGGGCCTGTACGAGGGCCTTGGCTTCCAGATTGTCGGCCGCCGCAAGGGGTACTACTTCGACACCGGCGAGGACGCGCTGCTCATGCAGGCCAACTTGAACACCCCTCACCTCTTCTCTTCTCCCCCCTGGGGAGAAGCAGGGTGAGGGGCAGAGGATGCAGGTGAGGGGCGTTCGAGTGGGGCAGGGTGAGGGGCGCGCGTGCTAGACTCGATGGCCATGATCGACGCGAAGACTGCGACCCTGATCGACAAGATGCTGGCGGGAGACCGGCTGGCGCTCGCCCGGCTGATCACCCGCGTGGAGAACCGCTCGGGGCCCGTCGCGGAGATCATGCGCCGGGTGCACGGGCGCACGGGGCGGGCCTACATCCTCGGGATCACGGGCCCGCCCGGGGCCGGCAAGAGCACGGTCGTGGACCGTCTGACGGCCCTCCTCCGCGCCGAGGGAGCCTCGGTCGGGATCGTCGCCGTGGATCCGTCGAGCCCGTTTTCGGGCGGGGCGGTGCTGGGGGACCGGATCCGGATGCAGTCGCACACGCTGGACCCGGAGGTCTTCATCCGGAGCATGGCCACGCGCGGGAGCCTGGGCGGCCTCGCGCGGGCGACCAGCGACGTGATCAAGCTCCTGGACGCCTTCGGCAAGCAGTGGATCCTGGTCGAGACCGTCGGGGTGGGGCAGACTGAGCTGGACATCATCAAGCAGGCCGACACCACGGTGGTGATCCTGGTCCCCGAGTCCGGCGACGCGATCCAGACGATGAAAGCCGGGCTCATGGAGGTCGCGGACATCCTGGTCGTCAACAAGGCCGACCGCGAGGGCGCCAATCCGCTGATGAGCGAGCTGCGGTTCATGGCCCACCTCCAGGGATCGAGTCCCCAGGCGCCGAAGGACATCGACTGGGAGATCCCGGTGCTCGCCACCGAGGCTCAGAATGACGTGGGCATCGCCGAGCTCCTGGCCGAGATCCGGCGCCATCGGGGGCTGCTGGAGGCGTCGGGCGCGCTCGAAAAACGCCGCCAGGCGCGGCGCCGGGCCGAGCTCCAGGCGCTGCTGATCGAGGAATTCACGGCCGAGGTGCGCCGCCGGCTCGGCGCCGACGGTGACCTCGCGGCCACGTTCGAAGCCGTCGCCGACGGCCGCAAGGATCCCTACTCCGCGGTTGAAGAGATTCTGAAGGGCCGGGCGCCTTGACAGACGCCGGGCCCGAACGCACTATGGAACCCTGAATGTCACCCTCTCACCAGTGGTACGGGGTCATCCCCGGCTGGCTTTTCTTCTACGCGCTGATCGTCATCGCGCTCGCACTCCTCGTCCACCGCGTGACGTACCTTGTTCGACTCATGCTGAAGGGCAAGGCGGCCGCCCGGTGGGACCACGTGCCGGCTCGCCTTCGCGCGGTCCTCGTCTTCGTCCTGGGCCAGCTGAGGCTTCTGCGCGGCGACTTCTGGCCCGGGCTCATGCACGCGACGATCTTCTGGGGCTTTCTCATTCTGACCCTCGGCACGCTCGAGTTCTTCGGGAAGGGGTTCACGGAGCGGTTTTTCCTGCCGTTCCTGTCGGACACCCCGGCCTACCTGGTTCTCCAGGATGTCTTCAGCCTGTCGGTCATCGCGGCGGTGGCGTACGCGGCCTTCCGCCGCCTGGTGACGAAGCCGAAGCGCCTCACGCTCTCCGTCGAAGGGCTGGTGATCCTGCTCCTGATTTTCGGCCTGATGGTGACGGATCTCGCCACGGATGCCACGCGGATCATTCTGGCGCCGGCGGCGACCGACCGCTGGTCCTTCGCCGGGAACGCGCTGGCGGACCTCCTCGCGGGCCTCCCCAGCGGCGCCGTCCAGACGCTCTTCGACCTCTCCTGGTGGACCCACGCCGCGATCCTCGTGGGGTTCCTGGTGTGGCTCCCGTACTCGAAGCACCTGCACATCATGGCCGCCCCCTTCAACGTCTTCTTCGCTCCGCTGACGCCCAAGGGGCAGTTTCCGAGCGCGGACCTCGAGCACGCCGAGACCTTCGGCGTCGGCGCCCTCAGCGAGTTCACCTGGAAGGATCTCTTCGACCTCTACAACTGCACCGAGTGCGGGCGCTGCACCGCTGGCTGCCCGGCGACCATCAGCGGTAAGCAGCTGGACCCGAAGATGCTGATCCTGGACCTCCAGGAGCATCTCCTGGAGAGCGGCCCCAGGCTCCTCGGCAAGGGCGGCAACGGCCACGCTGAGAAAGCCATGGTGGGCGAGGTGATCACCGAGAACGTCCTCTGGGCCTGCACCACCTGCCGCTGGTGCGTGGACGCCTGCCCGGTCTTCATCGAGCACGTGCCGAAGATCGTGGACATGCGGCGCTGGCTCGTCCTGACCGAGTCGCGCTTCCCGGCGGAGCTGCAGCCGACCTTCCGCAACCTCGAGAACAACGGAAACCCGTGGCAGATAGCGTGGCAGACGCGGGCGGACTGGGCGAAGGATCTGGGCGTCAAGGTCATGAGCGACGTGAGCCAGGCCGAGTACCTCTACTGGGTGGGGTGCTACGGCTCCTTCGATGAGCGCAACAAGAAGGTCGCGCGGGCGCTCGTGAAGCTCCTCCAGGCCGCCGGGCTGGACTTCGCCATCCTCGGCAACGAGGAGAAATGTATCGGCGAGCCGGCCCGGCGGATCGGGCACGAGTACCTCTTCCAAACGCTGGCCCAGGGGAACATCGAGACCCTGAAGCGCTACCGGTTCCAGAAGATCATCACCGCGTGCCCCCACTGCTTCAACACCATCCGGAACGAGTACCCGAATTTCGACGGCCACTTCAGCGTGGTCCACCATACAGAGTTGCTGGACGAGCTGGTCCGTTCGGGCCGTCTCCGAGTGGCGCGCGCGGGGGAGGGGCGGGTGACCTATCACGACCCGTGCTACCTCGGCCGCTACAACGACATCTACGAGCCACCGCGCCGGGTTCTCCGCTCGGTCTGCCGCGACGAGCTGCTCGAGATGCACCTCTGCAAGTCCAAGGGGTTCTGCTGCGGCGGGGGCGGGGGCCGGGTCTGGATGGAGGAGCACGAGGGGCGCCGCGTGAACCAGGTGCGCGTGGAGCACGCCATGGAGGTAAACCCCGACGTCCTGGCTTCGGCGTGCCCCTTCTGCCTCACGATGTTCGAGGACGGGGTGAAGGGCAAGGGGGTCGCCGACAAGATCAAGACCCGGGACATCGCCGAGCTGGTCGCCGACAGCCTCAAGTGAAAGAGCTCTTGCTTCTGCTTCCGAACTTGGCGCGGCTCCTGGGGCGGCTCCTCGCCGACCCAACCGTGCCCGGGACCGCCAAGGTGGCGCTGGGGGCCATGGCCGCCTATCTGGCGAGCCCGGTGGATCTCATTCCTGACTTCATCCCGTTCGTGGGCTACCTGGATGACGTGATCCTGGTCGCCGTCATCGTGGACGGGCTCCTGAACCATCTGGACCGGGAGCTCCTGCTCAAGCACTGGCCGGGGGACCCGAAAGTGCTCGAGAAGAGCGCCGCCGTGGCCCGGCGCCTTTCCGCGTGGGTCCCGGCGCGGATCAAGGCCAAGGTCTTCGCAGGCGGATCGGTTGGCCGGCAAGCGAATGAGCGGGCGGAGACCGGGCACCGGAAATGACGAAGCGTGAGAATCCGGCGGGGGCGGG
>JBBTEL010000208.1:14563-20455 GCA_038042325.1 Candidatus Methylomirabilota bacterium
TGAGCGCGCTGTCGAACTGGGGGCGGTGGGGGGCGGACGACGAGATCGGCACGGCCAACTTCATCACGCCCGAGACCATCGTCCAGGCCGCCCGCCTCGTGAAGCAGGGGCAGGTCCTGAGCCTCGCGATCCCCCTGAACCCGCGCACACCGACGGACCCGAGCCGTCCGCCGATGCAGCACTTCGTCCGGAGCGCGCGCCTCCGGGTGGCCGACCACGGCTGGCCGGGCGAAAGCGAGTTCGCCGACGACTGGATCTCCATGTCGCCCCAGACAGGCACCCAGTGGGACGGCCTCTGCCACGCGTTCAGGGAGGGACGGATCTACAACGGGTACGACGCCGGCCAGGCCATCAACCCCCACGTGGGGGCGCGGAAGTGCTCCATCGACCGCCTTGCCACGTACTTCGTCACCCGGGGCGTGCTCCTGGACATCGCGAAGCACAAGGGAGTGGGAAATCTTCCCGGCGGGTTCGCCGTCACTGCGGGAGATCTGGAAGGGGCGGCGCGCGCCCAGGGGGTGGAGGTCCGCCGGGGGGACGCCCTCCTGATCCGCACGGGCTGGCTCGCCTTCTGGAACCGGGCGACGGCCAAAGAGCGCGAGAGCTTCTACGACCTGGCGCCGGGGCTCGGCATGAGCGCCGCCGAGTGGCTCCACGCGCGGGAGGTCGCGTGCATCGGCGTGGACAACGTGGCGGTCGAGGTGAAGCCGGCCGAGGACGGCAAAACCATGCTGCCACTCCACCCCGTCCTGATCCGCGACCTCGGCCTCACCATCGGGGAACTCTTCTGGCTGGAGGATCTCGCCGCGGCGTGCGCCGCGGAGGGGCGCTACGAGTTTCTCTTCGTCGGCCAGCCGCTCAGGATCTCTGGCGGCCTGGGCTCGCCGATCAACCCGTTGGCGATCCGCTAGACCCCTCACCCTCCCCTCTCCCCCGGGGGGAGAGGGTAACGGGCGCTCCCTCATCCCTCTCCCCCCGAGGGGGAGAGGAGAAGAGGTGAGGGGCATACGAGTTGGGTAGGGTGAGGGGGAGGAGACAGTGATGCTGAACGATGCGTACTCAGACGTGATCCGGCGGAGGCTGGAAGTCCCCCTCAGCGAGGGGCCCGACAAGGTGACCACGCTGGAGGAGGCGGTGCGCCGCCTCGTGAAGCCTGGGTCAGTGCTCCACCTCGGGACGGCCCACGCGCGCGCCAACGTCCATGTCCGCGAGCTCGTCCGCCAGTGGTGGAGAAAGTCGCCGGCCTTCACGATCGCCACCGTGGGGCTCGGCTCCCCGTGGACGGCCCTGATCCATGGCGGGCTCGTCAAGCGGATCATCACCACGTTCCTGGGAGAGGGCTACCCGTTCCCGGTGCCGAGCCCGCTGATCTCGAAGGCGGTGCTGGAGGGACGCCTGGAAGTCCAGAACTGGTCCATGCTCACCTTCCCCCTTCGCCTCCTGGCGGGGGCCATGGGGGTGCCGTTCCTCCCGACGCGGTCGCTCCTGGGTTCCACCATGGAGGAGGACAACACCCGGCAGGGCGACTTCCAGGCGGCCGACGACCCGTTCGGCGCCGAGGGACGGATCGGCTACGCGCGGGCCCTCGTGCCGGATGTCTCGCTCCTCCACGGCTGGGCCGCGGACCGCGCCGGCAACACGGTCCTCGCACCGCCGATGAACGAGAACCTCTACGGCGCCATGGCCGCCCGGCACGGCGCCGTCGTCACCGTCGAGAAGATCGTCTCCTCGGAGTTCATCCGCCGCCACGCCCCGCTGGTGAAGCTGCCGGGGCAGTACGTGGCGGCCGTCGTGGAGGCGCCGCTCGGCGCGCATCCCGGAGGCATGTACGGGATGAACATCCCGGAGCTCGAAGGCTACGCGGAGGACCTGGACTGGATCCTCGAGATGCGGAAGGCCTTCAGGAAGGCCGAGACCGCGGAGGCCTGGATCAAGGAGTGGATGCTCGACATCCCGACCCAGACCCACTACCTGGCGAAGCTCGGCTACGCGAAGATCATGGAGGTCAAGGGGCGCGCCGACACGGACGCCTGGGTGTCCGAGCTGGAATCGCTCTCCGATCGGCTTCCGGCGGGGGCGAACTACAACCCCACCGAGATGATGGTCGTGGCGGCGGCCCGCCTGCTGGCCGAGAAGGTCCGGGCCCACGGCTACAAGGCGTTCCTCGCCGGCGTCGGCAACTCGAACCTGGCTGCCTGGCTTGCCGCCTACCAGCTGAAGCAGGCCGGGGTCGATATCGAGCTCATGGCGGAAGCCGGCATGGTGGGGTACCTCCCTCGGCCCGGCGAGCCCTTCGTCTTCTCGTTCCGGAACTTCCCCTCGTCGAAGATGCTCACCGACATCTTCCACGTGATGGGCATCTTCATGGGCGGCCGGCAGAACCAGTGCCTGGGCTCCCTCGCGGCCGGCCAGATCGACAAGCACGGCAACATCAACTCGACGATCATCCCGGGCGTGACCTATATCACGGGCTCGGGCGGGGCCAACGACATCACCTCCTCGGCGCGGGAAGTGGTCGTGACGCTCAGCCAGGGGCGGCACCGCTTCGTGGACAAGGTGCCCTACATCACCGGACCTGGACGCCGCGTCAGGGCCGTCGTGTCGGACTACGGCGTCTATGAGAAGGCCGACGAGCACGGGGAGCTCGTCCTGACGGGCGTGTTCGCGGGGAAACCGGAGGCGGCGGCGGTGCGGGCGGCGAAGGAAACGTGCGGCTGGGAGCTCCGGGTGGCCCCCGCGCTGCGCCGCTTCGATCCTCCCGCGCCCGACGAGCTGGCGCTGATCCGCCTCTTCGACCCCCGCCGTTATTTCCTCGGTGCGGACTGAGACAAGCCCCCTCACCCTCCCCTCTCCCCCGAGGGGGAGAGGATCAAGGTGAGGGGGGAGGAGCCATGCCATGATCGGGATACTTGCCGTCGGGGCGTATATTCCGCGGTACCGCCTGTCGGGGAAGACGCTCGCCCAGGTGTGGGGGAGTGGCGGAAGCGGCGAGCGGGCCGTGGCCAACTACGATGAGGACAGCCTCACGATGGCCTCGGAGGCGGCGCTCTATGCGTTAGCGGGCCGCGATCCATCGAAGGTCGGCGCCTGCTTCTTCGCGTCCACGACACCGCCGTACACCGAAAAGTCCACCGCCACGCTCCTGGCAACGGTGGCCGACCTCGGGAGTGAGGTCGTGACCGCCGATCTCGGCGGCTCGCTCCGAGCGGGGACGACCGGCATCCGGCTCGCGCTGGACCTGATCAAGGCCGGGACGGCCTCTCAGGCGCTGGTCGCGGCCGGCGACATGCGCCCCACCGTCCCGGGGAGCGACCTGGAAACCCTCCTCGGCGACGGCGCGGCGGCGGTGCTCCTGGGCGAGGGCGACGTGATCGCGACCTTCGAGGGGGCCTACACGGCCAGCCACGAGTTCACCGACGTCTGGCGGAAGGCGGGGGATCGCTTCCTCGAACTGGGGGACCCCACCTTCGTGAAGGCCTACGGGCTCGACAAGCACATCCCCGAGGCGGTGGACGGCCTGCTGGCGCGCGTGGGGCTGAAGCGCCAGGACATCGCGAAGATCGCCTACTACGCCCCCGACTTCCGCCTCCACGCCGCCCTCGGGCGCCAGCTGAAATTCCCGGAGACGGCCCTGCTGAAGGAGCCGGTGATCAACAAAGCCGGGAACACGGGTGTCGCCTCGCCGCTCCTCGGCCTGGCGTCGGCCTTGGAGGAGGCCAAACCCGGCGACAGGATCCTCGTCGTATCCTACGGCAACGGCGCCGAGGCGCTGCTCTTCCAGGCGACCGAGCTGATCGAGAAGGTCTCCTGGGAGCGGGGCGTCGGCGCGCAATTGGCCAAGGGCCGGCCGCTCGTCCACTACGGGAAGTTCCTCCACTTCCGCCGGAATGTGGAGACCGAGGTCATCAAGGCGTTCTCGAGCCTGCCGACGATGCTCCGCGAGGAGCGCCAGAACTTCAGGCTGTACGGGCAGAAGTGCGCCGACTGCGGCGCCATCTCCTACCCCCGCCGCCACATCTGCTGGAAGTGCTCGTCCAAGAACCTGCGCGAGTACAAGCTGAGCCGTCGGGGCAAGGTCTTCACCTTCACCAAGGACCACCTGGTCCCGAACCCGGACCCGCCGACGGTGATGGTCGCGGCCGACCTGGACGGCGGCGGGCGCTTCTACGCCCAGCTCACCGACTGCGATCCGGCCACCGTCACGTTCGAGATGCCCGTGGAGCTGACCTTCCGCCGCCTCCACGAGGGCGAGGAGCTGGTCAACTACTTCTGGAAGTTCCGCCCTGCGTGAGGCAATCCCGCCCGTAAGACCGTTCGAAGGGGAAGGTTCTCGTGGCAGAAGCGTTGGCCGAGCCCTCAGACGAACCGCGCTGGTACGCACTGCGCACCCGCTCTCGGCACGAAAAGCGCGTGCGCGATCAGCTCGAGGGACGTCCCGAGGTCGAGGTCTTCCTCCCCCTCTGGGAGCGCTGGAGCCGCTGGAAGGACCGCAAGAAGAAAGTCCAATTCCCCCTGTTCCCCGGCTACTGCTTCGCGCGCTTTCGCTACGGGGACCGGCTTCAGGTCCTCAAGACCTTCGGCGTGGTGGACCTGGTGGGGATGAAAGGGCAGCCTGCTGAGCCGGTGCCCGACGCCGAGATCGAAGCGGTCCGCAGCCTGGTCGAGAGCACGCTCCGGTACGACCCCTATCCCTACTTGAAGGAAGGGATGGAGGTGGAGGTGGTCCGGGGGCCCCTGATGGGGGTGCGAGGGCGGCTCGTCAGGAAGGAGCGTGCGACCCGCCTGGTGCTTTCCGTCAGCCTGATCCGCCAGTCCGTGGCGGTGGAGATCGACGCCGCCGACGTGACACCTGTCTGAGCCTCAAATAAAGGTTGCCGGGCCTCCCACTCCCGTATTATAAATCGCTCGCTGCTTCCATCGGTTAAGGGCGGGGCCACCCGCCGGCGGGGGAGTCGCTGAGCGTCAGCAGAGCGCGAATCTACCCCGAGGGATGGTAGCCGGATATTTTTCCTTCACCTATCCCTGGGGGTTTTGGATGCCGCCGCGCCTGTTCCCCGGCCTGTAACTGAGAGGGCGGAGCTGTGCCAGCAGTTTCTGACCGCAGGGGGGTGTACTTATGAGGCTCACACAGGAGATCATCGAGGCCGGATGGCGACTCATCGAGGCGGATCTCACGGACGGCACTTCGGGGAACATCAGCGTCAGGTGCCCGGGCGAGCCAACGATCCTCATCACCCCATCTGCTCGAGATTACCGCCTTCTGACGGAACAGGACCTCGTCCGCGTGAATCTCGAATCCGGGGAGGCTGAAGGTCGGTGGAAGCCATCGAGTGAATGGCGACTCCACGTCGCGATTTACCGAGCCCGGCCGGACGTCAACGCCATCATTCATCACCACGCTACCTGGGCCTCTGCCGTCGCGGTGGCTCGAAAGACCATTCCGGTCCTCATTGACGAGGCTGCCGACATCGGGCCGGTTCCCACGGCTCCTTATGCTCCGTCAGCCAGCGACGAGCTGGCCAGGGTCGCTTCGTCGGCGCTGGCCGAAGGAAACAATGCGGTGCTCCTGGCCAACCACGGCGCCGTGATGGTTGGACGAGACCTCCGAGAGGCCATGCGCCGAGCCTTGGAGGTGGAGCGGTTGGCCAAGATTTATGTCGGGGCGGAGCTCTTAGGGGGAGCCCACGCGCTCGACCAGGCCGAGGTCACCAAGAGCCGGGTGTTTTTTGAAGCCTATCGTGCCGCCCCCGTGGAGAGCCGGGGACTGTTTCGAAGCGCGCGGCCTATCGTCGGGCCGGTGGGCCTCCAGGATCTCGTGACCTACGGGTTCCGGGCCGGCATCACCTTCGCCTCCCTGCTCCAGAGCCTGATCCTTCAAAAGCTTCACCGATA
>JBBTEL010000209.1:0-2485 GCA_038042325.1 Candidatus Methylomirabilota bacterium
ACCTCTCATGCGCTTGGAAATTCTGAATCCGCAGGCGGCGACGATTGAGCACACCGCCAAGGCGGCCCACCGCGCGTCCGACCTCAGGGGCAAGCGGATCGGCCTCTACTGGAACCTCAAGGCCGGCGGCGACCACGCCCTGACGCGGGCGGCCGAGCTCTTGACTGAGCGCCTCCCGGGCGTCACGTTCAAACGGTACTGGGGCGAGGTGGGGAGCCTCTTCCGCATGGCGACCGCGTCCGACGTCCAGCGCATCGCTGTCGAGTGCGACGCCGTCATCGGCACCACCAGCGACTGAGGGTCGTGCACGTCGTGGCTTGTCCACGACATGGTTGAGATGGAGAAGGCCGGTGTGCCCACCGTCTCCTTCACGGCCGCGGGCTTCGTCAAGGACGCGCGGCGGAGCGCCCAGGCCTTCGGCCTGACCGCCCTGCCCGTCGCGGTCGTTCCCCTTCCCTTGACCAACCAGACGCCGGAGGAGGTCCGGCGCGCGATCGACGGCTGCATCGACCAGGTGATCCAGGGTCTGACCGAATCTCCTGCGACGATCGTGGAGGCGCCGGCGGCGGGTCCGGCGGCCGAGCGGCTGACCATCGAGGGCGCGGACACCCTGGAGGCCCTTGACCGGATGAACGCGGTCTTCCTCGAGCGCGGCTGGAGTGACGCCTTCCCGCTGGTCCCCCCTACCCTGGACCGCGTCGAGCGGATGCTCGGCGGCACGCGCCGGGCGCGGGACGAAGTGGTCGCGGTGCTCGAGCCCGGCTTCGGGGTTGGCACCGTCGAGAAGATCGCGATCAACGCGGTGATGGCCGGATGCCGGCCCGAGCACCTGCCGGTGGTCCTCGCCGCCGTGCAGGCCGTCGCCGATCCGCGCTTCCTCCTCCGAATCGCGGCCATGTCCACGGGACCCCACGCGCCGCTCATCCTCGTCAACGGCCCCATCGCCAAGGAACTGGGGATCAACTCGGGCCGTTGTACCCTGGGCCCCGGCGCCCAGTCCTACCCCAACGTGGTGATCGGCCGGGCGCTGCGCCTGATCTACATGAACGTGGGCCAGGCCTACCCCGGGCTCATGGACATGGACACCATCGGCTCCGCGAACAAGTTCAGCCTCTGCGCCGCCGAGAACGAGGAGGCGAACCCCTGGGAGCCGTTCCACGTGGAGAAGGGGTTCGACCGCGCGGAGAGCGCGGTCACGGTGCAGACGGTCTACGGCCAGACCGACGTCCTCGACTTCGCCAACACGACGCCGGAGCGGCTCCTCCAGACCGTCGTGAGCGCCGCGACGAACATCGCCATCGGCAGTACCGGCCGCTGGCTCGAAGGCCACTGGGCCGATCCCCGGACCAAGGTCGAGGTCCGGGACCACGGCCTGCTCATGCTCTGCCCCGAGCACGCCGCCATCATCGCCAAGCACGGCTGGTCCAAGGCCGACGTTCGCCGCTTCCTCTACGAGCACGCGCGCCTGCCCTTCAGGCTCCTCCGCTGGACGAAGGAGCCCTCCACGCTCATCGCGGGGCGGCCGGACCTCCAGTGGCTCCTCCGCTACCCCGACCTCGAGCTGCCGATTTTCGAGGTGCCCGAGTGCTTCGAGATCGTCGTGGTGGGCGGCCCGGCCGGCCGCAGCATGTACTTCTACGGCGCCCACGAGCCTGTCACCAAGCCAATCGAGCGGTGAGCGCTATACCGAAGCGAGGGCGACGCGCACGGTGTAAGATCGTCCAGAAGGAGGCCCCCCTATGGGCGTGATAGTCGCTGCGGGACTGCTGAGCCACGTGCCGGGCATCATGCTGCCGGAAGCGGAACGTCGGAGCCGCTACGCCGGTCGCGACACTTCATTTCCCCAGGCGCTCCGGGAGATTTACCGCGAGCGCATCCAGCCGGCCAGCTTCGATACCTTTATCATCTTCGACACCCACTGGTTCACGACCCGCGGCTTCGTCGTAAACACCCCGGAGCATCTCGCCGGCCTCTACACGTCGGACGAGCTCCCCAGCGCGATCCACGACCTGGCCTACGATTACCGGGGCGACAAGATGCTCGGTGAAGCGATCGTCGAGCAGGCTCAGAAGATCGGGCTTCGCTGCGAGGGGGCGGATTATCAGGGGATGGCCCTGCACTACCCCACGCTGAACCTGATGCATTACCTGAACCCTCAGCGGGAGCACCGGGTGCTCTCCATCGGAGTCTGTCAGACGGCGTCCCACGAGCGCAATGTGGAATTCGGCACCGCCATCGGCCGCGCCGTCGAGCAGAGCGACCGGCGGGTCGTGATCCTGGCTGCCGGGGGACTCTCGCATCGGTTCTGGTCGTACGACGACATGGGAGCGCACAGCAGCCCCGACCCGGCGCACATCTCCAGCGAGACCAATCGCGCCCACGACCAGACGATCATCGACCTGCTGAAAGGGGGCGACCACGCGTCGGTGGTCAAGCTGGTCCCGGACTTCCGCGCCACGTGCTCTCCCGAGGGCTTCTTCGCCCA
>JBBTEL010000210.1:0-12936 GCA_038042325.1 Candidatus Methylomirabilota bacterium
GGAGTCTCGGACTCGGCACGCACGATGGTCTCCGAGTCAAGGTCGATCTCGTAGCGGATCTCGAAGCCGTGCGCCTCGTCGAACATCGAATGGTAGAGGGAGAGCCGCTGCCCGCTCCGCTCGAGGCGCGCCACCTTCTTCCGGCTGAAGACGCGGGCCCCGGGAGGCGGGCAATAGAGCTCGGGCACCATGAAGGTCGTCACGGGACGGGTCCCGAGGAGCGCCTTGCCGGCGTCGCTGTAGGTGAAGCACGAATCGGGCAGGTCCACCCACCCCGCGGTGTCGAGCTGCCAGCAGGCCCACGCGCCGTCCTTGGCGGTCCGGGCCCGCTCGGGCGTGAGCTTGGTGGCCTGGCGGGCGAGCCGCGCGACCTCGATGGCCGCGTCCATGAAATGCTGGGCGCCGGGACGACCGCCGGTCAGCTCGGTGAGGCGCCGCGTGAAGCCGCCGACCATTCGCCCGCCCGCCAGCGCCCCGAAGCCGGCCACGATCTGCGGGTCGGCGGCGCCGGAGAGGACGCGCGCCCGCGCCTCCCTGATCTCGTAGCCCGGCGAGGGCGTCGCCACCGCGGAGACCTCGACGCCGAGATCGTCGTCGCGGATCCGGGCGGTGAGGGTGAAGGCGTCGGCGTGGGTGTTGTCCACCCACCCCTCCATCGCCCGTTCGTAGCGGTCCCGCCGCTCGAGATACGGCGAGCCGACCGCGCTCATTTCGTCGCGTACTTCTCGGGGGCCTTGTCGAAGGTCTCCTTGCAGGAGAGGGCGCAGAAGTAGTAGGTCTGCCCCTTGAAGGTGGACGAGCCGGCCGCCTTGGCCGGGTCCACCTGCATCTTGCAGATCGGATCTGTCGCCATGACGTCCACCTCCTTCCCAAGCCCCGGCCGAAACCGCTTGAGCCTCAGGCTGTTGGTCACCACCGACACCGACGAGAACGCCATCGCCGCTCCGGCCAGGATCGGCGAAAGCAGGATCCCCCAGAGCGGGTAGAGCACCCCGGCCGCCACCGGGATCAGGATCACGTTGTAGCCGAACGCCCACACGAGGTTTTCGCGGATGATCCGGATCGTCCGGCGTGAGAGCTGGAGCGCGGTGACGAGCCCCCGCAGGTCGCCCCGCATCAGCGTGACGTCCGCCGCCTCCATGGCGACGTCGGTCCCCGAGCCCATGGCGATCCCCACGTCGGCCTGGGCCAGCGCCGGCGCGTCGTTGATCCCGTCGCCGACCATCGCGACGAGCCGCCCCTCTTCCTGGAGCCGCTTGATCTCCCGCGCCTTGTCCTCGGGCAGGACCTCCGCCAGCACCCGGTCGATCCCCACCTGCCGGGCGATCGCCTCGCCGGTGACGCGGTTGTCGCCCGTCAGCATGGCCACCTCGATGCCCATCTCGTGGAGCGCGGCCACGGTCTGGCGAGCCTCCGGCTTCAGGACGTCCGCCACCGCGATGACGCCGGCGGCGGTCCCGTCGAGCGCCACGTACATGGCGGTCTTTCCCTCCTCCGTCAGGCGCCGCGTGACCGCTTCGAGTCCTCCGAGCGCCACGCCGCGTTCTGCCATAAGCCGCGCGTTGCCCAGCAGCAGCCGCTGTCCTCCCACCCGCGCTTCGATGCCGTGACCGGGAACCGCCCTGAAATCGCTGACCGCCGGCAGCCCGAGCCCCAGCTCCTTGGCGCGCGTGACGATGGCCTCCCCCAGCGGGTGCTCGGAGCCCTGCTCGGCGGCGGCTGCCAGGGCCAGCAGATCATCCGCGCTCATGCCGCCCCCGGGGACGACGTCAGTGACGACCGGCCGGCCGATGGTCAGGGTGCCGGTCTTGTCGAGCACCACCGTCCGCGCCTTGTGCAGGAGCTCCAGCGCCTCGGCGCTCTTGATGAGGACGCCGTGCTCGGCGCCCTTGCCCGTGCCCACCATGATCGCCGTGGGCGTGGCCAGCCCCATGGCGCACGGGCAGGCGATCACGAGGACGGCCACGAAGTTGGTCAAGGCGAAGAGAAACGCGGGCTGGGGCCCCCAGAGCCACCAGACCCCAAAGGTCAGCGCCGCGATGACGAGCACGATGGGAACGAAGACGGCGGAGACCCGATCCGCCAGCCGCTGGATCGGGGCCTTCGAGCCCTGCGCCTCTTCCACGAGGCGGATGATCTGGGCCAGAACCGTGTCCCTGCCGACGCGGGTCGCGCGGAAGGTGAAGCTCCCCGTCCGGTTCACCGTGCCGCCGATGACGCGGGACCCCGCGCGCTTCTCGACGGGCATGCTCTCACCCGTCAGCATGGACTCGTCCACGGCAGAGGCGCCATCCGCGACCTCGCCGTCCACCGCGATCCTCTCCCCGGGGCGGACGCGCATCAGATCGCCCGTCACCACTTCGGCCACGGGAACATCCACCTCCTCGCTGCCGCGGATCACGCGCGCGGTGCTCGGAGCCAGCGCGATCAGCCGGCGGATCGCTTCCGACGTCCGGCCGCGGGCGCGCGCTTCGAGCCAGCGCCCGAGGACAATCAGCGTCATGAGGACCCCGGCCGTGTCGTAGTAGGTCATGGCCCCGAGCCGCATGAAGGTGTGGGGCCAGAACGTCACCGCCACGCTGAAGAAGTACGCGGCGTTGGTCCCGATGGAGACCAGGCTGTTCATGCTGGCGGAGCGGTGGATCGCGTCGCTCCAGAACCCGCGGTGAAACTGCCAGCCGACCCAGAACTGCACCGGCGTGGTGAGGACGAGCTGCACCCAGGGGGACCGGAAGACGGCCGGCATCCACGGAAAGAGCTGGGGAAAGCTTCCCAGCAGGACGGGAAGCGTGAGCGCCGCGCCAACCAGGAACTTCAGGCGGAGAAGGCGGTTCTCCCTCTCGCGCTCGGCGCGCTCCCGATCGGGCGCCTCCGCCTCGGTCGGGATCACCTCGGGGATCTCGTACCCCGCGGCTCTGACCGCCGTCCTGAGATCGGCCACCGTCACCTGCCCCGGATTGAGCCTCACCGTGGCCTTCTCGGTGGCGAGATTCGCGCTGGCTTGGACGACGCCCGGCACCCCCGCCAGGGCCGCTTCCACCTTGCTCACGCAGGAGGCGCAGTGCATCCCCTTGACGGGAAGCGTGAGTTTTTCCTGCTCCATGGCCTTCAGTATCCCCTGCCCTTTTGAGGCTGTCCAGCGGGCAATGGATTCCGTTCGAGCGCGGGCTTTGCCCGCGCAATCTCTCCCGGGGGGAGGTTCGGAAGGGGGGCAACGCCCCCCTCCGAGGCTAATACAAATCCGGGAACAGGGAGGGCTGAACCTCTCCGGCCGCGGCCTGCCGCCGGCCTCTCGGCTTCGCCTTCAGGGGCGTCTTGCCCGCCTTGCGCTTTCGCCCCGGAGCCGGCTGGCGCTTGGGCCGGCTCCACCCCTTCTGGCGCGCGATCTTCTCCCCCTGCTTGATCACGAGGAGATCCACCAGCCGCGCCAGAGGATGGCTCAGGAGGTGGAGGTACTTCTCCCAGTAGCGGGGCGAGTAGGCCAGCGTCCGCATCTGATCGACCGCAAGAGCCAGCGCCGTGCGGTCCCCAGTCCGGGCGGCGGCCTTGAGCTGCTCCAGCACCTTTCCCGGGCTGACGCGCGACGGAGAGGTTTTCTTCATGCCGCTCCTAACTCGCGGCGGATGATGTGCGCAGCCTCGACCTGGTCCCGGATCGCGATGCGCACGGCGTCCTCGTACGCCTCCTGGATCTCCGCGGGCCCCAGGCGGTCGGCCTGAACGGCCTCGCGCACCAGGAAGAGCCACGACGGCAGCCCGTGGCTGCCGCACACCGTCGTCGGGAGAAGGGGCAGGGCATCGGGCACGGGCGTCCCTACCGGGCGATGATCTCGTACTCCTCGCGGTCGAACGTGGCCACCGGCTGGAGGGTGAGCTTCCGCTGCACCGCCTCCTGGAGGAGCTCCAGCCCCTCCCGCTCCTCGGCCTCGAGGTGCTGGGCCATCTCCGGGTTGACGCGGATCAGGATCTCCTGCCCGCCCAGGTCCGCCGCGGCGGCCTGCACCTTGCGGAAGATCTCGGCGGCGACCGTCAGGTCGGACTTCACCACCCCGCTCCCCTTGCAGGTCGGGCAGGGCCTGCAGAACAGGGACTGCAGATCCTGGCGCACGCGCTTGCGGGTCATCTCCACCAGCCCCAGCTCGGAGATCTCGAGGACGTTGCTGCGCGCCTTGTCCTCCGCCAGCGCCTTCTTCAGGGCGTGGAAGACCTGCTGGCGGTGCTCCTCCCGCTCCATGTCGATGAAGTCGATGATGATGATCCCGCCCAGATCGCGGAGGCGGATCTGGCGCACCGCCTCACCGACGGCCTCCAGGTTGATCTTGAGGACGGTCTGCTCGAAGTCGCGCTTGCCCACGTACTTGCCGGTGTTCACGTCGATGGCCACGAGGGCCTCGGTGTGATCGATGACGATGTAGCCGCCCGACTTGAGCCACACCCGCCGGCGGAGCGCTTTCTCGATCTCCTTCTCGATGCCCGTGGCCTCGAAGACGGGCGCCCGCCCCTCGTAGAGCTTCACCCCCGGGGCCAGCGCGGGGACGAGCGAAGAGGTGTACTCCATGCACTTCTGGTAGGCGGTGGGCGTGTCCACCAGGAGCTCCTCCACCTCCGGGGAGAAGAGGTCGCGCACGACCCGGAAGATGAGGTCCCCCTCCTCGTGAAGGAGCGCGGGCGCGGTGGTCTGCGCGTGCCGCGCCTGCACCTGCTCCCAGAGGCGGAGGAGGAACTGGATGTCCGAGGCGAACTCCTCCTCGCCCTTTCCCTCGGCCACGGTCCTGACGATGAATCCTCCCGCGGGAGGCCGCAACCCCCGCACGACCTGGCGCAGCCGCTCCCGTTCCCGGTCGTCCTTGATCCGCCGGGAGACGCCGATGTGCTGGGCCTGCGGCATGAACACCAGGTACCGGCCGGGGAGCGAGATGAACGAGGTGATCCGCGCCCCCTTGGTCCCCAGGGACTCCTTGGAGACCTGGACCAGCACCTCCTGCCCCTTGCGGAGGAGATCCTCGATGGGGACGGACGCCTCGCGGCGTTCGACCTCTTCGACCTCGATCTCCTCCTCCTCGCTCTCGGCGAGCATGAGCCGCTCGTAATCGCCCAGGTTGGCGGTGTAGTCCCCCGCGAAGAGGAACGCGTCCTTGGGGAGCCCCACGTCCACGAACGCCGCCTGCATGCCGGGCAGCACGTTGGTGACGACGCCCTTGTAGATGTTGCCGACGATGGAGCGATGCCGGCGCCGCTCGACGTGCAGTTCGGTGAGCAGGGTGCCGTCCTGGACGGCGACGCGGGTCTCGGTCACTCCCACGTTGACCACGATGCGCTTACCCACGGCCACACCTCATAGCGACTGGCGCATCCGCACCGAGAGGAGGAGGCCGAGGGCCATGAGCGTGACCACCAGGGAGGAGCCCCCGTAGCTCATGAGGGGCAGCGGGATCCCCACGATGGGGAGGAGCCCCATCACCATGCCCATGTTGATGAGGGTCTGGGCCCCCAGGAGCGCGGTGACGCCCAGCGCGAGGAGCCGCCCCAGCGGCTCGCGCGCCGCGCCGGCGATCTCGAAACCTCGGAGGATCAGGAACGCGTAGGCGGCCAGCAGCAGCAGGGCGCCCACGAACCCCCACATCTCGGCGAACACGGCAAAGATGAAATCCGTATGGCGCTCCGGGAGAAAGGCGAGCCGGCTCTGAGTGGCGCCGGCGATCCCCTTGCCCAGGAGCTGTCCCGAGCCGATCGCGATCTTGGACTGGATCACGTTGTAGGCGCTGCCCAGCGGATCCCTGAACGGATCCAGAAAGACGAGCAGTCGCTCGCGCTGGTAGTCCCGCAGCACGAGCCAGGCCAGCGGCGCCCCCGCGAGCCCGGCCAGCCCGAGCCAACCGAGCTCCCGGAGCCGCACGCCGGCCCCGAAGAGGAGCGCGAAGAAGACCGGGAGCAGGACGAGCGCCGTGCCCAGATCGGGCTGCCTGACCACCAGGACGAACGGCACGACGAGCAGGCTCAGCGCCGCGGCCAGCGTGGCGCGCGCGGGGGGGTTGGCCCACCGGGCGGTCAGCGCCCAGGCGAGCGTGACGATGAAGATCAACTTGAACAGCTCGGCGGGCTGGAGCGTGACGGGCCCCAGCGGGAGCCAGCGGCGCGCGCCGGACACGGTGCGGCCGAAGACGTACAGCGACAGCAGGAGGCCGATCCCGATCACGTAGAAGGCGGGCGCGGCCCGCGCCAGGTTCCGGTAGTCCACGCTGGCCACCGCCACCAGCGCGAGGAGCCCGAGCCCCAGCCAGGAGAGCTGGCGCCAGACGGCCCCGCTCCCGTGCCGCCCGGGCGAAAGGCTCCAGAGCGTCACGAGGCCCAGCGCGACGAGCGCCAGCGCTGTGGCCAGGAGAAGCCAGTCCACGTTCTGGAGGAGGCGCCGATCGACCTTGAACATCATCCCCTCAGGGCGGAGGCGGCGACCCGTTCGAGGAAGATCCCGTGCAGGATTTGCCGCGCGATGGGCGCCGCGGCCTGCCCGCCCCGGCCGCCCCGCTCGACGAGCACCACGACGACGACCTGAGGATCCTGGGCGGGCGCGTACGCGGCGAACCAGGCGTGGTCCTGGCCGCGGCGGGCGTCGCTGTTGGTGATGAGCTGCGCCGTTCCCGTCTTGCCGGCGACCTCGATGCCCGGCAGCCGCGCCGCGGCGCCGGTGCCTCCGTCGTTGACGACGCCCCACAGGCTCCGCTGGAGGAAGGCCCAGACGGCCGGCGACAGATCGACGTAGCCGCTCATCTGGCTGGGCTCCGAGTAGAGGAGCCTGCCGTCGGCGGCTTCGACTCGTTGAACGAGTCGAGGCTTCCACAAAATCCCCCCGGTCGCCACGGCCCCCATCATCCGCGCCACCTGAAGAGGCGTGACGAGGAGGGGCCCCTGTCCGATCGAGACGTTGACGGTGTCGCCGGCCCTCGACCGCGAGCGAGGCGCGGGGACCAGCCCCGCCTTCTCCCCCGCCAGCGCGACCCCCGTGGGCGCCCCCAGGCCGAAGGCGCGGGCGTAGCGGGCGATGGGCTCCAGCCCGACCTTGAGGCCGAGCTGGTAGAAGTACGTGTTGCAGGAGCGGACCATGGCGCGGTAGAGGTCCAGCTCTCCCCAGTCCGTGTCGTCCCAGTTCTTGAAGGTCCGGGTCCCCAGCTGGAACGTGGGCGCGCAGCGCAGGCGATCGAACGGGGTGATGGTCCCCTCCTGGAGCGCCGCGGCGGCCACGACGATCTTGAACACCGAGCCGGGCGCGTACTGGCTCTGGATCGCGCGGTTCAGGAGCGGGGCCTGCGGATCGCGCACGAGGCGCAGCCAGGCCGCGCGGCCGAGGGCGCCCGTGAAGTGATCCAGCTCGAAGGCGGGGGCCGAGGTCAGGGCGAGAATGTCGCCGCTCCGGGCGTCCAGCACCACGACGGCGCCGGCGTGGTTTCCCATGGCGCGCTCGACCACTTCCTGGATCCGCCGATCCAGCGTCGTCACGACGTGCGCGCCGGGGCGGGGCTCCTGGCGCCGCACCACGCGCACCGGCCGCCCGGAGGCGTCCACCTCGATCTCCTCGCCGCCGTCCCGCCCCCGCAGGTACTCGTCCAGCAGCCGCTCCAGCCCACTCTGCCCCGCCATGTCGCCGCGCCGGTGGCGCCCCTGCCGCATCTGCTCTTCGCTCACCTCGCGAACGTAGCCGAGCAGGTGCGCCCCCAGCCGGGGGCTGGGGTACACGCGCTGGGGCTCCACCTCGACGACGACGCCCGGGAGCTCGAGCTTCCACTCCTCGACCTTCGCGACCTCCTCCATCGTGAGCCCGCGGCGCATGCGCACGGGCATGAACGAGTCGGGGGGCACCCGCGCCAGGGATTCCATCAGCTCCCCCAGCGGGATGCGGAGGAGCACGCTGAGGCGGGCCAGCACCGTGTCGCGGTTCTCCATCTCGCGCGGGATCAGCGAGAGCGTGAACGCCGGGCGGTTGTCCACCAGGGCGAGGCCGTTCTTGTCGAACAGGATACCGCGGGGCGCGGCGGCGGGCCGGACCCGGATCCGGTTCCTCTCGGAGAGGTCCCGGAGCCGCGCGCCCTCGAGCACCTGGAGGTACCAGAGCTGGCCCAGGAGCACGAGAAACACCGTCAGCGTGCCGACGGTCAGGATCAGGAGCCGGCGGCGGAACGGGTCCCGCCTCGGGCCGCTGCCGCCGCCGAATCCCCTCAGCGCCACGGGGAGCCGCTCCGGTAGGCCTCGAGCACGCTGAGGGCGAGGACGCCGGCCGCGCCGAGGAAACCGTTGTAGAGGGCCTGGGGCAGGACCACGTGGAGCATGACGTCGCCGAAGGCGGCGGGGAAGTGGAGCAGCTGGAGGAGCCAGTAGCGCCCGAGCCCCTCAGCCAGGGTGAGCAGCACGAGCCCCGGCACCTGGACCAGCGGGTTGGAGACCAGGAGCCGCTCCCCGCTGAGCCCGGCGACGAAGCCCACCAGGGCCTTGGTGAGGGCCTGAGCCCCGACGAAGCCGCCGGCCGCCACGTCCTGCAGCAGCCCCACGGCGAATCCCGACAGGCAGCCGACCTCCGGGCCCCGGTTGAGCCCGAGGAGCACGGTGAGGATCAGCGGGATGTCGGGAGCCACGCCGCCGATCCGGAGCGCGGGCGCCACGCTCCCCTGGGCGAGGCCGCCGCCGAGCAGCATGAGGGCGAGAGAGAAGCGCATGGCTTAATCCTCGGAGGGGGGCTCCGCCCCCCTTCCGACACCTCCCCCGCGGTTCCCTGGCCAGACGCGCGAGCGAAGGCGAGCCACCTTTGCGGGCACCCGCGCCACTTCATGTGGCGCGGGTCGTGGCAAAGCCGGCGCTCGAACCTGCGCGAGCCCTTGCATGAGGCGAGATTCGTGTGGCACAGGGTCCCTCAGGCGCCCGGTTCGAGGGAGAAATGGGGGAGCAAATCGGCTCCGGTCTGTCCCGTGAGGAGGAGCACCTCCTCCACCCGGGCGAAGTCGGCCACGGGGTGGAGCCGCGCGTAATGAAAGAGGGCCGAGCCCTTGTCCTCGACGGCGATCACGCGGCCGACGGGCAGTCCCTTGGGGAAGACCCCGCCGAGCCCGGAGGTCACGATGAGGTCGCCGACCTGGACGCCCCCGCCGTCACGGGCCATGAACTTCAGGCGCACCGCGCCCCCCGGCTCGCCCTCGGCCACGCCGGCGGTGCGCGTGCGCTGCACCATCACGGCCACGGCCGACGAGGGATCGTTCAGGAGCTGGATCACCGCGGCCCGGGCGCGGACCTCCACCACCCGGCCCAGCAGGCCCTCGGGGACGATGGCCGGCGTGAGCCGCACGATCCCGTCGCTGCGGCCCCGGTTCACCGTGACCGACCGGACCCAGCCGCCCCACTCCTTGGCGATGACCTCGCCCGCCAGCGTCGAGAGGGGCAGGCGATCCCGGAGGGCGAGGAGACGGCGCAGCCGGAGATTCTCCCGCTGGGTATCCTCCACCTGGAGGGACTGGATACGGAGACGCTCCAGCTCCTCCCGTAGCGCCTGGTTCTCGCGCCGCGCGTTCTTCCAGTCGAGATACGCGGACCAGGCGCCGAAGGCGGAGCTCTGGACCTTCGACAGGGCCGCCTGCAGGGGGGTGATGAAGAACGCGAGGAGTTCGCCCGGCCTCCCGATTCCCCCTCCCCGCGTCCCGAGACTCAGGAGCAGGAGAGAAACCAGGAGCACCGACACCAGGACGGCGTACTTCCGATATCTCA
Organism: Candidatus Methylomirabilota bacterium; assembly: GCA_038042325.1. Classification (GTDB taxonomy): domain Bacteria; phylum Methylomirabilota; class Methylomirabilia; order Rokubacteriales; family CSP1-6; genus CSP1-6. Next base: position 9,744 of record JBBTEL010000210.1, read on the forward strand.
CCGACGACCCCCCAGTCGCGACCCTTGCCCCCCACCGCCCCCGCACGGGGCGGGTCCTACTGGAACTAGGCGGGGATCGCCACCTTCTTGAGGAGATCCAGCTCGTCGAGTACCTTGCCGGTTCCGAGGGCCACGCAGGAGAGGGGTTCGTCGGAGACGGTGATGGGAAGGTTCGTCTCCTGGCGGAGGAGGAGATCCAGGCCGCGGAGCAGCGCCCCGCCGCCGGTGAGGACGATTCCCTTGTCCACGATGTCCGCCGCCAGCTCCGGCGGCGTCCGCTCGAGACAGGTGCGGACCGTCTCCACGATGGTCATGACGGGCTCCCGGAGGGCCTCGCGCACTTCCTCGTCGGTGATGACGATGGTCTTGGGAATCCCATCGATGAGGTCGCGCCCCTTCACCTCCATGGTCTTCCGATCCGTCCCCATGGGGTAGGCCGACCCGAGCTGGATCTTCAAATCCTCCGACCGCCGCTCTCCCACCAGGAGGTTATAGTGCTTCTTGATGTACTGGACGATGGCCTCGTCCATCTCATCACCTGCGATCCTGACGGACTTGCAGTACACGACCCCTGACAAGGAGATGACGGCCACCTCGGTGGTCCCGCCCCCGATGTCAACGATCATGTTGCCGCCCGGCTCCTGGATGGGCAACCCCGCGCCGATGGCCGCGGCCATCGGTTCCTCGATCAGATAGACCTCGCGCGCCCCGGCCTGCATGGCCGCGTCCCGCACGGCCCGTTTTTCCACCTGTGTGATGCCTGAGGGCACGCCGATGACGATCCGCGGGTGCACCAGCGTGCGGCGCCGGTGCACCTTCGCGATGAAGTAGTGGAGCATCTTCTCGGTGACGTCGAAATCGGCGATGACACCGTCCTTCAGGGGGCGGATGGCGACGATGTTCCCGGGCGTCCGGCCCAGCATGGCCTTGGCCTCGTGCCCCACGGCCTGCACCGAGCCGTCGGCCTGGTGGATGGCGACGATGGAGGGTTCGTTGAGGACGATGCCCTCGCCTCGGACGTAGACCAGCGTGTTGGCCGTGCCCAGGTCGATGGCGAGGTCGTTGGAGAACATCCCGGCGAGCACGTTGAATAACATCGGACGACCCCCTGTCAGGTCCGGACGACACTTCCGTCCCCGCACGGGACGGTAGGGCTTCCAATCTAACACGGGGCCCGCCCGGGGGACAAGAAAAACCCGCCCTGGAAGGGGCTTGCGTTCCGGCATAAGCTCCGGTAAAGACAGGCGTTGCGAAACGGTGGGTTCGGCTTCCGGCCAGAATAACCGAAAGCGCCGGGAGTGGCGGCAAAGAAAGAAGGAAACTCGGGTGGAGGGGGCGCTAGGCGACGCCGAGGCGGCGGCGGACGTAGGGGATGAGGCCGCCCGCGGCGATCAGCTCCTGCAGGAATGGCGGGAACGGCGAGGCCTGATAGGTCCTGCCGGTCGTCTCGTCGGTGATCCGCCCGGTCGCCATCTCCACGGCCACCACGTCCCCCTCCCTGATGTCCGCCGCCGCGGCCGGGCACTCCAGCACCGGGAGCCCGATGTTCACCGCGTTGCGGAGGAAGATGCGGGCGAAGGTGGGGGCGATGATCGCCCCGATGCCGAAGGCCTTGAGCCCGCCCGGCGCGGTTTCCCGGGAGGAGCCGCAGCCGAAGTTCTTTCCCGCCACGATGATGTCTCCGGGCTTGGCCTTCTTGCCGAAGTCTGGATCGATCCCTTCCATGATGTAGGGCGCGATCTCGGCCGGATCGTGCATCGCCAGGTACTTTCCGGGCATGATGACGTCCGTGTTGACGTCGTCTCCAAACTTCCAGACCCGCCCCCGGATCATCAGAGCACTTCTTCGGGGGCGGCGATGCACCCCTTGATCGCCGAGGCGGCCGCCACGGCGGGGTTCGCCAGGTAGGATTGGGCGGTGGGGTGACCCATCCTGCCGACGAAATTTCGGTTGGACGTTGAAAGACACACTTCACCCGCGCCCAGGACCCCCGTGTGACCGCCGAAGCAGGCCCCGCAGGTCGGCGTCGAGACGGCGGCGCCGGCCTCGGCGAATATCTCGAGCAAGCCCTCCTTCAGCGCCTGGTTCCAGATCCACGTGCTGGCGGGAATCACGATGAGACGCGTCCCGGCGTGAGCCTTCTTGCCGCGGAGAATCCGGGCGGCGATCCGGAGGTCTTCCAGCTTGGCGTTGGTGCAGGAGCCGATGAAGACCTGGTCCAGCGGCGTTCCCGCCACCTCATCCACGGGGACCACGTTGTCGGGAGAGAACGGCTTGGCCACCTGGGGGCGCATCCCGGTTATCTCGAAGTCGTATTCCGCGACATAACGGGCGTCAGGGTCGGACTGATAGACGGTCCACGGGCGCGTAGCGCGTTCCCTCACGTAGCTTAGCGTGACCTCGTCAGGCGCGACGATCCCCGATTTCCCGCCCGCCTCGATCGCCATGTTGCACATCGTGAGGCGCTCCGACATGCCGAGCGTCGCCAGGGCCGGCCCCCTGAACTCCATGGCCTGGTAGAGGGCGCCGTCGATGCCGATCTTCCCGATGGTGGCCAGGATCAGGTCCTTCCCCATGATCCAGGGCCCGAGTGTGCCGTGGTAGGTGGACTTGATCGAGGCCGGCACCTTGAGCCAGATCTCTCCCAGGGCCAGGACCCCCGCGAGGTCGGTGTGGCCCACGCCGGTGGAGAAGGCGCCCACCGCGCCGTAGGTGCAGGAGTGGCTGTCGCCGCCGATGATCAGGTTGCCGGGCAGCGCGAGCCCCTGCTCGGGCAGGATGATGTGGGCGATCCCATGCCGGCCCTCGTCGAAGAAGTGGCGGATTCCCTGCTCCCTGACCCACTGGCGAACGCCTTTCAGGAGGTCGGCCGCCTGGATGTCCCTGGCGGGGACGATGTGGTCGAAGACGATCGCGATCTTCTCGGGGTCGAAGACCTTCGCCGCGCCCATCTTCCTGAGGACGCCGATGGCCCCGGCGGTGGAGAGGTCGTTCCCCATGACCATGTCCGGGCGGGCGACGATGAACTCGCCGGGCTCCACGGCGGCCTTGCCCGCGTGGGCGGCCAGGATCTTTTCGGTGATCGTCATCCCCACGGCGCCCCGATTATACCGCTGGGGTCAGGCTTGCGTTATTGCGCTTCTCCTCTCCCCCTCACCCTGCCCTCTCCCCCTCGGGGGGGAGAGGATGAAGG
>JBBTEL010000211.1:0-3215 GCA_038042325.1 Candidatus Methylomirabilota bacterium
GACGAGCGCGGCACCAACGAGTACAACCTGGCCCTCGGGGAGCGCCGGGCCAAGGCCACGCTGAATTACCTCCTCGCCAGGGGTCTGGCGGCGGATCGGTTCACGCTGGTCAGCTATGGCAAGGAGCGCCCGCTCTGCTCGGAGCCCAACGAGGCGTGCTGGGGCCAGAACCGGCGCGCCCACTTCCTGGTGAAGGGCCGGTGAAGCGCCTCGCGCTGCTGATCGTCCTGGCCCTCGTGAGCGGGGCCGCCGCCGCTCCGCCCGAGGAGGCCATCACGCCCCTCGACCGGTACACCACCGAGAAGGCGAAGACCCTGGGGACGACGTTCGAGGCGAAGCTCCGCCAGATCTACGACCGGGTCTATCACTGCCGGCCGTGGCTCGACGTGCACAAGAGCGGGCTGGGCTTCACCCGCCCCGTTGGCGCTTCGGGCGACGACCGGTACCTGAACATCTGGGTCTGGGTGGACCAGAAGATCACGCCCGAGTTCGCGGCGCTCTCCCAGACTCGGCGCGCCTCGGCCATGTTCTCCCGCCACGGCGTGGATCTCCTCCGGCAGCTGGCGGCCGACACCGAGATCTTTTCCAGCCCGGCGTTGACCGGCTACTCGGTGATCCTCACCTGGCTCAAGCCGGACGCGCGATCCGAAGAGGGGCAGAAAGCGGAGACGCTCGGCGTGTTCGCCGACAAAGCGACCGTTCGGGCCTTCCTGGCCAAGCGGATCGGCACCCAGGAGTTCGTGAGACGGGTGACCATCGTCGCCTTCGACGGCCGGGACCGGTTGGGCCGGCTCTCGCTGGAGATCTGGGAGGATAACTTCGCGACGACCTACAAGCTGAAGGATTACGAGCCCGAAGCCACGCGGGGGTGCTGAGCCTCAGACCGCGGCCACCACGGCCGCGCGGGAGCGCGAGAGCGACCAGGCCGTCCCGAGACCGTGCTCCTGGATTTGGGCTTCCGACAGCCTGACCTCGTACACACTGTAGCTCCCAGCTCTTTCTCGTCGTTGAAGATCCGGGGGGGCAGGAACCGACCAGGGCGCCCAGGGGGGCGTAGGTCAGCTCGTAGGTCACGTTCTTCCTCCGCAGCAGGTGAACCAGCCCGTTCGGGCTCGCTCCGGGCGGCGTTTACGTAAACGTTCCAGCCGGAGATCTCGTCCATAAAAATGTGGTCTGGCTGCGTGGCCTGCTTCCCTAGATAGTTCCGAAGAGCACCTCGCACGCCGAGGCGTGCGCGGACCGGTCATACGGCGAGACCGACGTGACCGCGAGGACGTCTCCGGCCCAGGTGCCGCGCCAGACCCACTCCGGGCGAGCGTCTCCGTCGTAGCGGACCGCCATCCATTCCCGCCCGTGGGTCATGGCCCACACGCGGTAAAAACCCATGGGCCGGTGGATGAAGAAGGCGGTGACACGGGTTCGGGGGTTCTCGGGGTTACAGAGATCGACCTCGCCGGCCATGGGCTCCTGGGCGATGGCCCGGAACGATTGCCACGGGAACGCCGGGGCCGGACCGGCCGTTTCCGAGGAAAGCAAGAGCAGGGCGAGCAACAGTCGCCCGGTCAACATTAGAGGCAGGTTAGCGTGGACGGCTCGGCCAAGGCAAGGGACAGCCTGGCACGCGGATGACTAAATGACGCCGTATCAGACATCCCCTGGCCCGTGGACCGGCACCGGGCGGACCCCCGGGCAGCGAAAATGGGACAGAATTTCAGGTGCTTTGCGACCCCTCCAGGGGACGCCCTCCCTTGGTACGGCGATTGCTTTTTCAAGTGGCGGGTTGGAAGAAAAATTCGCCGTCTTGGGGTGAAAACAATGCTGGGTCGCCGCAAGTATCCGAGGGTTGAGATCAGTTTTCCGGTCAGGCTGGAGGACGCCGCCGGCAGGACGTGGCACGGGGAATCCGTCAATCTGAGCCCCGGCGGCTTGAAGGTGAAGACCGACGCCAACCTTCAACCGGGCCGTCGGGTCCGCCTCAACTTCAAGCTCCCGGACGGGGAGCCCGGGATCGCCGCATCTTCGCTGACGGTCCGCAAGGATCCCAACGGCCTGGCGTTTGCCTTCGTGGACCTGGATCAATCCGCGTTCGAGCGCATCCGGCGGGTCGTGAATTCCCTGATGCCGCGGCAGCCGCTGAAGGTGCTGATCGTCGAAGATGAGAAGCCGGTGGCGGAGGTCTTCTCCGACTTCCTCCGCTCGCAGGGCCACCAGACGCTCGTCGCCGAGAGCGCCGAGGCCGGGCTCGAGGTTCTCGACCGCTTCCATCCCGACGCGATGATTGTGGATCTCTACCTGCCCGGGATGAGCGGCGTGGAGCTTCTCCGGTTGATCAAGGATCGCCGGCCGGCGCTGCCCTCCGTGGTGGTGTCCGGGATGGCGACGGAGGAGGAGGCCGGGCAGTGCCTGCGGCTCGGCGCCCTCGACGTCCTGCGGAAGCCGGTCTCCCTCGATCGCCTCGAAGCGACGCTGGACGTCCTCCAGGTGCAGGCCTTCGACTGGCGGTTCGTGAGCGGGGCGACGGCCTAGCAACCTTCCTGATCGGAAGGGGGGCGGAGCCCCCCCTCCGAGTGTTATCCGCGGGAGCGGTAGCGCTCCTGGGCCAGGTCGAGGATCTCGAGGATCGTCTCGGGGTGGGTCCGGCCTGACGCGCGGGCGCCCCGGATGAACTCGGCCCCCGAATAGAGGTACGGGTTCGGGTTCGCCTCGATCAGGTACACCTTGTGGTCCGGGGTGATCCGGAAGTCGAAGCGGGCGTAGTCGCGCAGCTGCAGGGCCTGGAAGCTCGTGAGCGCGGCGTGCTGGATCGCCTCCAGGACCTCGCGCGGCAGGTCGTCGGGAATCCGCAGCTTGGCGCCGCGGTAGGCGCGCGTTCCCTCCTCCCACTTCACCTCCACGCTGGCGATCCGGGGCTTTCCCTTGGGCAGGTGGGAGAGGTCGAGCTCCACCGGGGGGAACGCCTCCGCCCGGGCGTTGCCGATCACCCCGACGTAGATCTCGCGCCCGTCGATGTACTGCTCGATCAGCACGGGGTGGTTGAAGTCCGCGTGGAGCTCGTCGATGCGCTCCATCAGCTCCTTGATGCTGCCGGCGAGCGCGCTGAAGCCGATGCCGATGGAGCCGTCCTCGCGGACGGGCTTGACGATGACCGGGAAATCGATGTCGTGCGCCCAGTCCAGGCGGCCGCGGAACACCGTCGCGAACTTCGGCGTCCGGAC
>JBBTEL010000211.1:3315-9010 GCA_038042325.1 Candidatus Methylomirabilota bacterium
CCGGCCCGCCGCAGCACCTCGGCGACCTCCTGGGCGTCGGTCTTCCGCGGGGCGCCGCGGCGGCGCCGCTGCGCCCGGGGGTCGTCGTCACGTCCGTGGGCGATCGCGATCCTGAGCCTGGCCATCGGTCTCCTTGGCCTTTGGGGCGGCGCCCCGTTTCTTGGCCTCAAGCACGCGCTGACGGACTCTCGGGACGAAGCTCCCCCGGGTCAGATAATTCATGCTGAGGGTCGTCGCGTAGGTCGTGAGCTCGATGAGCGCGGCGCGCTCGGTCTTGGTCTCGACGTGGAGCTGGAGCCGTTCCGCGGCGTCGGCGATGCTGTCCACCAGCGCCCGCACGACGCCGCGGTGCACCCCCGTCCAGTACTCGATCTTGTTGATCAGGGGGATGCGGTGCTCGCGGACCATCTCCCAAGCCGGCCGGATTCCCTGCCGCCGGCGCCCCTTGCGGACGAAGAAGTCCGGCAGGTCGTTCTCGAGCGCGACCTCCACGGGCGCGATCTCCCCCTGGTTGGCGTGGAAGAACTCTTCCACGGTCATGTTCATCTCTTCCACTGTGATGTCGGTGGAGGCCAGGCGGACCGGCGGCTCGGAGTCGCGCAGGGCGTGCGCCGCGCGGTCCACGTAGCGGAGTTTCCGCATGGCCGGCCAGCCGCGGTACCGCACGCGCCAGCGGGAGCGGGGAGTCAGCCAGACGGCGAAGGTCTCGGCGAAGTCCTCGTCGGGGTGCTTCTGCGCGTACCAGCCCTCGATGTGACGCACGAAATGCCGGTCGAAGGGGACGGGGCGGTACCGCTCGCGGTACGGCCGGTTGAACGGTCCGAAGAGCTCCCGCCACTCCGCGGTCTCGTAGAGCTTGTAGGCGTAGTTGAAGGCGTGTCCCGCCTCGTGGCGGAGGTACATGCGGATCTCGCGCTCGTCTTCCACGTCGTCGATCTCGTCCTCGAGGCGGGCCAGCTTGGTGTCGGCGAGGTAGAAGGGAATGCCGATGATCGGCTCTCCCGAGGGGCATCCCCACTCGTCGGTGAGGTAGCAGGGAGGCCGGAAGTGCTTCAGGCCCTTCCGCTCGACCTCCCGGTAGAGCATCTTGACGTAGCGCTCCACCGGCGAGCCTTCGAGCTTGAGGCCCAGCTGGCTGATGCGCTGGGGCAGGAGGGCCCGCAGGTCCGGGGGCGCGGTCTCGAAGCCTCGCATACTTCATGCTACCGCATCTGCGCCTCGGGAGCGAATCAGTGGGCCCACGCCTATGCTGGAAAGGTCACCACGTGGATGAGGTGGACCTCGGCGCGCACCCGGGTCCCGTTGGGGTACAGGGAGGAGGAAGCCTGAGAGGAATGCACCCGGTGGCCCGATGGGAGTCGGATGCAGTAGAGGGTCTCAGAGCCGCGGAAGTCGCGGCGGATGATCATTCCGTCTCCAACGGAGCTGGGGACGAAGGTGATGTCGTCGGGGCGGAGCATCACCTTCACCTTTTCGCCGATCTTCCACGCCCCCGTGTTGGCGACGACGCCCAGCTCCGTCACGATACCGTAGGGGGTCACCAGTCCGGGGAGGAAGTCGGCGGCCCCGACGAACTCGGCGACGAACAGCGTGGCAGGGTGGTGGTAGATCGTTTCGGGCGCGTCCAGTTGCTCCAGCCGGCCCTCGTTCAACACTCCGACCCGAGCCGCGAGGGTGAAGGCCTCTTCCTGGTCGTGAGTCACGAAGATGCCGGTCGTCCCCGTGTTGCGGAGGATCCGCTCCACCTCTTCGCGCATCTGGGCGCGGAGGTCAGCGTCGAGGTTCGAGAAGGGTTCATCGAGCAGGATGAGGGCCGGGGCGGGCGCCAGGGCCCGGGCGAGGGCGACGCGCTGCTGCTGGCCGCCGGACAGTTCGTGGGGGTAGCGGCGGGCGAAGCTCCCGAGTCCCACCAACTCCAGGATCTGGCTGATCCGCTCCTGCCGGGCGGTCCGGCCGAAGTGGTGCAGGCCGAAGCCGACGTTCTCGGCGACGGTGAGGTGGGGGAACAGCGCGTAATCCTGGAAGACGATGCCGACCCCGCGCGCCTCGGGAGGGATCCAGCCCTCTGGTCCCGCCATCGTCGCTCCGCGGATCACCACACGCCCCGAGTCTGGCACCTCGAACCCCGCGATCAGACGGAGGGTGGTGGTCTTGCCGCATCCCGAGGGTCCCAGCAGGGCGAGGATCTCCCCCTGCTCGACCGTCAGCGTGAGGGCGTCCACGGCCGGCGGCCGGTCCGGGGCGTAGCGCTTGGTGACGCGGTCGAGGGCCAGCAGCTCCACGGCGTCACACGCTCGGGGAGATTCCCCTGAGCCGGCGGGAGAGCAGCAGGGACCAGGGGAGGGCGATGGTGAGCACGAGGGCCAGGGCCAGCGCCGCCGCCCGCGGCTCCGGCCCCACGTCCATGGCGTGGATCCAGATCCGCACGGGCAGGGTATCGAAGCCCGGCGGGCGCACGATCAGTGTGGCCGCCAGCTCGCGCATGGAGAGGACGAACACCAGCAGCCAGCCGGCAACGAGGCCCGGCTTGATGAGGGGCAGGGTCACCGCGCGGAAGGCGGCGAGCGGCCCCCGGCCCAGGCTCCGGGCGGCCTCCTCGATCGAGGGGTGCAGCTGGGCGAGCGCCGCCTTGACGGCCTGGTAGGCCGGCGTGATGTAGAGGACCAGATAGGCCACGATCAGCGCCAGCGGGGTCCCGTAGATCCAGGGGAGCGTGGCGTGAAGGAAACCCGCCAGGCCGAGCCCGAGCACGGTGCCCGGGATGGCGTAGCCGACCTGAAAGAGTCCGGACACAGATCGGGAGAGCCCGCGGCCCTCAAGCCATCCGATGCCAAGGGCGATCACGAGGGCGAGGCTCGCCCCCGCGACCGCCGTCCAGAGACTGTTCACGAAGTAGGGCCACTGCGTCAGGAGAAAGGCGCCCATGTCGGAGGCGGGCAACCGCGAGACCTGATAGCCCAGGACGCCCAGCGGGAGCAGGAGCGTCAGCGTGAGCACCCCCCAGGCGTACGCGAACGCCAGCCAGCGCCACGCCCCGAGGGCAATCCGCGGCGCCGGCTTGGCGGCGCCGACGATCTGAGTGTAGCGGGCCCGGCCCAGGGCGCGCAGCTGGAGGAGCAGGACGAGGATCGTAATGGCTGTCAGGAGGACCGAGAGGGCGGCCGGAAGCGCCCAGTCCAGCGTGCCCTGGACGTACTCGTAAATGATGGTGGTGAGCGTCCGGACGCGGAGCAGGGAGACGACGCCAAAGTCGGCCCAGCCGTACAGGAACACGATGAGCGCGCCGGCCAAGAGCGACGGGCGGAGCAGCGGGAGGGTGACGCGGGTGAGCACGTGCCGCGGCGACAGCCCCACCCCGCGGGCGGCTTCCTCGAGCGCGGGGTTCGTCCGCTCCAGTGCTCCGCTCACGAGCAGGTACGGGTACGGGTAGGTGAAGAGACCCAGGATCCACGCGGCGCCGGCGACGCTGTAGAGGCTCACGGGAAGGCTCCCGGTGCCGAGGAGCCTCGGGGCCATTCCGCCCGGAGCCAGCAGGATCTGATAGACCAGGGCGCCGATGTAGGGCGGAATGGCCAGCGGGAGCGGCGCCAGCCAGTGAAGGAGCCGCCGGGCGGGGAGGTCGGTGCGCACCGTGAGCCACGCGAGCGGCACTCCCAGCGCGCACGCCCAGACCGTCGTCAGCGTGGCCAGGAGGGCGACCTGCCCCACCACCATCAGCAGATCCAGGTCCCGCGCCCGCTCGAGGAAGTCAGCTCGCTCCTGGGCGAGACCCATCCACACGAGGAAGCCGAGCGGGCCAATGACGAAGAAAGCCGTCGGGGCGGCGAGAGCGAGCCCGGCCGGGGACCAGCGGCGGCGGACGGTCACTACGGAATGAGGAAGGGCCCGAAGAGCTTTTCGACCCTCGGCTCCAGGTCCGCAAGCTGGACCTGGGTCACCCGCGCCTTCTTGAACTGTCCGAGGCCCTTGACGCCCTTGTCTTCCCCCGGCACCGGGATCCCCGCGATGAGCGGGATCTCGAACTCTCCCTGCACGAGCAGGCGGTTGCCCTGGGCCCCCAGGAGGAAGTCCACCAGCGCCCGGGCGGCGTCGGGGTGCTTCGCCCCCTTGATGATTCCCGCCGTGATGGAGAAGACCGGGGTGCCGATCCCATCAGGCCCCTGGTCCGGGTAGAGGATTCCCACCGGGCTATGGGGATCTTCCTGGAGCTGGAGAAGGTAGTAGTAGTGGTTGGTGATGCCGATGGCGTACTCGCCGCGCGCCACGGCCTTCCGCACCTCGGTATTGTTGTTGAGGACCTTGAGGCCGTTGTCCCTGAGCCCCTTCACGTACTGGCGGGTGGCCTCCTCGCCCCTGAGCGCCATCAGGGCGGCCAGCCAGCTCACCGTGGTGCGCTCGCCCATGGAGGCCACGGCCACCTTGCCCTTCCACTTCGGATCGGTGAGGTCGAAGTACGAGCGGGGGAGATCCCGCTCCGCGGCGAGGGTGCGGTTGTAGATCAGGACGCGCACGCGGCCGGTGAGGGCCACCCAGCCGCCGTCCGGCGCCCTGAACTCCTCGGGCACTTCCTGGGCCGCGGCGGAAAAGTAGGGGGCCAGGAGGCCCTTTCGGCGGAGGAGCTCCGCAATCCCGGCGGTGGTGCCGAGGAACACGTCGCCCTTCGGATCGCTCTTCTCCATCTCGATCCGCCGGGCCAGATCGCCCGCCTTTGCGGACAGCAGCGTGACCTTGATGCCGGTGGCCTTCTGGAAGGCGTCTAGGGCGGGGCGGATCAGCTCCTCCTTGCGGGCCGAGTACACGACCACCTCGGACGCGGAGGCCCAGGTGGGAAGGGCGGCGCTCAGTCCCAGCCCCAGGCCGAGCAGCAGAATCGCGGTGCGTTTCATTTCCGGCCTCCTGTGGGATGGCCTTAACCTTACCTAATGTTTGAACGACTGTCAACCTAATTTTTGGGGGCCCCGTTTGCGCCGGGACCGGGGCGGAGTCATAATGGGGCACCGATGGCGCACTCGACCCGCGGCGCCCGATCCCCCGAGACGACGGCCTCGGTCCAGGACTACCTGGCGGCGATCTACGATCTGGCCGGGAGCGGCAAGCCGGTGATCGGGGCGCGGCTCGCCAAGCACATGAAAGTCTCCCCCCCGGCGGTGACGGAGGCCCTCCACCGCATGGCCCGCGCGGGCTACATCCGGCTGGCCGCGGGCAAGGAGATCGCCCTCACCAGGAAGGGCAGGGCCATGGCGGAAGTCATGGCCCGGCGCCACCGGCTTCTGGAACGGTGGCTGACGGACATCCTCGGGCTCGACTGGACCGAGGCGCACGAAGAGGCCCACCGGCTCGAGCACGCGCTGTCCCCCAAGGTCGAGGACCGCCTGGCGGCCATCCTCGGGATGCCCACCACCTGCCCCCACGGCAACCCGATCCCCGGCATGGCGAGCCCTTCCCAGTCGCATCCCTTCCCGCTCGACCAGGCCAAGGAAGGCACGACGGTCGTGGTGGAGCGCATCACCGAGGAGGCGGAGGCGGACCGGAAGCTCCTGGAGCACCTGTGGCAGAACGGGGTGAGACCCGGGATGCGGCTCAAGATCCAGGAGGTCGCGCCGTGGGCCGGGACGATTACGACGGCGAGCGACGGGAAGCCGATCGTGCTGGGGCTGGCGGCGGCCGGGAAGATCTGGGTCTACCAGCCGAAGTA
>JBBTEL010000212.1:0-4109 GCA_038042325.1 Candidatus Methylomirabilota bacterium
GTGCACCCCGCGCCCCGTCAGGGCGTTGAGGTAGGCCGGGAGCGTGGCGACCAGGGTCTTCCCCTCGCCGGTGGCCATCTCGGCGATCTTCCCTTCGTGGAGCACCATGCCGCCCATGAGCTGGACGTCGAAGTGGCGCATCCCCACCGTGCGGCGGGCGGCCTCCCGGCAGACGGCGAACGCCTCCCTCAGCAGGTCGTCCAGCTCGGCGCCGTCGGCCAGGCGCTTCCTGATCTCCTCGGTCTTCTCCCGGAGGGCCGCGTCGGAGAGGGACTGGAGGCCGGGTTCGAGGGTGCCGATGGCCTGGACCGCCGGCGCCATCCGCTTGACGTCGCGCTCGTGCTTCGTGCCGAAGACCGCCTTGAGGAGTGCGGCAAGCATGTCAGGAATTCATTGTACACCAGCGGGAGAGGCGAAAAAGAAAACCCCCGGCCGCGAGCGCCTCTGGGGTTTCGCCGAATCGGGCGGGGACTACAGCTTGACGACCATGGTCGCCTGGAGGCCCTTGGGCCCCTGCGTGTACTCGAACTCGACCTGCTGGCCTTCGGAGAGCGTCTTGAAGCCTTCAGAAGTTATAGGAACGCCATCGGAGCGTGTCAAGGAGTGCTGGAAGCCTCAGGCGGAGGCCTGGGCGCCCCGGCTGAGCTCCCGCGCGTGCTTGAGGGCGGTCTCGGTGATCCGCTCGCCGCCCAGCATCCGGGCCAGCTCCTCCACCCGGGCGTCAGCGGAGAGCGGCGCGACGCTGGTGCGGGTCCGCTTGGCGGTCACGGTCTTGGCGACGAGGACGTGCTGGTCCGCGTAGGCGGCGATCTGGGCCAGGTGGGTCACGCAGAGGACCTGCCGGCTCCGAGCGGTCTGCCGGAGCTTCTGCCCCACCACCTCGGCGATGCGCCCGCCGATCCCCGCGTCCACCTCGTCGAAGACCAGCGTCGGCACGCTGTCGGCCGCCGCCAGGATCACCTTGATCCCCAGCATGGTCCGGCTGAGCTCGCCCCCCGAGATCACTCGCGAGAGCGGCTTCAGCTCCTCGCCGGGGTTGGTGGAGAGGAGGAACTGCGCCGCCTCCACCCCGCGCGGCGTCACCCGGAAGTTCTGGGGCCCCGCCGACAACCCCCCGGGGATGGCCGCCTCGCGGGTCAGGAGGATCCGGAACTGGGCCTTCTCCATGCCGAGGGCGCGCAGCTCGCGCTGGATGAGCCCTTCCAGCCGCCCCGCCGCCTTCTCGCGGGGGGCGGACAGCGCGAGGGCCGCCCGCTCCGCTTCGGCCGCCAGGGACGCAAGCGCCGCTTCCTGCTCGGCGACAAGCTCGTCGTGACGGTCCAGCCGCTCCAGCTCGGCCGCGATCTGCTCGCGGTACCGGAGCATGGCCTCCACGCTCTCCCCGTACTTCCGCTTGAGCTTGGTCAGGGCGTCGAGGCGCGCATCGATCTCCTCCAGCCGCCCCGGATCGGACTCGAGCCGCTCGCGGAGGCGCCCCGCCTGCCCCAGGGCGTCCTCCAGATGGGCCTGGGCCGATTCCAGGGGCTCGCCGGCGGCGGCCAGCGCCGGGTCGAACTTCGCGAGCTCGCCGAGCAGCCGGGAGGCCCGGGCCAAGCGTGCCGCGGCGGACTCAGCGTCGTCGTAGAGGAGGCGCGTCACCTCGGCCAGCCCCTGACTGAGGCGCTCGGCGTGCTGGAGCCGCTGGCGCTCGAGGCGCAGGTCCTCCTCCTCGCCCGCCTTGAGACGGGCCCCGTCGACTTCCGACAGCTGGAAGCGGTAGAGGTCTTCTTTCTGGGCGCGATCCCTCTCCGCCGTGGCCAAGCGCTCTAAGTCAGCCCGGGCTTGTTCCCACCGGCTCACGAGGGCTCCCGCCGCCTCGCGAGCGGCTTCCGCCCCGGCGAAGCGATCCAGGAGATCCAGCTGGCGGGCCGGCTCCATGAGGAGCTGGTGCTCGTGCTGGCCGTGGATCTCGACCAGCTGATCGCCCAGGCGCTCCAGGAGCCCGAGCGTGGCCGGCGTGTCGTTCACGAAGGCGCGGCTCCTGCCGCTCCGGCTCCACTCGCGCCGGATGATGAGCTGCCCGTCCTCCGCCGTGTGGCCCAGGTCCTCGAGGATCCGGGGAATCTCCCCGTCGGGATCGACGTCGAAGACGGCCTCCACGGTCGCCGACTCGGAGTCCGAGCGGATCAGGTCGGACTGCGCGCGGGCGCCCAGAAGCAGCAGGATGGCGTCGATGAGGATGGACTTGCCGGCGCCCGTCTCGCCGGTCAGGACATTGAGACCGGGAGCGAACGGGACGGTGACCTCTTCGATCACTGCGAAGCGCTTCACTCGAAGCTCGCGGAGCATTCTTGTTCGGGCTATTTACTCGGGCCTCGCCTCATCGCTGGCCCCGGCGATGATGCTGCCGGCGCCGCAGCGCTTCGGCTCGAAGATCCACTCGGGCCTCGCCTCGTGGCTGGCGTCGACGATACTGCCGTCTCCGCCGAAGCCCCTCGGCTCGAACATCGGTTAGCGCTCGCCCCACTTGAGCTTGGTCCGGAGGACGGAGAAGAAGTGGCGCCGGGGATCCCGCACGAGCCGGATGCGGGACGCCGCCTGACGGACCTCGACCGTATCCCCTTCCCCAAGCGTCACGCCGACCTGGCCGTCCAGGGTGAGCATCACCTCCTGCTGCTCCGTCAGGAGCGTGATCTCGATCGGGAGCCGGGCCGGGAGCACAATGGGACGGTTCGTGAGGGTGTGGGAGCAGATCGGGGTGAGGACCACCGCGTCCATGGTCGGGTACACGATGGGGCCGCCGGCCGACAGGCAGTACGCGGTGGAACCCGTCGGCGTCGAGATGATCAGCCCGTCGGCACGGTACCCCGTGGCGTACTGCCCCTCCACGGACACCGCCAGCGTGATGATCCGGCTCATCGCCGACTTGGTGATGACGACGTCGTTCAGCGCCACGTGCTCGGTGAGCCGCTCCTCTCCGCGGCGGACCCGGGCGGCGAGCATCATCCGGTCCTCCACCAGCATCTCGCCGCGAAACAGGGCCTCGACGGTCGGGATGAGCTCGGCCTCTGCGGTGGCCGTCAGGAACCCGAGACCGCCGAGGTTGACGCCGAGGATCGGGACGCCCAGGTCTCCCACGAGGCGCGCCATCGAGAGCAGGGTGCCGTCGCCCCCGAGGACGACCAGCAGATCCGATTGGGCCGGAAGGTCCGGCTTCCTCACGGCGGGGCCGGGGTGCGCCACCAGCTCCGCCGTCTCCTTCTCGAGCAGCACCTGCTTGCCGTGTTTGGCCAGCCACTCCACGAGCCGGGCGACCACCTCCCGCGCCTGCGGCCGGTCCACCTTGGCGACGATCCCCACGCGGTTCATGTGCCGTTTGCCCCCTGGGTGACCCGGGCGATCAAGGCGTCCAGCTCCGCCACCGTGCGCCCGCGTCGCGAGAGATAGAGGAAGAACTCGCGGTTCCCTTTGGGCCCCGTGAGCGGCGAGGCCGCCCCGCCCAGGACGTGCCAGCCGTGCAGGATGGCGAACCGCGCGAGCCGGCCGACGACGGCCCGGTGCTGGGCCGGGTCGCGGACGACGCCCCCCTTGCCGACCAGTCCCTTGCCGACCTCGAATTGCGGCTTGACCAGCACCACGGCCTCGGCGGGATCGGCCAGCGCGCCCATGACGGCGCGCAGCACCTTCTCCAGCGAGATGAACGCGACGTCCACCGTCGCCAGGTCCGGCTCCACGGGGAAGACCGCCGCGGTGAGGGTGCGCGCGTTCGTCTTCTCCATGAGCACCACCCGCGGATCCGCCCGGAGGGTGGCATCCAGCTGTCCCCGGCCGACGTCCACCGCGTACACGCGCGCGGCGCCGCGGGACAGGAGGCAGTGGGTGAAGCCGCCGGTGGAGGCGCCGACATCGAGACAGGTTCTCCCCGCGACGGAAATCCTGAACGCCTCGAGGGCGTGGGCGAGCTTTTCCCCTCCGCGGCTGACAAAGGGCGGCCGCGTCCTGATCTCCACGGGCGCGTCGGCCCCGACCTGCTGCCCCGCTTTGTCCACGCGCTGGCCGTCCACGAAGACCTGCCCGGCCAGGATGAGGCGCGCGGCCTGCTCCCGGCTCGGGGCGAGCCCCCGCGCGAC
>JBBTEL010000213.1:0-6194 GCA_038042325.1 Candidatus Methylomirabilota bacterium
ATCGTGATCGGGCAGGCGTGCGAGTTCGACTACTCGGGCACCCAGGCCTGCAAGGCCCTCAAGGAAGAGGGGTTCGAGGTCATCCTCGTCAACTCGAACCCCGCCACCATCATGACCGACCCGGAGATGGCCGACCGGACCTACATCGAGCCGCTCACCCCGGAGATGGTCGCCAAGGTCATCGCGCGCGAGCGCCCCCAGGCGCTCCTGCCGACGCTCGGCGGCCAGACCGGCCTGAACCTCGCCGTCGCTCTCGCCGAAGACGGCACGCTCGACCGGTACGGGGTGGAGCTCATCGGCGCGAAGCTGCCGGCGATCAAGAAGGCCGAAGACCGCGAGCTCTTCAAGGAGGCCATGCAGGCCATCGGCCTGGAGGTGCCGCGCTCGGGCTACGCCAGGTCGCTGGAGGAGGCGCGGGAGATCGTCCGGCTGGTCGGCTACCCGGTGATCATCCGGCCGTCCTTCACCCTCGGCGGCACGGGCGGCTCCATCGCCTATAACCCCGAGGAGCTGGAAGAGGCGATCCGCTGGGGGCTCCAGACCTCCCCCGTCGGGACCGTCCTCGTGGAGGAGTCGGTCATCGGCTGGAAGGAGTTCGAGCTGGAGGTGATGCGGGACCTCAAGGACAACGTCGTCATCATCTGCTCCATCGAGAACTTCGACCCCATGGGGGTCCACACGGGCGACTCCATCACGGTGGCGCCGGCCCAGACCCTCTCCGACAAGGAATACCAGTTGATGCGCGACGCCGCCATCGCCATCATCCGCGAGATCGGCGTGGAAACCGGCGGCTCCAACATCCAGTTCGCCGTGAACCCCGACGACGGCCGCCTGGTCGTCATCGAGATGAACCCGCGCGTGTCGCGCTCCTCGGCGCTGGCCTCCAAGGCCACCGGCTTCCCCATCGCCAAGATCGCCGCGAAGCTCGCGGTCGGGTACACGCTCGACGAGATCAGGAACGACATCACGCGGGAGACGCCGGCGTCCTTCGAGCCCACGATCGACTACTGCGTGGTGAAGTTCCCTCGGTGGGCCTTCGAGAAGTTCCCCGAGGCCGACCAGACGCTCACGACCCAGATGAAGTCCGTCGGCGAGGCCATGGCGATCGGGCGGACCTTCAAGGAGGCGCTTCAGAAGGCGATCCGCTCGCTCGAGCAGGACCGCTGGGGGCTCACGCTGGACAAGCCGCTCGGCGACCCCGAAGAGCTCCGCGCCAAGCTGAGAGTCCCCAACGCCGAGCGCGTCTTCGTGATCGCCGAGGCCTACCGGCGCGGGATGGCGACCCAGGAGATCTACGCCCTCACCCGGATCGATCCCTGGTTCCTCGAGAACATTAGGGAGATCGTCGAGTTCGAGCCCGAGGTCGCGCGGGCGGGCCTGGCAGAGCCTGCCGTCCTCAGGAAGGCCAAGCAGTTGGGGTTCTCCGACCGCCGAATCGGAGAACTGTGCGGGACGAGCGAGCTTGAGGTCCGCAAGAGCCGGCTGGCCCAGGGCATTCGGGCCACCTTCAAAATGGTGGATACCTGCGCGGCCGAGTTCGTGGCCCACACGCCGTACCTCTACTCCACCTACGAGGAGGAGGACGAGGCACCCCGGACCGAACGCCCCAAGGTCGTCATCCTGGGCTCGGGCCCCAACCGGATCGGCCAGGGGATCGAGTTCGACTACTGCTGCGTCCACGCGGCCTTCGCTCTCAAGGAACTGGGGGTGGAGGCGATCATGGTCAACTGCAACCCCGAGACCGTTTCCACCGACTACGACACCTCGGATCGCCTCTACTTCGAGCCCCTGACCCTCGAGGACGTGCTGAACATCGTGGAGAAGGAGCAGCCGCTCGGCGTCATTGTCCAGTTCGGCGGCCAGACGCCGCTCAAGCTCGCTGTCCCCCTCCAGAAGGCCGGCGTCCCGCTCCTCGGCACCTCCTCCGACGCCATCGATCGGGCGGAGGACCGCGAGCGCTTCAGCGCCCTCTTGACCGGGCTGGGGGTGGCCCAGGCCCCATGCGGCATCGCCCACTCCTTCGAGGAAGCCCAGGGCATCGCGACGGCCATCGGCTACCCAGTCCTGGTCCGCCCCTCCTACGTCCTGGGTGGCCGCGCCATGGAGATCGTGTACGACGAAGAGGATCTCTCCCGCTATATGCGCGAGGCGGTCCGAGTTTCGCCTGACCACCCGATCCTGGTGGACAAGTTCCTGGAGGATTCGATCGAGATCGATGTCGATGCCATCGCCGACGGCGAGCGCGTGGTGGTGGGTGGCGTGATGGAGCACATCGAGAAGGCCGGCATCCACTCCGGCGACTCGGCCTGTGCCCTGCCGCCGTATTCGCTGGGCGACGACCAAGTGGAACGGCTCAAGGCCCAGACCAAGGCCCTCGCCAGAGAGTTGGGCGTTATCGGGCTCATCAACATCCAGTTCGCCCTCAAAAACGAGCAAATCTTCGTCCTCGAGGTGAATCCCCGCGCCTCACGGACGATCCCCTTCGTCTCCAAGGCCATCGGCGTGCCGCTGGCGAAGCTGGCCACGAAGGTCATGCTCGGCCGCGCCCTGGCGGAGCTCGGCTTCACCGAGGAGCGCGAGATCGCCCACATCGCGGTGAAGGAGGCCGTCTTCCCCTTCGTCAAGTTCCCCGGGGTGGATGTGGTCCTCGGCCCGGAGATGAAGTCCACCGGCGAGGTGATGGGGATCGACCGCGACTTCAGGAAGGCCTACGTGAAGTCCCAGCTCTCCGCCGGGTCGCCCCTCCCGACGTCGGGGAAGGTCTTCCTCTCGGTGAAGAACCGGGACAAGCGCGCGGTCGTCCAGATCGCCAAGCGGCTCGCCGAGATGGGCTTCAACCTGGTGGCCACCCAGGGGACGGCCAAGGTCCTGACGCGCCACGGGATGAGCGTGGAGGTTATCCACAAGGTCGCGGAGGGGTGGCGCCCCAACATCGTGGACCTGATGAAGCGCGGCGAGATCGCGCTGCTGTTCAACACCCCCGAGGACGGCCGGGCCCGGAAGGACTCCTACCTGATCCGCCGCACGGCGGTCACCCAGAACATCCCGTACTACACCACCGTGGACGGCGCCCAGGCGGCCATCGGCGGCATCGAGTCGCTGCTCAAGAGCGAGCTCGAGGTCCAATCGCTTCAGGAGTACCATGCCCGCCCGTAATCCCAAGGACCGCCTGATCGTCGCCCTCGACATGGAGAGCCTGGCCCAGGCCGAAGCGCTCCTGGACCGGCTCCAGGGCGTGGTCGGCGCCTGGAAGATCGGTTCCCAACTGTTCACGGCCTCGGGGCCCATGGCAGTCGAGCTGGTGCAGAAGCGGGGAGGCGCGGTTTTCCTCGACCTCAAGTTCCACGACATCCCCAACACCGTAGCCGGCGCCGTGCGCGAGGCGACGCGGATGCGCGTCCTCATGCTCAACGTCCACGCCTCGGGAGGGAGCGCGATGCTCCGAGCCGCCGCCGAGGCCTGCCGCCAGGGCGCCAAGGAGTGGAACGTGGCGCGGCCGCTGGTCCTCGCGGTAACGGTGCTAACCAGCCTCGACCGCGCGCTCCTCCAGCGGGAGCTGAACGTGCCGCTCTCTGTGGAGGGGCACGTCCTCCACCTGGCGAAGCTGGCGAAGGACGCCGGGCTCGACGGCAGCGTCTGCTCCCCCCAGGAAATCAGGGCCGTCAGGAACGCCCTCGGCCGGGACTGGGTGATCGTCACCCCGGGCGTGAGACCCGCCGGTAGCGAAGCGGGGGACCAAGCCCGCGTTTCGACCCCGGAAAAGGCGATCAGCGCCGGCGCCGACTACATCGTCGTGGGGAGACCGATCACGGCGGCGCCGGATCCCAAAGCCGCGGCGACCGCCATCCTCGAGGCGATGGCCAGGGCATGACGGAGAAGGAAGTCCTCGAGATCTACGAGCGCACCGGCGGCCTCCTGAGAGGCCACTTCCTCCTCTCCTCAGGGCTCCACTCCGACATCTATCTCCAGAGCGCGCTCGTCCTCCAGCACCCGACCCACGCGGAGGCACTCTGCCGGGAGCTGGCCAAGCCGTTCAAGGGCAACGGCGTGCAGGTGGTCCTGGCGCCGGCCATCGGCGGCATCCTCGTGGCCCACGAGGTGGCCCGCGCCCTCGGCGCCCGGTGCCTCTTCGGCGAGCGCGAGGACGGCGTGATGCGCCTCCGCCGGGGCTTCAGCCTGGAGCATGGCGAGCGCTGTCTCGTGGTGGAGGATGTGATCACCACGGGCGGCTCCACTCGCGAGGTCATCAGGGTCGTCGAGGACGCCAAGGGCGTTCTGGTGGGTGTCTGCGCGTTGATCGATCGAAGCGGCGGGACGGCGCAGTTCCCCGTGAAGAAGGCGGCGCTGGCCACCCTCACCGTGCCCACGTACAAGCCCGAGGACTGCCCGCTCTGCAAGGCCGGCACTCCGGCCGTCAAACCCGGCAGTCGCGCGATGCCGAAGGGGTAGATGCCGAAGAAGAGGCCCGGGCAGCAAGCCGTTGAGGCCATCCAGTTCGCTCACGGCACCGAGAGCGAGTTCGCCCGGCTCCTCACCTTCTACGGCGTCCCGTGGCAGTACGAGCCCACGACCTTCCCGCTCGACTGGGACGACCAGGGGCGCGTCGTCGAGGCGTTCACGCCCGACTTCTATCTGCCAGACCACGACCTCTACATCGAGCTCACAACCAAGGAGCAGCGCCTGATGACGGCCAAGCACCGGAAGATCCGGAAGGCCCAGGCGCTCCACCCCGACCTCAAGATCCGCCTCCTCTCGCGTAAGGACTGCCTCGCCCTGGCGCGCAAATTCGGCTGGCGCAAGGGCACCACCGACAATCCCCGCTCATGACGATCTACGACGACCTTGAGGCGGTCCTGCTGGACGAGGAGGCGATCCAGGCCGAGGTCCGGCGGCTCGGGGAGCGGATCTCCAAGGACTACGCCGACCGCCAGCCCCACCTGATCGGCGTGCTCAAGGGCTCGGCCGTCTTCCTCTCGGACCTCATCCGGACCCTCACGGTACCCGTCACGGTGGACTTCATCTGGATCTCGCCCTACGGCACCCCGACGCCCTCGGGGGTGGTGAGGATCCGGAAGGACCTGGACGATCCGATCGAAGGGCGGGACGTCATCGTGGTGGAGGGGATCATCGACACCGGGCTCACCCTCTCCTACCTGCTCCGGAACTTCAGGACGCGCAACCCGGCGTCGCTCAAGGTCTGCGCCTTCGTCAACAAGCGCGCCCAGCGGATCATCGACCTCAGCGTGGACTACGTGGGGCGGGAGATCCCCGACAAGTTCGTGGTGGGCTACGGTCTCGACTACCGCCAGCGCTACCGCAACCTGCCCGTCCTCGGCGTCCTCAAGCCCTCCGCCCTCGACCAGTAGGCCCGCTCGCGTCGCCGGGCCCGTGGGCATCGCCCCTCAGCTGGCCTGGAAGCCGATCTTGCTGTGCGTCCCGTCGCAGAACGGCTTTGTCGCCGACCCGCCGCAGCGACACAGCGCGACCTTCGGCTTGCCCGTCGTGTCGACTTTGGCGCCCTTCGCATCGTACACTTCGCATTCCCCTTCCACGAGGTACGGGCCGTTGGGTCGAGCCGTGATTTTGACGCTCATTGGATCCTCCTTGTGTGGTTAGTCGCAAAGACCCTCTCCCCCTGCGGGGGCGAGGGTTTCAGGAGGCTTCGCGTTTCTGGTATTCGGGGCGCCAGCGGAGGAGACGCATCTCCACCTGCTTGATCCCCAGCGCCATCACGATCCCGGTGATGCCCAGCACGATGAGCGAGACCATCATGTCGGCGGAGTTGAGTGTGCCGAGGGAGGAGATGATCAGGTAGCCGATCCCGCCCCCCGACTCGCCGCCGATGAACTCGCCGATGACCACACCGATCAGGGCGAAGGAGATGGAGGGGGTGAGGGAGGCGAAGGTCCACGCGAGCGCCGACGGGATGATCACGGTCCTCATGACTTGCCCCTCCCCGGCGCCGAGGAAGCGGGCCGAGTGGATCAGGTCGGGATCGACGCTCCGGGCGCCCTGGAAGGTGTTGAAGAAGACGATGAAGAAGACGATCAGCCAGGCCAGGACCACCTTGGCCAGGAGGCCGAAGCCGAAGATCATGGTGACGAGCGGCACCAGCGCGATACGCGGGAGCGAGTTGAACGCGATGATGTAGGGCTCGAAGATCCGGGCCAGCCGGTAGTTCCGCCCCAGCACCA
>JBBTEL010000214.1:0-2672 GCA_038042325.1 Candidatus Methylomirabilota bacterium
CTGCGACCTGGTGATCATTGGCGCCCTCGGCATGGGCGCGGTGAAGGACAGCCAGGTGGGGTCGGTGACCGAGCGCTTCATCCGGAGGGTGAAGACGGACACTCTGGTGGTCAAGATCCTCGAGCCCGACCGCCCAGGCGCGATCGTCGTAGGCCTGGACGGGAGCCCCCAGTCGTTCAACGGCCTCAAGCTCGGGATCGGCCTCGGCAAGGCCCTCAACCGACCGGTGGAGGCCGTGGCCGTCTACGACCCGTATCTCCACTACGCGATGTTCAACGGGATCGTCGACGTTCTCTCGGAGAAGGCGTCCAAGGTGTTTAGAATTAAGGAGCAGGAGCAGCTCCATGAGGAGATCATCGACACCGGCCTGGCCAAAATCTACCAGTCCCACCTGGAGATCGCCAGGAAGCTCGCCCGCGAGGACGGCGTGGACATGGGCATCACGCTGCTGGACGGCAAGTGCTTCGAGAAGGTCCTCCAGTACTGCCGGCGCAGAGCGCCGTGGCTGCTGATTCTGGGGCGTATCGGCGTGCACTCGGACGAGGACGAGATGGATCTCGGCTCCAATACCGAGAACCTGCTGCGCCTGGCGCCCTGCAACGTGCTCCTGACCGGCGGGAAGTTCTACCCGCCCCTGGACGTCAAGGCCGAAGAGATCATCTCCTGGACCGAGGAGGCGGAAGCGCGGATGGACCGGGTTCCGCCCCAGGTCAAGGGTGTCGCGCGCACCGCGCTGCTCCGCTACGCCATCGAGCAGGGGCACACAGTCATTACCTCCAAGGTGATCAACGAGGCCATGGCGATCTTCATGCCGGCGCGGATGGCCGAGAAGATGCAGATTCTGGCCGAGGATGTGGCCGTGGCGAAGCTACGGGCCGAAAACCAGGCCGTGACGGCCATCTGCTCGGTCTGCGGCTACACCGTCAAGGGGCCTAACCCGGTGGTGCGCTGCCCCGTCTGCAAGGCCGCCGCCGACAAGTTCCAGCTGATCGACCGGGCGGTCGTGGAGGCCATCGCCGCCGAGCAGGGCGGCATCGAGGAGGAGGAGACGCTGCCCGGCGTCACGGTCAAGTGGGCGGCCGACGCGCGAGAGGCGCTCCGGGAGGTGACCGACGCCTACCTCCGCCGCCGGGCCAAGGCCCGCGTCGAGAAGTACGCCCGGTCGCGGAGGATTCCGGTCATCACCTGCCAGCTCGCGCTGCCGATGATCGAGGAGACCGTGGGGCGCGACAAGCTCGGCGCCGGCTGGGAGACCCTCCTCGCCAGGACCACGTTCGAGCCGGCGCACCAGCCGGAGGGCAATGGGGGCAACGCCCCGGCGGGAGAGTTCGCGTGGACTCCGGAGGCGACGGCCCGGCTCAACCGCGTCCCGGCCGGCTTCATGCGCGACATGACCCGGGAGGAGGTCGAGAAGGTCGCGCGCGAGAAGGCCGTGACGACCATCGACCTCGCCCTCTGCGAGGACGGGATCGGCCACGCCCGCAACACCATGAACGAAGTCATCGCCGGCTACATCAAGCAAAAGAAGTAGCCTCTCCCTCTCCCCCCCTTACCCTGCCTCTCCCCACTGGGGAGAGGAGAAGAGGTGAGGGGCATTGAGCGGGGGCGGGGTGAGGGTGCGTGATGTACAAAGCCTATTCCGTTTCCTGGAACCTGACGCAGCGCTGTAACCTCACCTGCGCGCACTGCTATCTGTCGGCGTTCCCGGGCTCCGATGCTTCGGACGAGCTCTCCACCCAGGAGTGCCTCCGGATCATGGGCGAGATCGCCCAGGTCAACCCCAACGTCTTCCTGATCCTCACGGGCGGCGAGCCGCTCCTCCGCAAAGACCTCTTCACCCTGGCGGCGGCGGGCCGCGAGCGCGGGTTCACCGTCGTCGTCGGCACGAACGGGGTGCTCCTCCGGGAGAAGCAGGCGCGCCTCCTGCGCGAGCACGGGGTCCAGGGGGCGAGCCTCTCCCTCGACTCCACGGACGCCCGGAAGCACGACACCTTCCGCCATCTCCCCGGCGCCTGGGAGGGCGCGGTGCGGGCGACGAAAGCCCTTAGCGCGGAAGGCCTCGACTTCTCCCTCCACATGTCCGTCACCGATTGGAACGTGGACGAGATCCCGGCGATGATCGACCTGGCGCGGGAGCTTGGCGCCAGGGTTCTGAACTTCTTCTTCCTGGTGCGCACCGGTCGCGGCGAGAAGCTGACCGACATCACGCCCGCCCAGTACGAGAAGATCCTGACCTATCTGGCGAAGTGCCAGGGCGTCGGCAACGGAGCTGGAAGTGCGGCGCAGACCGTCTTCGAGGCTCAGGAGGATCCCTGGAGCGTCCCGGCGGGGCAGGCCGGCGGCCTCCTCCTGCGCGCCAAGTGCGCGCCCCATTTCCGGCGGATCATCTGGGAGCTCGATCCGGCCTCGCCGCTCCTCAAGAACTACGCCCACGGCTCCTGCCCGGCGGGGAAGTATTACTGCCGGATCACGCCATCGGGCGATGTGACCCCGTGCCCGTACATGCCGGTGTCGGCCGGGAGCCTCCGGGAGCGCTCCTTCGCCGACCTCTGGCGCTCGGCCGGCGTCTTCAACGATCTCCGCGAGCCGAAGCTCGGCGGCCGCTGCGGGGCCTGCGAGTTCTCGAAGATCTGCGGCGGCTGCCGCTGCCGGGCCTACGCCACCTACGGCGA
>JBBTEL010000214.1:2772-10029 GCA_038042325.1 Candidatus Methylomirabilota bacterium
CGCTTCCGCCCGCGGGGGTAAGCGATGGCCACGCGCGACGAACGGTTCAAGCAGGCCGCCTGGGCGTATTTCCTCTACGGCATTCTTTACATGATCGGCGCCGTCTACCTGGCCGGCCAGGGGATCGCGGTTCGGCGAACCGGCGCGGGACCCACCGTGGCCTGGTTCATCATCGGGGCACTCCTGATCGTGGTCTTCCCCTGGCTCATCGCCCGTGGCGCGCGGGGGGCGGGTTACCTGTGGTTCACACGGATCCTCACCCTCCTGGTGGCCTACCGGGCCTTCGAGGTCGGACGCGTCGCGCTCGCCCCCAAGCTTCGCTCGGTACCGCTCCCCGGCGGCGGAGAGGTCCCGATGAGCCTCGGCGCGGGCATCTTCTTCCTCATCACGCTGGTGGCCATGGCCATGCTGGCGCGCGCCGCCTGGAGCCGCCGCGAGTGAGCGCCACCCGGGACCTTCTCCTCCGGCGAGGCGTCCGTCTGGAGTGGTTCACCATCGGCTGGAACAGCGTGGAGGCCGTCGTGGCCATCGGGGCCGGGCTTCTCGCCGGCTCCATCGCCCTCGTGGGGTTCGGCCTCGACAGCGTGATCGAGACGGCCGCGGGCCTGATCGTGCTCTGGCGCCTCAGGCGCGAGGTGGCGGGGGCTCACGACGACCACGTGGAGCAGGCTGAGCGGGTCGCCCTCAGGTTCGTGGGACTCACCTTTGTGGCCCTCGGCCTGTATGTGCTCTATGAATCGGCGCACAAGCTCTGGAGCCGCGAGGCGCCGGCCGAGAGCTGGATCGGAATGGGGCTGGCCCTCGTCTCACTGATCGTCATGCCGCTGCTGGCTTTCCGGAAGCGGGCCGTGGCCCGCGCCCTCGGGAGCCGGGCGCTGGCCGCCGACGCCGTGGAGACGCTGGTGTGCGCCTACCTGTCGCTCACGCTTCTCCTGGGCCTGGGACTGAACGCCCTCGCCGGCTGGTGGTGGGCGGACCCGGTCGCCGCGCTTGCCATGCTCCCGTTGATTTTCAAGGAAGGGGTCGAGGCGCTCCGCGGCGACGCGTGCGGTGAAGAGCGCCTCGCCGCGGGATGAAAAAGTACAAGGACATCGTCGGTGACGGCGGCTCCCACATCGTCGAGCAGGTGGAGGAGCAGCAGGGCCGGCTCAAGGCCCGGCTGGCGGCCGTCCGCCGCGTCGTGGCGATCGTCTCGGGCAAGGGCGGGGTCGGGAAGTCGTCGCTGACGGCCAACCTCGCCGCGGCGTTTGCCGGCCAGGGCGCCGCCGTCGGCGTCCTCGACGCCGATCTCAACGGTCCCTCCATCGCCAAGATGCTCGGGGTGCGCGGCGTGAGGCTCAAGCTCACCGAGGCCGGGGTGGAGCCGCCCGTGAGCGCCCAGGGGATCAAGGTGATGTCCATGGATCTGCTCCTGCCGTCGGACGAGACGCCCGTGACCTGGGACGCCGCCAGCCAGGCGGAGGCCCACGTCTGGCGCGGCAACATGGAAGCGAACGCCCTCCGCGAGTTCCTCGCCGACACGGCCTGGGGCTCGCTCGATCTCCTGCTGCTCGACCTGCCTCCCGGCACCGACCGGCTCTCCACGGTCGCCGGGCTCGTGCCGTCGCTGTCGGGCACGGTGATGGTGACGATTCCCACGGAGGTCTCCCACCTGGTCGTCAAGAAGTCGGTCACGGTGGCCAGGGCGACGCACGCGCCAATCCTCGGGCTCGTGGAGAATATGGCCGGGCTGTTTGAGGGGTCCGGGGGCGAGGCGCTGGCGGCCGAGTTCGGGATTCCATTTCTCGGGCGGGTCCCGTTCGATCCCCGCCTGGCCGCCGCCGCCGACGCTGGCGTCCCCTTCGTCACGGAGCACGCCGACACCCCCGCGGGCCGCGCCCTTCTCGAGATCGCCGACCGGCTCCGGACCGCCCTCGGATGAACTACCGCTTCTGCATGGAGTGTGGCGGGCGGCTCCGTCGCGTCCGCCAGGAGGGGCGCGTCCGCCTGATCTGCCGCCGCTGCGGCTGGATCTTCTACGGCAACCCGATTCCCGCCGTCGTGGCGCTGATCGCGCGCGGGGGGAAGGTCCTGCTGGCCCGCCGGGCCGCCGCACCGTACCAGGGGACGTGGGACCTGCCCGGGGGCTTCGTCGAAGCGGGAGAGACTCCGGAGCGGGGGCTACGGCGGGAGATCAGGGAAGAACTGGGGGCGCGGATGGGGTCGGCGCGCTTCCTGGGCTTCTTTCACGAGACGTACGGCCCCGGCGGGTTTCCCATCCTGGCGGCGGTGTTCCGGGTGCGGCTGGCGCGCGGACGGCTTCGCCACGGGAGCGACGTCTCGGAGCTGCGCTGGTTCCCGCGGCGGAGCCTGCCCTACCGGCAGATCGGCTTTCTGTCGGTGCGACAGGCCCTCAGGCGCTTCGCCTGAGGGAGGGACGCCCTAGCACCCGACGCTCTTGTCTGCCTTGTAGCCCTTGGGCTTGAAGGTCGTGGCGAAGTTGTCCTCCCAGACCTCCAGCGGAAGCGGCCCCACCCGATCCTTGCCGTCGAAGGCGACGATGGTGGCCTTCTCGACGAACTCCCGGGCGCTGATCTGCTTGGCCAGGAAGGCTTGCACGGTGGATTTGTCCGCGAACACGCCCAGCGTCTCGGCCGTCTCCTCGTTGCCGACCCGCCCGTTGGGCTTGAGCCAGGTGAGGATGACGGAGTAGCCCGCCAGCGCGGGATCGGCGAAGATGCCCGCGTCGGCGGCGAGCTGCCGGAGCAGGTCCACGCCGTGGCGGGAGAACATGGCCGACGCGCGCCGCGCGGCGCTGCCCAGGCCGGCGAACTCCGGCGTGATCTCCTGCTCCACCCAGACCCAGATGTTCAGGAAGCGGTCGTCGCCCGGGAAT
Source organism: Candidatus Methylomirabilota bacterium (assembly GCA_038042325.1). Lineage (GTDB taxonomy): Bacteria > Methylomirabilota > Methylomirabilia > Rokubacteriales > CSP1-6 > CSP1-6. The sequence continues at coordinate 5,648 of JBBTEL010000214.1, forward strand.
CCGACGGCGCGGGTGAAGCCGAGGCCCCCCTTCCGCACGTCCAGCCAGGGCCGGCAGTGATAGACCCGGTTGTAGATCTGGCGGACCTGGGGGGCGAACGTCGTCGCGAGCCCCCGGCCCTTCTCGGTGGTGTACTTGTCGAGGGCGACGATGGCTTCCTCCGGGGGAGCCGCCGCGGCCCCACCGGCGAGCGCCACGAGCACGAGCGCGATCAGCAGCGAGCGGGCGCCCATGCTACTGCTGGATGATCTGTTCGGCGGAAACCGTGATGACTTTGCCCCACCACTGCTCGGCCCGCGCCCGCTCGATCTCGCTGCGGGTGACCTGCGGCGCCGACCCTTCGGTGTTCCTGAACGAGAACATCGCGTGCCCCCCCGACGCGAAGTGGGTGGGGTGCTTCGCCCATTCGGCCCATTCCTCCGACGTTGCGCAGGCAGAGGCGGCGAGCAGGACGCCGCCGAGGAGCAGCGCTCGCGTAATCCGGGTTCGCATTGGAGTTTCCTCCTATGAGGTTAAACGGCTCACGAGTCCTTCGCTATGCTACGCGGGCGCTCCGCACGCGTCAACCCCTTTTCGTGCTAGACTGAACGTGATGCGCGCCCGCCGTGATTCGCTCCTGGTGGAGACCGATTGGCTGGCCGCCCGCCTGGACGATCCCCGGCTCCGGGTGGTTGACATCCGCGGGATCATTAAGCCGCCCGATCAGCCCAAGCCGTGGTACCTCGCCCAGCGCGGGGCCTACCTGGAAACCCACATCCCCGGCGCGATGTTCATCGATTGGACCGATGACATCATCGAGCCGACGGCGTCCATTCACATGACCCTGGCGGGTCCCGCGCGCTTCAAGGCCCTGATGGAGCGGCTGGGGATCGGCGATGGCCACGCGGTGGTGGTGTACGATGACACGGGCGGCATCGCGCCGCGCCTCTGGTGGGCGCTCAACTACTACGGTCACGGCGAGGTAGCGGTCCTCAACGGGGGGTGGACGAAGTGGCGGCAGGAGGGGCGGCCGGTGACGGCCGATCTTCCCCGGCACGCGCCGGCCGTCTTCACGCCGCGCGTCCAGCCCGGCTGGCGGGTGGGAACCGCCGAGGTCAGGGCCGCCATGGGCAAGGGGACAACGGCGCTCGTGGACTGCTGGCACCCGAGGGAGTTCGCCGGCGAGATCGGGCGGGGCGAGCGCAAGGGGCGGATTCCCGGCGCCGTGAACGTCCCCGTTGCCCGCTTCTTCAACGCGGAAGACAAGACGTGGAAGAATCCGCAGGAGATCCGGAAGATGTTCGAGGCCGCGGGGGTCACTGCCGACCGGCGGGTGATCACCTACTGCAACGCGGGCGTTTCGGCCGCGGTCGGGCTCTTCGCGCTGAAGCTCCTGGACTACCCCGACGCCGCCAACTTCGCCGGATCCTGGTACGAGTGGGAGGCCGACCCGGCCAATCCCGTCCAGACGGGGGCGTGACCCGATGGTGAACCCGCTGGTGATCGAGACGCTCCCCGACAACCTGCGCCGGCCGATCCTGATCATGGCCTTCGAGGGGTGGAACGACGCCGCGGAGGCGGCGACTACGGCGGCGCGCTTCCTGATCGGGGCCTGGGCCGCGGAGAAGTTCGCCCGGATTGATCCCGAGGAGTTCTACCATTTCGGCCTGGCGCGGCCCCAGGTGCGGTTCAAGGCCGGCTCCGAAACGGAGCGGGAGATCCTCTGGCCCGCCACGGAGTTCTCTATCGTGCAGGAGCCCGAGCTGGCGCGCGACGTGATCGTCGGCGTGGCCATCGAGCCGCACCTCAAGTGGCAGGCCTACTGCGCGACGGTGCTGGAGCTGGCCCGCACGTGCCAGGTCTCCCTCGTGCTGACGCTGGGGGCGCTGCTGGCGGAAGTGCCCCACACGAAAGCGGTACGGCTCGCGGGGACGGCGACCGACCCCGAGCTGGCACGGCGCCTCGGGATCCGGCCGACCCGCTACGAGGGGCCGACGGGGATCGTCGGCGTCCTGAACACGACCTGCCGGGAGCACGAGATGACCACGGCGAGCCTCTGGGCGAACGTCCCCCACTACGTCTCGGGCATCGAGAACCCCAAGGCGGCGCTGGCGCTGGTGCGGCGCGTGCTCGGCCTGCTGGACGCCGAGGTGGATCTGACGGACCTCGAAGAGGCGACGAAGCAATTCGAGAAGAACCTCGCGGAGATCGTCTCCCAGAACCCCAAGGTCGCCGCCTACGTGAAGAAGCTGGAAGCCAAGGCCGCCGAGGAGGAGGAGCCCGAGCCGGCTCCCCCCGCGGAAGAGCTCCCGCCCGCCTCGGACCTCGTGGCGGAGATCGAGCAGTTCCTCCGCCAGCAGCGCCCCGAAGGATCCAAGGACTAGTGCCGGGCCAACTAACTTCGCCACGACCCACTTCGTGGGTGCCCGCAATGGACGGCCTTCGGCCACTAATCAACGTCGGTCGTCGCCGATCGTTCCTCTGCGGGCACCCAGTCCCGCCCAGAGGCGGGCTGGGTCGTTACGCTCCGGTCGGCTCCTCCCTCGGGCCTTGTCTGGCTCGCTATTTGGCCCGGCACTGGAGCAAGGACTAGCGGGGTGGCCGATCGCTTCGCCACCCGGCTGGCTGCCGAAGTCCGGAACTGGGTCCGCGACAATCTGATCTCGGCCGGGCAGGGCGAGCAGATCCTCGCGCGCTACCCCGCCGGCGCCGCGTGGTTCTCCCGCCCGATCGTCCTGTTCTCCCTGATCGGGGGCGCCCTGATCGCCGGCGGGATCGCCCTGGTGGTCGCCCACAACTGGGAAGGGATCCACCGGTGGGTCAAGCTGGGGGGCGTCGTCGGGCTCATGGGGATCGCTCACTGGGGCGGCCTCGCCCTTCGGGATCGCGACCACCCGAGGCTCGGCGAGGGGCTCTTGGTGATCGGCGGGAGCCTCCTCATGATCGGCATCGCGCTGATCGGCCAGATCTACAACCTCTCCGGCCGCCCCTCGGACCCGGTGCTCCTCTGGTGGGTGCTGCTGCTACCGGCGGCCTACGCGCTCCCCTCGATGGCGCTCGGCGGGCTCGGCTTTCTGGGCGTGGCGCTGTGGTTCGGCCTCTCCCTTGCGGATGAAACCACGCTCCTGGGCGAGGCGGTGCGGCTGAACGACCTCTTCTTCCCGATGGCGATCGCGGCCGGGGGGATGGTGTTCTTTGGCCTCGGGGTCATCCACGGCGACGGGGAGTACCGCCGACTCCGCCAGTTGCTCGAGCAACTCGGCCTGATCGCCTTTTTCGGCGGGCTGCTGACGCTCAGTTTCTCCTGGCGGAAGGAGGAGGCGACCCACTCGGGCGCGGTGTCCTTCACGCTGCTGGCGCTCCTGGCCCTCGCGCTCCTGTCCCTTGCGCTGGCCGCCTACCGGCTCCCCCCGGACTCCCTGGCCAACCGGCGGGGATTTCTCGCCGTGCTGCTCGTGCTCCTCCTCTACCTCTTCGCCCTGAAAGTCGCCATTGGGTTCGGCGCGCCGTGGCAGGTCTTCCGCACCCTGGCCTTCCTCAACTGGTTCCTCGTCTTCGCCGCCGGCCTGGCGATCATCCTGTACGGCGCGCGCTGGGATCGGCGGTCTTGGATCAACTGGGGGGTCGTCTTCATCGGCGTCCATGCCATTGCCCGATATATCGACCTCTTCGGAAGCATGCTCCAGACGAGCCTGCTCTTTTTCTCCGCCGGTGTCTTCGTGCTGCTGCTGGGGTGGGAGCTCGAGCGGATGCGGCGGCGGATAATGGGCCAGGCGATCGCCCGGGAGCGCGCGTGATGCGGCACAGGGTCTTCCTGGCGGCCGTCCTCATCCACGCCCTCGTCCTGATCGGCTGGGCGGCGAGCCTCGAGACCGCCCGCGCCCGCTCCGTGACGGTGCGCTTGGAGGTCGTCCAGCGCGATCCGCGGGATTTGCTCCGGGGGGACTATATCCGCCTCGGCTACAAGATCGCGGACATCCCCGTTTCGGCCTTCGCGACGTCGCCCGCCGGCGTCCGGCCGGGCGCCCGCGTGTACGTGGCCCTGGCTCCGCGGGGAGAAGTCTGGGAAGTGGCGGCCGCCAGCTTCTCCAAGGAGAAGCTCCGGCTCGCTTCCGGCCAGCGTCTGATCGTCGGTACCTTTCAACGCCAGGGCCGCGAGGGGGTGCACGTCTTTTACGGGATCGAGAACTACTACGTGCGCGAGGGGAAGGGGACTCCCCCGCGCGGGAAGATGGAAGCCGAGGTCACCCTCACCGCCGACGGCACGCCGCTTTTGACTCAGCTCCTCGTCAACGGCCGCCCCTACCCCTAAACCTCCTCGCATTCCGGCTCACTCGGCGCCCCTCCTAGATTCTTCGCCCTCCACGTCCCTCCTCGTACAATGGATGCATGGTGTTCGGGGT
>JBBTEL010000215.1:0-3120 GCA_038042325.1 Candidatus Methylomirabilota bacterium
CCCGGCCGAGCTCCGTCGGCACCCGCGTTTACGCGACCTTGCAGGGCACGCCTTCTCCACATCCTTGGCGAAATGGATTCGATACACGCTCATAGAATTGCCTATGCGATGTCTTCAGTCAATCCAGGGTCCGCGATGTGGTGGCCCTGCTCGAGGACACACCCACCAGCACTTCGAGAGCGGCCGGCCCTCGCTGTTGCGCCGCGGCCAGATCGGTACGATCGTCATGACCGACGAGGATGGCGCATGCGAGGTAACACCGTTGCGGATCTGATCCCCGTGCCCTTTTCAGAGCAACTGCGCGAGCATCGACGCGCCCCTCAGAGGTTCATGCGCTCCAAGAACTCGCCCACGGTGAGGATGGTGATCCCTCGGTAGGAGCCGAGCTCCCGAAGGTCCCGGTCTCCCGTCACGAGATACTCGGCGCGGCCGGCCCCTGCGCACTCGAGAAACTTGTCGTCCTCAGGATCGCGCCGAACGACGGCCAGACGCCGCCGCACGCGGATGGTGTCCGCAAAAGGGAGCAATTCCTCCTCGACCAACGCCCTGATCTCGTGGTCGCCGAGTTGGAACTTGGGGTAGGCCAGGACCCGCAGATATTCTTGCAGGATTTCTTTGGAAACCAGGACCGTGATGCGGCGGAATTGCCAAAGGGGGACCAGCCGCGCGGCGGTCCCCGAAAAGAGCAGGGCCGAGATCAGCGTGTTGGTGTCCAGGACGACCCGGATCACCTCCGCCGGCTGCGCGCCCAGCGGATCGCCCGCTCGACGTCCTTCTCGGTCAGACCCAGGCCTCGGATCTTTTCTCGCACCGCCTTCAGCCGCTCCCCCGGGGCGCTGATCACCACCGGCCTCAAGACCACCTCCCCATCTCTCAGGGAGACGTCGAAGTATTCGGCGTCGGGGAGGTGCTGCACGATAGCCTTTGGCAGCGTGATCTGGTTCTTGGATGTCTTCTTCGCGAGCATGGCCCAAACCTCCTGATGTAAGGATACAAGGAATTCCTACTTTCCGTCAAGAGGATGGAGGGCGGGGCTGGGCCCAGGCGGAGATCCAGGCCTCCGTGGATCCGGGGGAGCGGGAGACGCGGATCAGGAGTTATCGCTTAACGCTTCAGCCGAGGGTCCAGCATATCTCGCAGGCCATCCCCGAGGAGGTTGATGCCGAGGACGGCGAGCATGAGGGCGAGCCCGGGGAAGACGGCGACCCACGGGGCGAAGGCCAGGAAGGTCTGCCCCTCAGCCAGCATCGCCCCCCAGGAGATCGTCGGCGCCTGGGCGCCGAGCCCCAGGAACGACAGGCCCGCCTCGGCCACCATGTTGCCGCCGACGCCGATGGTGGCGGCCACGAGGAGGGGAGCCAGGCAGTTCGGAAGCAGGTGACGAAACACGATAATGGTGTCCGGGACCCCGAGAGCCCGCGCCGCCTGGACGTAGTCCCGCGTCTTGAGCGAGAGGACTTGGCCCCTCACCACGCGGGCGATCGTCGTCCAGCCGAGGAGGACGAGCACAAGGAAGACCTTGTCGATGCCCGGCTTCTCGAAGACCGCGATGAGGCCGATGGCGAGGATGAGCGAGGGGAAGGCCATCACCGTGTCGGTCACGCGCATCAGGAGCCCGTCGAGCCAGCCGCCGTAGTAGCCCGCCACGAGCCCGATGAGGGCGCCGATCAGGGCCGCCACGAGCTCCACGCCGACCCCCACCAGGAGCGAGACGCGCCCCCCGTAGAGCACCCGGGAGAGGAGATCCCGGCCCAGCGCGTCGGTGCCGAGCGCGTTGGGCGGGCCGGGCGGGCGGAGCGACGCGGCGGCGAGCCCCGTGGGGACCGCGTGGGGATCGAACGGCGCGAGCCACGGTGCCAGCATCGCCGCCCCCACGAAGAGGGCCACGAGGGCGCCGCCGACCTGGACTCCGTGGTGCCGGAACGGTCCGCGCTCAGTCACGGCGGATCCTCGGATCGATGACGAGGTAGGCGAGGTCCACGAGGAGGCTGCCGAGGACGTAGATCACCGCGAAGACCAGCACGGCTCCCATGACCACGGGGAGGTCGCGCTGCCCCACGGCGGCCACGAGCATCCGGCCGAGCCCCGGCCAGGCGAAGACCGTCTCGGTGAGGGGGGCCCCCACCAGCAGGTCGGCGAGACCGATCCCGATCACCGTCACGACGGGGATGAGGGCGTTCTTGAGCGCGTGCTTGCCGATGACCGTGATTTCGCCGAGCCCCTTGGCGCGGGCGGCCTGGACGTAGTCCTGGCGGACGACCTCCAGGAGGCTCGAGCGGGTCATCCGCGCGATCGTGCCGGTGTGGAGCGCTCCCAGGGTCAGCGCGGGCAGGACGAGGTTGGCGAGGGCCCCGTCTCCGTACCCGGACACGGGGAGCCAGCCGAGCCACACCGCGAAGAGGAGCGAGAGCATGAGGCCGAGCCAGAACACGGGCGTCGAGATGCCGATGACGGCAGCCCCCATCAGGAGGTGATCCACCGCGCTGCCCGGCCGGAGCGCGGCGGCGATTCCCATCCCGAGCCCCGCGGCCACGGCGATCGCGGTGGCGGCCACCGCCAGCCTGAAGGTCGCGGGAAACCGCTCGGCGATCACATCGCCGACGGGCCGCTGCTGGTGGTAGGAGCGGCCGAGATTGCCCTGGAGGAGGCGGCCCATCCAGGTCGCGTACTGAACCCAGAGCGGACGGTCGAGGGCGTACTCCTTGCGGATCTGGGCAATCAGCTCCGGGTCGCCGCGCTGGCCCAGCATGGCGCGCGCCGGATCGCCGAGAGCCACGGCGTTCAGGACGAAGACCAGGAGGCTGATCCCGAACAGGACGGGGATGAGAGCGACCAGCCGTCTGGCGACCGGCCGGGCGAGCTGGGTGAGCATCACGGGTTCGGGCTGATGACGCGCCCCGGCGCCTTGAGGAGGAAGAGGAGAATGTCCACCACGGTCTCGCTGAGCGACTTGACCGGTGCCACGGAGATCGCGGGATCGGCCCAGGGTCCCTGCATGTCGAAGTACGCGATGACCAGGCTCTGCTCCTGGGGCAGGAGCCGGCCCAGGAGCGGGATCCGCCGAATTCCCTGCTCCAGCACCTGGAGCGGCCGCACCGCCAGATCGAGGTCCACGGTCTG
>JBBTEL010000215.1:3220-5383 GCA_038042325.1 Candidatus Methylomirabilota bacterium
TGGCCGTCGCGGTGCCCGGTCCCCTGCCCCTCGAGCCGGCCCCCGGCGGCCGCGCCCTCGCGGACCTTGTACTGGAGGCTGTCGTTGTCGAACCGCACCTCGCCGCTGGCGATGGAGAGCCAGATCGGGACGGGCGTGAGCTTGACGTCCACGCGGCTCAGTTCGGCGCGGCCGACGACTCTCAGCTCCCCCGCCGGACCAACGAGGGAGAGGCGGACGTCCGGAGCGCCCCGGAGGTCCGCCAGCGGGGGCACCCACGGTTTCACGATCGCGAAGGGGGCGTGGCCGGAGAGATCGAGGTCGGTGCGCTCGCCGGGCCGCACGCTCCCGCGGATCGCCACCGCGAGTCCGGGGCCGACCAGGTCCAGCGCTTCGAAGCGGAGCGCCCCCGCCTCCAGCGCGAGCCGGGCCGGCTCCCGCGTCCGCCAGGGAACCTCGCCCGCCTGACCAGCAGCCGTCAGCTCGATCTGGCTCCCCAGGTCGCGCAGCCCCGGCAGCGTCCCGCGGAGCGCGGCGCGGCCGTCGGCGCGGGCCGTGAGCGGGAAGGGCAGCTGGGCCTGGAGCCCCGGGAGGAGCGGCATCAGATCCACGCTCGTCGCGGTGACCTCCGCCTGAAGCGGGCCGCTCCCGGCCAGCGGGGCCACGCCGCGCGCCTTCAGACCCAGGGCCAGGCTCAGCTCCCAGCGCCACTGTTTTCCGTCGAGGGCGAACCCGAGGCTGCCGTTCCCGACCTCGAGCTCGCGGAACACGGTGTCGGTCAGCGCGACGTCGCCCTCCAGGCGGGGCTCCGGCCACTTCCCCGCCCCCCGGACCCGCAGGACGGCGGCGCCCTTCCCCCCGGCAGCGGCCAGGGGCGGGATCATGGCGACGTCGAGCTTCACCGGGAGGACGGAGAAGCGGTACCGGCCGTCCGTGTCGATGGCGCCTTCGGCCTGGATGGGGACGCCGCCCCGGCGCGCCGTGAGCCGCGGAACCGTCAGCTCGGCCCCCTTGAAGGCGAGCCCGGCCCGGAGCGCTTCGAACCGCTCCGGCCCGATCCGGAACTCCCGCATCTCGACCTGACCGCCACCCTCGAGGGCGGACGGCGTCCCGTTGAGCCGGGCCTGAAAAACGATGGGGCCGGCGACCGGCCAGTCCTGCTGCGACCAGGCAGCCAGATCTTCGAGCCTCCCCCTCAGATCCGCCCTCAGCGCCAGGTGCAGGTCGTCCCGCCAGGTTCCCCACTTGCGACTGGATTCCGCCAGCCGCGCCTCGCCCGACAGCGTGGCCGTGGTCCGGGCGGCACTGAGCCGAAGCGCGCGGGACGCCACGCGCGCGGGGTCGGCCTCCAGCGGCCCCTCGACGGAATCGGCGCGCCAGCCCCTGAAGCTCACGTTCCTCAAGCTCACCTGTCCCGTGAAGCCCGGCCGCCGGAGCGTCTGGCCCACGCGTCCCGTCACGCTGAGGCGGCCGCGGAGCCCCTTCACCTCCACGGGCCAGAAATCCGCCGCGAGATCGGCGACGGTGGCGGTGAGGCCGAGCGCGAGCGCCTCCGTCTTGAGATCCACCGTGCCGCTGAGGGAGACGCGACTCTGCCCTCGGGTCAGGGCGAGGCGCTCCACCCGGAGCACCCCCCCGCGGGAGCCGGCGAGCAGCCTTCCCTCGGCCGTGCGCTCCCCGTCCGCCAGGCGGAGCTCGCGGCCCGCCAGATTCAGGCGAAGCGCGAGGTCTCTGGCGTCCGTTCCCCTGCCGCTCCCCTCAGCGCTCCCGCTGACCCGCCCCATCAGCCCCGAAGGCCGGCCGAGGACCTGGAGCAGCTCTCCCAGATTCACGCCGGTGAGCTGGGCGCTCCCACGCCAGCGCTTCTCCCCCGGCTCGAAGACGCCGGAGCCGGCGAGCGTGCCGCCGCCGGCCTGGGCCGACAAGGAGACCACCTCCAGCCGGTCCGGGCGGAGCAGCACCGCGGCGGTCGCGAGGTGCACGGGAACTCCCGCGACGCCCCCGTCAGCCAGCCCCAGGCGCCCCTCGAAGGTCCGAGGGAGCCCCTCCCCGAAGAGCTTCCCACCGAGGGAGAGCCTGCCGCTCCATCCCGTCTGCGCCACCGCCATCGCCGGGACCAGTTCTTCGAGGGACAGCTCTCCCGTCGCGGTCAACTCCACGCGCGGCGGCCCCGCGGGCGTCAGG
>JBBTEL010000216.1:0-6166 GCA_038042325.1 Candidatus Methylomirabilota bacterium
GCTCGAGGGCCTCGGTGAGGTCGCGGTTCCGGGCCTGGAGCTCCTGGAAGAGGCGCACGTTCTCGATGGCGATCACGGCCTGATCCGCGAACGTCTTCAGGAGCCTGATTTGCTTCTCGGTAAACGGCCGGACCTCCATTCGGCGGATGAGAATGGCGCCGATGGCGGCTCCCTCCCGTAGCAGGGGCGCGGCGAGGGTTGTCCGGTGACCGAGCTCCTGCTGGTGAAGCTTGCCTACAGGGTACTCCGAGTCGGACTCGGCGGCGAGATCGTGGACGTGGACCGTCCTTCGATCGACCACGGCGCGGCCGGTGACGGAGCCGCGGTTGACAGGCCATCCCACCCCGCGCTGCAGCGGAATCGACCCGTAATGGGCCATTGGCCGGATCGCGTCTCCATCCACTCGTTGGATGATTACGTCGTTCGCGTCGCAGAGACGGGCGGCGCTTTCGGCGATGGCGTCAAGCACCGGCTGGAGATCAGTGGGGGAAGTGCTGATGACCCGGAGGATCTCAGCGGTGGCGGTCTGCTGCTCGAGGGCCTCGGTGAGGTCGACGTTGAGGCGGGCGTTCTCGATAGCAATGGCTGCCTGGTCGGCGAAGGTCTTGAGGAGGGCGATCTGCTTGGCGGTGAAGGGGCGGATCTTCGTGCGTCGGATCACGATGACGCCGACCGGCACGCCCCTTCGGAGCATGGGCATCACTAGAGCCGTTCTGATGCCGGTGGCCCGCTGGCGTGGCGCGAGCTCCTTGAACTCGCGCCGGACGGCTACCGCCAGGTCTCGGATGTGGATGGTCTTGCGGTCGACCACGGCACGCCCGTGGGGGGAACCGCGGCCGATGGGCTGCAGCTTCCCCACAGCGAAGGTCGTCCGAACGGAGCCATGCTTGGCCACCAGCCGAAGCCGATCGCCCTCGACCTGGAAGATCAGGGCGTCGTTGGCGTCGCAGAGTCGGGCCGCGGTTTTGGCGACGGCGTTCAGGACCGACTTCACGTCCATCCAGGCCCTCCGGGGGAATGGTGTGGTTAGCCTAGCCCGGGGGACGGGGCAGGTCAAGCGAGACCCCTCACCCTGCCTCTCCCCGGCGGGGAGAGGAGAAGAGGGGAGGGGCGGCATCAGCGGGGGCTGAGCAGGGTCAACAGGGCTGAGACGGTGACCACCGACGCCATGGTGGAGGTCAGGACGATGGCGGAAGACCGCTCCACATAGACGTCGTACCGGCGGGCGAGGACGAAGACGTTCGCCGCCACGGGCAAGGCGGCATCGAGGACCGCCACCGTCGCCCACAGCGGGTCGAGCCTGAATACGTGGGTCACCATGAGCCAGACCACGAGCGGGTGGACCAGCAACTTGAGCCCGACCACGAGCGACACTTCGCCCATCCCGGCGGTCACCGGGCGCCCCACGAGCGAAGCTCCCAGGGAGAACAGCGCGCACGGCAGCGCCGCCGCCCCCAGCAGGTTTCCGAAGGCCCCCACGGAAGGATGGAGAGAGAATCCCGAAACGCTGACGAGGGCGCCTGCGAAGATCCAGAGCAACAGGGGATTGCGGGCGAGCCCCGAGCCGACCGTCTGCGCCACGTCGAGCCACCGGCCGCCACGCCCCAGGCCGGCCTCGACGAGCGCGATGGCGATGGACAGGGTTACGAGGGCGTCGAAGACGATGATGAGCACGGCGGGAAGCGTCGCCTTCTCGCCGAAGGCCGTGATCACGAGCGGGAGCCCCATGTAGCCCACATTGGGCCAGGCGGCGGCAAGGCCCTGCAAGCCCAGGATGGCCAGGCCGTGACCGAACAGCGTCCGGCCGAAGAGCATGGCCAGCGCGAAGACGGCAAAGCCTCCCGCCAGGTACCCCGCGAGGAACCGCCAGTCCCACGCCTCCAGCAGGGGAGCCTCCGCCATCTTGATGAAGAGGAGCGCCGGCAGGGCGAAGTAGAAGACGAAGCCGTTCAACCCCACGATGGCCGGCTCGTTGAGGAGCCTGAGCCGCCCCGCCCCGTAGCCGCTGAAGATGAGGGCGAAGATGGGGAGCGAGACCGTCCAGATCATGGGGTCAGGCTTGCGTTATTGCGTTGAGAGGAGGTTCACGCGGTGCCGCAGTGGATGGTGACGGTGCCGAGGCCCACGCGGCGGTAGGCGACGTCGCGGAGCCCGACCTTTTCCATGAGACGGCTCAGCTCTGCCGGCGTCAGGAAGCGCTCCACGGAGCGTGGGAGGTAGGTGTAGGCCTCGCGGTTGCCACTCACGAGGGCGCCGAGCCGCGGCACGAAGCGGTGAAAGTACCAGGCGAAGAGATGGCTCCAGCCGGGCAGTGTGGGCTGGGTGATCTCGAGCGCCACGACCTTGCCTCCGGGCTGGGTGACGCGCCTCATCTCGGCCAGGCCTTGCTGGAGGTCGGCCAGGTTCCTCAGGAGGAACGCGGAGGTCACGCAGGCGAAGGTCTTGTCGGGGAAGGGGAGTCTCAAAGCATCGCCCGCGACGAGGCTCACGCGCTCGCGCGGGTCGCGGCGCCGGAGCTTCTCGCGCCCCACCTGGAGCATCCCGTCCGAGAAGTCCACGCCGACCACGCGGCGCACTTGAGTCTCCGTCAGGAGCGCGAGCGCCAGATCGCCGGTGCCCGTGGCCACGTCGAGCGCAAGGCCGCCGGGCTGGGAGTCGGCCATCCGTGCGGCTACCCGCCGCCAGGTCTGGTGGCGGCCCCCAGTCATGAGGCCGTTCATCAGGTCGTAGCGGCGCGCGATGCGCGTGAACATCTCCTGGACATAGCGCGCCTTGTCTGCCTCCTCACCCTGCCCTCTCCCCCCGAGGGGGCGAGGGTCCTGTTCTCCCTCTCCCCTGTGGGGAGAGGGTGGGGTGAGGGGCCCTACGTCCATAGACCAGCCAAGGCCGCGACGAAGACGATCACGGCGATGTAGCCGTTGACGTTGAAGAAGGCGACGTCCAGGCGCGAGAGGTCGGTGGGGGAGACGAGCGAGTGCTCGTAGATGAGGAGCGCGGCTACGAGGACCACGCCGGCCCAGTACCCCCAGCCGAGCGGGAGCGCCCAGGGGAGCGCCGCCAGCGCGAGGACGGTGAGCACGTGGCAGACGCGGGCCGCCGCGAGCGCCGCGGCGATGCCGAAGCGCGCGGGAAACGAGTGGAGGCGCTCGGCCCGGTCGAACTCCACGTCCTGGCAGGCATAGAGGAGGTCGAAGCCGGCGATCCAGACGGTCACCGTGAACCAGAGGAGAAACGCCGGGAGGTCGAATGACTCGCGCACCGCGATCCAGCCTCCCGTCGCCGCGATGCCGTCCGTGAAGCCAAGGATCCAGTGGGACGTCCAGGTGAAGTACTTCGTGTAGTGATAGCCGACGAGGAAGAGGACGGCCAGCGGCGCGAGCTTCAGGCAGAGCGGGTTGAGTTGCCAGGCCGAGACCAGGAGGAGCAGCCCGCCCGCTGCCGCCAGCGCTCCCATCTCCCACGGCGCGAGGAGGCCGCGAGGCAGGTGGCGCGCCGCCGTGCGGGGATTGCGCGCATCGATGGCCCGGTCCACGAGGCGGTTCACGCTCATGGCCAGCGTCCGGCCGCCGACCATCGCCAGCGTCACCCAGATCACCACCCGCCATCCCGGCCGGCCGCTCGCCGCCAGCACCACGGCGACGTAGGCGAACGGCAGGGCGAAGACGGTATGCTCGAACTTGATCGCGTCGAGGAAGTACCGCAGTCTGCGCATGGAGCGGGCCCCCTCACCTGTGTCCTCTCCCCCTGAGGGGGAGAGGGTGGGGTGAGGGGGTCAGAAGCCGTATTCCTTCCACCGGCGGGAGACGAGCGCCTTGATCTCGTCGCTCATCACGATCTCGTCGGGCCAGTCCTGGCTCACATTGTCGAGGGGTCCCTTCTCCGTGGCGTCCACGCCCAGCTTGCCGCCGTAGCGGTGGCGGAGGGCGGCGTGGTCGAGATCGTCCATCGGCCCTTCCACGATGAGGAGATCGCGCTTGGGGTCGATGTTGCCCGTGGCCCGCCAGGTGACCTCGGAGAGATCGTGGACGTTCACGTGCTCCGACACCACGATGATGTTCTTGGCGAGCATCATGAGCCCGAGCCCCCAGAGGGCGTACATCACCTTGCGCGCCTGGCCGGGGTAGCGCTTCTTGATCGAGACGATGACGAGGTTGTGGAAGATCCCCTCGGCGGGCATGTTCATGTCCACGACCTCGGGCAGGAGCATCCGGATGATCGGCAGGAAGAGCCGCTCCGTCGCCTTGCCGAGCCAGTAGTCCTCCTGGGGCGGCCGGCCGACGATGATCGTGGGATAGATCGGGTTCCGGCGGTGTGTGATCGCCGTGAGGTGGAAGACCGGGTAGTCGCGCGCCAGCGAGTAGTAGCCGGTGTGGTCGCCAAACGGCCCCTCGAGGCGGCGCTCCTTCGGGTCCACGAAGCCTTCGAGCACGATCTCCGCGTGGGCCGGCACCTCGAGATCGATCGTCTTGCACTTGACCATCTCCACGCCCGCCCCGCGCAGCCACCCCGCAAAGACGATCTCGTCCACGCCCGGCGGGAGCGGCGCCGAGCCCGTGTAGATTGTCGCCGGGTCTGCGCCGAGAGCGATCGCCACCTCCATGGGTTTCCCGGCCTGCCGGCGCTCGGCCTCCCGGTGGTGCTCGGCCGAGCCCTTGTGAGTCTGCCAGTGCATGCCGAGGGTCTGGTCGTCGAAGACCTGGAGCCGGTACATCCCCACGTTCCGCGTGCCGCGCTCCGGGTCGCGCGTGAAAACGAGGGGGAGCGTGATGTAGTAGCCCGCGTCGCCGGGCCAGCACTTGATGATGGGGAGCGACTTCAGCGAGGGGCTCCGCGTCTCCGCCACTTCCTGGCAGGGCGCGGCGCTCACGCGTTTGGGCCCCGCCTTGGCGAGGTCGAAGAGGTCCCCCAGCTTCTTCAGCTTCTCGAAGAACGTCCCGGGCATCTTGAGGTCGAGCAGCTTTTCGACGCGCCCCGACAGCTCGTCCAGGTTTTCCGCGCCGAGGGCCCACGCCATCCGGCGCGCCGAGCCGAAGGTGTTGATCAGGACGGGCATGTCGGAGCCCTCGACCCGCTCGAAGAGGAGCGCCTTGTTCTCCGCGGCGGGGCCCTTGGAGACGCGGTCGGTGATCTCGCTGATCTCGAGGTCGCGGCTGACCGGCGTCGTCACGCGGCGCAGCTCGCCCCGCGCTTCCAGGTGGGCGATGAACTCGCGGAGGTCGGCGACCGCCACCGGCTACTCCTGGTAGAAGAAGTGGACGAGCCAGCCGGCCACGACGGGGAAGGCGAGGCTCGGGATCACGCGGGCGATCACGAAGGGCCAGCCCATCAGCGGCGCCTCCCAGGCGATGATCCGCTGGACGCCGAAGAGCGACCACGACGTCATGTAGGCGACGAGGGGGGCGAGCCCCGCGCCCGAGTGGGCGAGGGCCACCATCAGCGGCACGCTCACCATGGGACCGCCCGGCGTGAGCACCCCCGCGATCGAGGCGATCACAATCCCCCGGAACCCGGCCTCCCGGCCGAAGTAGCGGCTCACGTACTCCTGGGGGATCAACACCTGGAGCATCCCGGTCAGGATCAGCGCGGGAACGAGCCGGGGGAGGATGAACCAGAGAAGCGAGAACCCGTTCCGCGCCCCGATCCAGGGGAGCCCCGGGTCCTTCAGGTACGCGAGGACGGTGAAGACGACGGCGAGCACGACCAGAATGATGGTGGACACGTCCACGGGGATCCCTCGCAGCATGCGCAGCTCCTTTGCAATGCAGGTCGGCGAAGCGGCCCCATTATAACAGCACCACCCTATTGACACCCTCGCCCCGCTTCGGTTATACGGGAGGTTGTCTCTCCAACTGGGCGCGATCGCGAGGGAGGACTCGTCATGACCAAGGCGGAGCTGGTGGTAGCGATGGCGAAGTCCACGGGGAGCACCAAGGCCTCCGCCGAGCGCGCGATCGACGCCTTCCTCGCCGCCGTGCGCGACTCGCTCCGGAAGGGGCACCGGGTGACGATCTCGGGCTTCGGCACCTTCCAGGTCGCGCGCCGCCAGGCGCGGATGACGATCAACCCCCGGACCGGGAACACGATGCGGATCCCGCCGGCGCGCGTCCCCCGCTTCAAGCCCAGCAAGACCCTCAAATCCGCCATCCGCTAATCCCCCCCCAGATGT
>JBBTEL010000217.1:0-9986 GCA_038042325.1 Candidatus Methylomirabilota bacterium
CTGTCCGCGGACGCCTCCCCAACCTAGCCCAACTGGGGGAGGCTCGGCAAGTGAAAAATTTCAGAGGTCTCGGGCCGCCGGGAGGCCCGGGAGGGAGGCGGCGGCCCGGACGGCGCGGGCGATGGCGCGGGCCACGGCCTCGGCCGCGACCAGCCCCAGGGGGGTGAGGTCGGCGGGGGCGTCCCCCACGGAGAGGCAGAAGAGGGTGTCCCCATCCACGGCCGTATGGGGCGGGGAGAGGGCCCGGGCGAAGCCGAGCATCCCGAGCTGCGCCACCTTGGTCGCCTCGGGCTTGCTGAGGCGGGCGTTGGTCGCCACCACCCCGATCGTCGTGTGCTGGGGGGTGAAGCTCGGGGGAGCGGCCCCCCGGGCGAGGGCCTTGGCCGTGTCCACCAGGGTCCGCCCATCGGGCCGGTCGCGGGCGCCGGCCAGGAGCACACCGGTTTCAGGATCGCGGACATCCCCCAGGGCGTTGACGGCGACCAGGGCACCCACGATCACCTCGCCGAGCCTCCCGCTGGCGCTGCCGATCCCGCCCTTCATCGCCCGGGAAAGCCCGAAGAGCTTGCCCACGGTGGCGCCCGTGCCGGCCCCCACATTGCCCTCCGCCACGGGCCCGGGCTTGGCCGCCTGCGCGGCCTGATAGCCCAGGGCGCGGGTGGGGCGGGCCCGGGGATCCCCGACGGCGAGGTCGAAAAGGACCGCGCCTGCCACGTGCGGGACCACCGTGGGCCCGGCGCTGAAGCCGACGCGACGTTCCTCAAGATATTGCATCACCCCGAAGACGGCCTCGAGGCCGAAGGCGCTCCCACCGGTGAGGAGGACGCCGTCGAGGGTGGGGACCAGGTGGCGGGGGTCGAGGAAGTCCAGGCCGTAGACGGCCGTGGCCCAGCCGCGGAGCTCCACTCCTCCCACCGCCGGCCGGTCGGCGAGCACGACGGTGCAGCCGGTCAGGCCCACCGGGTCCGTCGCGTGACCGACCCGGATGCCGGGAACGTCGGTGATCATCGATCTTTGACGCCTCGGCCGTCGAGCGTCCTCGGCGGTCGGCCAGGATGGAGGTTGGCGGTCATTTCCGAGGATCGCGGCTGACCTGGGCGGCGCCGACGCGCCCCAGCGCGACCTCCGAGGCGAAGGCCAGGCCCCGCTCGGCCAGCCCCCGCGCAAAGAGCAGGTGGCGCGGCGCGCGCGCGCCGTCCAGGAGCGCGCCGGCGGTGGCCCGGGCCAGGCGGCCGTCGCGTTCCCGGCCGGTGGCGTCGAAGATCCACGCCATCTCCATGAGCCGCCGCGCCCAGAGCCGCCGCGCCTCGGGGGTGAAGGCCGCGTCCACGACGCGCTCGACGATGGCGGCAAGGTACTCGGCCTTCTGCTGGTCGGAGAGCACGAGGCGGCTCTCCTGGGCCTGGAGCAGCTCGAGGGCGGCGCTCTGGAGGTCGCCGGGATCCAGGAACCAGCTCGCCAGCTCGGGCAGCTCGAGGAGCTCCCGCGAGTGGTCGAGCAGCGTGGGGTCGTCGATCTGCGGCGGCTCGGGCTCCCCGGGCGTGGGGGCATCGGCGAAGAACGGCCGCCAGCGGGAAAACTCGGCGGGCGGCTCGGTGCCGAGCCGGGCGTGGAGCGCCAGCGCCTCGGCGACGAGCGCCGTGGCGCGCGCCGGGGGAATCTCGACCCAGGGCAATTTCTGGCTCTCGCGGAGCGAGCGAAGCTCGCCCTCGAGCCGCTTCTTGGAGATGGCGCCGCCCGCGGCCTCCAGGACGCCGGCCTGGTCGTTCACGATCAGGGCGCAGAGTGCCCAGCCGCCGAAGGCGCCCTCGAAGAGGATCCAGACCGCGCGCGAGCCGCTCCCGTCCACGACGGAAACCCACGCGCTGAGCGCTTTCTCCGACCCGCGCTGAACCACCGGCTTCGGCGCGACGCGGGGGAGCGTCACGCCCGCCTGCTCGAGGCGGTAAAGGACGCGGCGCGCGGCCTTCCGCGCGTCCTTCGTCCGCGCGCGCTCCGCTACGGCCGTCACGAAGGGCAGTGCCTCGGCGCCGCGCCGCTTGGCCAGGGCCTCGAGCGCGGCCTCGAGCGTCCGGGGGGGGACGTCGGCGAGCGAATCGGGGAGCGCGCCGGCTCCGGCGAGAGCCGCCTCGAGAGCCGCGAGACACGCGAGGACGGCCTCGTCCTCGGCGGGTGGGGCTACCATTCGGTGACGAGCCGACGGAAGAACGGCAGGTCGGGCGTGCCGTGCTCAGGCCGGAAGAGCGGGTAGTCGCCGATGTGGCGCCGAAGCTCGCGCTCGCGGACGGGGAGAGTCTCCGTGCGGGCGAAGCGCGCCAGGAGATCCGACAGGCAGTCGGCGGCTGCGTCGTCGCCGGGGGCGAGGTCACCGAAACTCCGGTGGGCCACCCGATCGAAGAAGCGCCGGAGTGAGTGCGGGCCGCTCGGCTGCGCCATCTCTAAGATGATCATACCTGATCGCCACCCGCCCGCCAAGCGCCGCCCAATTTCTTTGACTCTGCGGGCGAGGCTCCGGTAGACTTTTGAGCAACATGGACGCCGGCGAGCGCGAGAGCACGAAGGAGCCGGGTAAACGGCCGCGGGAAGCGATGGACGACGACGCGCGGCCCCGCCGCCCGTGGCTCCTCATCATCGCGAGCCTCCTCCTGGCGGTGATCGCCACGTGGACCGGGGTCCAGTGGAAGCAGGCCCGAGACCACGAAGGCAAGCTCCGGGCCGAGATGAAGCAGGTCTACCTCGAGGCCGAGCAGCTCCGGGCCCTGGCCGCACAGTCCCAGCAGCGCGTGTCGTTGCTGGAAAAGCAGGTGATGGCGCTCTCCGCCGAGCGCGAGGCCACGACCAAGCGCCTCGAGGAACTGGAGGCCGAGCTCTCTGGGTCCAAGGCCCGCCTGGGCGGCAAGAAGCCGCCCGCCCCCGCTAAGCCCGCTCCCAAGCGCTGAGTCTTCCCCTCACCCTGCCCTCTCCCCAGTGGGGAGAGGGGAAAGTCACGTCATTCCTCTCCCCCTCGGGGGAGAGGATTAAGGTGAGGGGGTCGTTCTCTCCACCACCTTCACCAGCCGTGCGTTCGTCTCCCGGGTCCCGACCGTGATGCGGAGGTGACCGGGAAACCCGACCGCCCCGCCGTCGCGCACCAGGATTCCCTCTTTCAGGAGGGCCTCCCTCAGCGCTGCCGCCCGCCCGCCCACGTTGACCAGGAGGAAGTTGGCCTGTGAGGGAACGACGGCGAGCCGCAGGCGGCGGAGCTCTCCGGTCAGGAACCCGCGCTCCTCGATGACGAGCCGCCGTGTCCGCTCGCGATGCTCCCGATCCTCCAGCGCCGCCACGGCCGCGACCTGAGCGAGCCGGTTCACGTTGTAGGGGGCGCGCGCCCGGTTCAGCATGGAGACAGCCTCCGGCCGCGCCACCGCGTAGCCGACGCGGAGCCCGGCGAGCCCGGAGATCTTGGAGAACGTGTGCAGGACGATCAGCGTCGGATGTTCCCGGAGGAGCGCGATCCCGTCCACGCCCTCCGGGTCGTCAACGAAATCCCGGTAGGCCTCGTCCAAGACGAGGAGCGGCGGATCGCTTCCGAGGCGTTCGGCGAAGCGCCGGAACGCCTCCGCGTGGATGATCGTGCCGGCGGGGTTGTGGGGCGAGCAGAGGATCACGACCTTCGTCCGCGGGGTCACGCGGCGCGCCATGTCGTCGAGGTCGGTGCGGTAGTCCACGAGCGGGCTCGCCACGGGCGTGGCGCCCGCCAGAGTGACGACGGTCCAGTACGGCTCGAACGCCGGGTGAGGGATCACCGCCTCGTCCCCCGCCTCGAGGGCGGCCCAGGCGATGAGCCCGAGGAGCTCGTCGGCGCCGTTGCCGAGGATCACCGAGTCGGCGGTCACCCCGAGGGACGTGGCGAGGGCTAGGCGAAGCGCCGTCCCCCCGCTGTCGGGGTAGAGGTGGGCGCGGGCGGCCTCGGCCCGGACGGCCTCCACCGCGCGCGGGGACGGGCCGAGGGGGTTCTCGTTGGCGGAGAGGCGCGTGACCTCGGCGAGCCCCAGCTGGGCCTGGAGGGCTTCCAGGGAGGGGCCCGCCTCGTAGGGCGTCAACCGGTCGAGGGCGGGGCGCCAGAGTCGCCGCATGGGGCTCCATTGTATCGCCCAAGTCGGCGTCGTGTTTGACAATCCTGACCCCCCCGTGTAGGGTATCCCCGTCATGGCGCTCGAAGTTTTTCGCCAGCTCAGGCGAGCGGAGGCCGAACTGCAGCGCACCTGGGAGGGCCCGCCGGCCGAGCTGGCCGACCAGCGGCGCCGGCTTCGCCTCAACCTCCTCCGCCAGCACCTGGACTCGGCCCTCGGCTCCCTCAGGGCGCGCCACGCCAAGGGCGCCTCCGGTCAGGAGTCGGTCCAGGCCCACGCAGGCTTCATGGACCGCTTCCTCCACCAGCTCTTCGCCCTGGCCTCCGAGGAAGCCCTGCGCGAGGGCCTCGAGCGGCAGACGATCGTGCTGGTCGCGCTGGGCGGCTACGGGCGCGGCGAGCTCCACCCGTCCTCAGACATTGACGTGATGGTGATCTACGACGGCGAGCTCGGGCCCTACGTCCAGCGGATCACCCAGGAGCTGCTCTACACGTTGTGGGACCTCGGGCTCCAGGTCGGGCATTCGTGCCGGAGCCTGCCCGACTGCCTGGCGATGGCGCGCACCGACTTCCCCAGCCGCACCTCGATGCAGGAGGCGCGCTACGTGGCGGGCGACCGGCTCCTCTTCCGGCGGTTTGGGAAGGTCCTGCGCGAGAACCTCTACCGGAAGGACTTCGCCGGCTTCCTTGAGACGGCGCTGGGCGAGCGCGACCAGCGCTACCGGAAGTTCGGGGCGTCGCCCTACATCGGCGAGCCCAACGTCAAGGAGTCGGCGGGCGGCCTGCGCGACATCCACACCGCGATGTGGCTCGCCTCCGCGAAGTTCGGCGCCCGCACGCTCCGGGAGCTGGCGGACAAGGGGCTCATCACCGACCGGGAGCAGCGCTCGGCGGACGAGGCCCTCACGTTTCTCTGGCGCGTCAGGAACGAGCTGCACTTCCTCTCGGGCCACAAGAACGACGTGCTCTCGCACGCCCTCCAGCCCGAGATCGCCCGGAACCTCGGCTACGCGGACGCGGACGGCGTGCTCGGCGTCGAGCGGTTCATGCGCGAGTACTACCTGCACGCCCGGGTCATCCACCGGGTGGCGTGGCGGCTCATCGCGCGCTGCCAGGAGACGCTCTCGCGGCGCGGCTCCGCGCAGCGCGGGCTCCGCCAGCAGGCGCTGGCCGACGGGCTCCTCTTCTTTGACGGGCGCCTCCACGCGGTGGAGCCCGGCGACCGCATCTTCCGGGAGGATCCCGCGCGCCTCATGAAGGTGTTCTGGCACGTGCACCGCCTGGGCTGCGAGCTCTCCATCGACCTGGAGCGGGTCATCGAAGAGTCCCTGGACCTGATCGACGAGGGCTTCCAGCGCTCCGCCGAGGTGCGCGACCTCCTGCGGGCGATCTGCCGGAACTGGGGGCGGGTCGCCACGACGCTCAGCGAGATGCACGAGCTGGGGGTGCTGGGGCGGTACCTGCCCGAGTGGGGCGCCCTGACGTGCCTGGTCCAGTACGACGCCTACCACAAGTTCTCGGCCGACCAGCACTCGCTGCTCGCGGTGGAGACGCTGGAGTCGCTGGCGCCCGGCCAGTCGGCGGAGTCGGAGGGCATCGCCCGGGTGCTCACCGAGGTGGAGAAGCCCGAGCTGCTCCTCCTCGGCATGCTCCTCCACGACATCGGCAAGGCCAAGGGGCACGGCCACGCGGAAAAGGGCATTCCGCTCATCAAGGCGCTGGTGGCCCGGCTGGGGCTAGCGCCCGACGATGCTGCCGCCCTCGTGTTTCTCGTCGAGCACCACCTCCTGATGTCGCACGTGGCCCAGCGCCGTGACATCGACGACCCAAAGACCGTGGAGCAGCTGGCGGCGGCGGCGCGGGACCCGCAGTGGCTCAGGATGCTCTACCTCCTGACCTACGCCGACATGAAGGCGGTGGGCCCCGGCGTCCTGACCTCGTGGCGGGCGGCGATTCTCTGGGAGCTCTACAGCCGGACCTTGGTGCGCCTGACCGGCGGCCGGCTCGAGCCCCCCAGCCGCGAGGCGGTGGCGAGCCGCGTGTGGGCGGAGCTCCGGGGCGAGGGGACGCGCGAGGAGGTCGAGACGCACCTGGCGTGGATGTCCGAGCGCTACCTCGTCACCACCGGCGCCCAGCGGATGGCGGCGCACCTCCGCCTCATCCGTCGCCTGGAGACGGAGCCCGTCACGACAGAGCTGTTCCACCACCGGGACCTGGGCTTCTCTGATCTCGTCGTCGTCACCCGCGACCTGCCCGGGCTCTTTTCCCTCATCGCCGGGACGCTGGCCGCCAACGGGATCAACATTCTCTCTGCCCAGATCCACACGCGCCCCGACGGCGTCGCGCTGGACACCTTCCAGGTCAACGATCCGATCGGGGAGGCCATCACGGAGGAGCCGCGCTGGACCCGGACCCTCCAGGACCTCCGCGGCGTGATCGGGGGCGAGCAGACGGTCGAGGGGCTGCTGGCGCGCCGCCCGGCCGCCGGCCGGGAGGCTGCGGCGGCGCCCGGACCGGCGAAGGTGGTGCTCGACAACCAGCTGTCCGACACCCACACCGTGATCGAGGTCAAGTGCCCGGACCGGGTGGGCCTCCTCTACCTCATCACGCGGACGCTGTCGCGCGAACGGCTCGACATCGGGAGCGCGCGGATCGCCACGGAGATCGATCAGGCCTTCGACGCCTTCTACGTCATCGACCGCCAGGGGCGCAAGATCGAGGACCCCGAGGCCATGGACGGGGTGCGCGAGGCGCTCGAAGAGGCGCTGGCCTCTCCGCTCTGAGGCCTCGCCGGCCGCCCGATGCTCAGCCACTACAAGGAGCGGTTCACCTACTGGGCCGATCCCGTGGCCCGCGCGCTCCTGGCGCTCCGCCTCCGCCCCAATCACCTCACCGTGCTCGGGCTCGGCGTGAGCGTGCTGGCCGCGCTGTCCTTCGCGCGGGGGCGTTCGCTCTGGGGCGCCGTGCTGCTGATCCTGGCCGGCCTCTTCGATTTCTTCGACGGCTCGCTCGCGCGGCTCTCGGGGCAGGTGACGCCCTTCGGGGCGTTCCTGGACTCGGTCATCGACCGCTACTCGGACCTGGTGGTGCTGGCCGGTATCCTCGTGCTCTTCGCGGGCTCGGGCCGGCCCACGCAGGTCGTCCTCGCCCTCCTCGCCCTGATCGGGACGGTGATGGTGAGCTACACGAAGGCGCGCGCCCAGGCCATCGGCGTGGCGTGCGAGATCGGCCTGATGGAGCGCCCGGAGCGTCTCATCGTCCTGATCGCCGGCGGGCTCTTCAACCTCATGACCCCCGCGCTCTGGGTCCTGGCGGTCCTGGTCAACGTGACCGCGATCCAGCGCATCCTCTACACGTGGCGCGTCGCGCGCCGGCAGCCCGTCGCGCGGCGCCAGCCCATCGCCTGAGATCTGCTACACTTGAGCCGTGCGGAGCTTTGCGTCCGCGCTCGTCATCGGACTTTTCCTGGCGCTCTCGGGCCCGGCCGCGGTCGCGGGGCCGGCGGACGGAGAGCGCGCGCGCTTCGGCGCGGCCGTCGAGGCGCTGCGAGGCGGCGACTGGCGGGAGGCCGCGCGCGGGTTCGGCGTCGTGGCGAAGCGCGGCGGCCTGCTGGCGGATTACGCCCAGTTCTTTCTCGCCGAGGCGCTGGCGCGCCAGGGTGATCTCGCGGCCGCGCGCCGGATCGCCGAGCACTTTCCCTCCCGTCATCCCGAGAGCCTCCTCGCGCCGCTGGCGGTGCTCCACGCGGCGGTCTGGGCCTCCCGCCAGGGGGACGAGGCCGCCGTCGAGTCGCTGCTCCGGCGCTATCTGTCACAGTTTCCCGCTTACCCCGAGACCCCGGGCGCTCGCTATCTGCTCGGGCTTTCCCTCGAAGCCCAGGGCCGCGGCCTCGACGCCGCGCGGGCCTTCCGCGAGCTCTGGCTGACGGCGCCCGCGTCGGCCTACGGCGAGGCCGCGGGCGATCGGGTCCAGGCTCTGGCTGCGGCCGGCGTGAGGCTGCCACCGCCGACTCAGCCGGAGCTGATGGATCGGGCCGAGCGGCTCCTGGCCGGCGGGCTCCTCTCCGCGGCCCGGCAGGAGGCCGAGGCGCTCCTGGTGGAGCTGCCCGATCCGGAGCTGACGCTCCGCGGCCTGCGCGTGATGACGGGCGGCTGGCGGCGGGGCGGCCAGTACGACGTCGCCCAGCGGGCCGCCGATCGCGCCCTGGCCGATGCCCCGGTCGAGCGCCGGCCGCCGCTGCTCCTCGATCTCGCGCGTCTCCAGCAGCGGGCGGGCGCGCGCGAGGGGGCGCTCGCCACGCTGGCGCGCCTGGCGCGCGAGCACCCCGCGGCCCTCGAGGTGCCCGACGCCCTCCTCCAGAGCGGCCGTCTCCTCGAGGACACCGGGCGCCCCGCCGAGGCGGAAGCCCTCTACCGGCGCCTCGCCGCCGACTTCGCCGTTCGCGACGCCGCGGGCGCGGCGCTCTGGCGGCTGGCGTGGCTCGCCTATCTGCGCGCCGATCTTCCCGCCGCGGCGGCGGAGTTCGGTCGCCTGGCGGCGCTCCCCGCCGGCGCCCTCTACCGTCACCCGGCCACCTACTGGGCGGGCCGCGTGCGGGAGGCGCTCGGCGAGGAGGCCGAGGCCCGGCGGCTCTACGGCACGGTGGTGGCCGCGGCGCCCCGCGGCTACTACGGGATCCTCGCGGCCCAGCGAACGCGCGAACAGCCGGCCGCTCGTGGCCGCGCGCTGACGGCCGCGCTGCCGGCGGACCCCTTCAAGCCGCTCGCCGGCGACCGCCGGTTCCAGAAGGCGGCGGCGCTGAGCGCCCTCGGGCTGATCGAGTTTGCCCTGAACGAGCTCGAAGAGATCCAGTCCCGCTCCCTGGCCGAGCCGTCCAAGCTCTACGCCCTGGGCGCCGCGTTCGTCCGCGAGGAACGTTACCACCTGGCGCTCCGGATCTTTCGCCGGCATTTCGGCGAACTGGCCTCCAGCGGGGATCCTGCCCTGCCCCGCGCCTTCTGGGAGATGCTCTACCCGCTCGCCTGGCCGCGCGAGGTGGGGGAGGCCGCGACGCGGGCCGGCGTGGACCGGTTCCTCGTCGCGGCCGTCGCCCGGGAGGAATCGAATTTCTTCCCGAGGGCGCGCTCGCGGGCCGGGGCGCGCGGGCTGATGCAGCTCATGCCCGACACCGCCCGCGGCCTGGCGCTGCGGCGCGGCCTCACGTTCGGCGACGGCGACCTCCTCGACGAGCCGGCGCCGAACCTCCAGCTGGGCGCCGCCTATCTCGCCGCGCTCCTCGCCGAGTTCCCCGATCCGCGCCTGGCCGCGGCGGCCTACAACGCCGGTCCGCTCCGCGTGCGGGAATGGTGGGCGGCGCGCCGGAGCGACGATGTGGAGCTGTTCGTCGAGCAGATCCCGTTCGACGAGACGCGGCACTTCGTCAAGCGGGTGACGGTGTCCTGGGAAGAGTACCGCCGGCTGTACGGCGACGGGACGACCGCGCTGGGAGGGGGGCGGTGACGGAGCTCGAGCCGGCGGGGATGGGCACGCGCCTGGTCGCCTGGGTCGTTGACCGGCTCATTCTCGCCGGCCTTTGGCTTTTCGTCGCGGCCTGGGGGTTCGTCGCCTATCTGCATGTGATCCGGTGGCCGCCCGATCTGCTGAACCTGGCTGCGCTCATCGGCCTGCTGCTGCTGTGGTGGATCGGGTTCCACGCCGCGTACTTCGTCGTCTTTGTCGGCGGGTGCGGGCAGACGGTGGGCAAGATGCTGCTTGGGATCACCGTGGTGCGGTGGGACGGCGCCCCGGCCGGCTACGGGCGGGCCCTGCTCCGGTGGATCGGCTACTGGGTCGCCGCGCTCCCCCTGGGGCTCGGCTTCGTCCCGGCGTTCTTCAC
>JBBTEL010000218.1:0-1391 GCA_038042325.1 Candidatus Methylomirabilota bacterium
CCTGGTCCTTCAGGAGCGCCGGCGGCCGACGAGGAGCCGCGGGGAGAGCAGGGCGCGGGGTGGGACGAAGTCGCCGATCACTCCCATCAGGAGGCTCAGCAGGTCGGGCCGCCGGGCCAGCCTGCGGGCCACGAGGTTCGCCAGCCACCGCCGGCGGATCACCACCTGAAGGAGCCGCGTGACCCGTTCCTTGTCCCTGAAGGCCTCGCACCGCGCGCGCCAGTAGGACGCCAGGACGGCCCGCGAAAAGTCCCCGCGCGCGAGGGCGCTGTGGGTCACCTCCGCCGCCAGCTCGGCCGAGCGGAGCGCCGTGTAGATCCCCTCGCCGGTGAACGGGTCGTAGAAGCCGGCCGCGTCGCCCACCAGGAGCACTCCCGCGTGGCAGGGCGGCGCCACGCGGTACGCCAGGGGACCGAGGGCCATGACCGGTCCCAGGGGGCGCATCGCCGAGATCCGGGGCCAGAGGTGATCGAGCTGCTTGAGCCGGGCGTGGAAGAAGGCTTCGAGCTTGCCCGAAAACGGCGCGGCGTGATCGAGGGGCACCACGAGGCTCAGGCTGACCGTTCCGGGGGCCACCGGATTCAGGATGGCGTAATCCGGCGGGTCCACATAGATCTCGCCCGAGTCCCCGAAGTCGCCGATTCCCCCCACATAGGTGAGGAGCGCCATGCGGCGCAGCGCGTGGGCCCGGACGAGGCCGAGCCGCCGGGCCACGAGCGACTGGCGCCCGTCGGCGCCGACCACCAGCGGGCTCCGCGCCTCGAACGCCGCGCCGTCGGGGCCAACCCCCCGGACGCCGACCACCCGCCCGCCGTCGAGCAACAGGTCCTCCACACGGTATCGCTCGCGCACGTCCACGGGGAGCGCCTTGACTCGCTCCACGAGGATCTGGTCCAGGTGGAGCCGCGGAATCGCCAGGGCGTGATCCCGGTAGCCCCGGTAGGGTCCCTCGGTCGGGTAGCGTCCCTCCAGCACCGTGCCGTCGGGGGCGGTGATCCTCATCCCGCGGAGCGGCACCGCTCCCGCCGCGTCCACCGACTTGAGCACGCCGAGCCGGTCGAGAACCCGCGACGCCTCAGGGCTCAGGTACTCGCCGCAGATTTTGGGACGGGGAAAGGCGGCCTTATCGAGGAGGAGGACCGAGTGGCCGTGCTCGGCGAGCAGGATGGCGACGGCGCTCCCCGCGGGACCGGCGCCTACGACGATGACGTCGTACTGGCGCGTCACCTGGCCCACAGCGGTCCTCGCTTGGCTTCGCGCGTGTTCGAGCGCGGGTTTAGCCCGCGCAATCTCTGGGGGGAGGAATCGGAAGGGGGGCGGAGCCCCCCTCCGAGGTTCATCCTCTTGCGACTGTGAAGGCGACGTAGAGGGACATCGGCCCGCGCTGGAGC
>JBBTEL010000219.1:0-1281 GCA_038042325.1 Candidatus Methylomirabilota bacterium
AGTACTCTGATTCGCAATTACGGTGACGTATTTCTTGGGCATGGGTCATGCGGCAGCGCGCCGGGGCTCGGGGGCGAGTTTGGCCAGGAGTGCCGCGAGGTCCCGGCGGGTGAAGGTCCACTGAAAGGGTCGGGCCGCCTGCTCATAGCGTGCTTGGAACCGGAGGAGACGATCGCGCACGGCCGTCAGGGAGGCGAAGTCGTTGGGCGTGAGCACCTTGCGCTGGACGATGGAGAAGTAGATCTCGATCTGGTTGAGCCAGCTGGCGTGGATGGGCGTATGGACGAGCACGAGGGTGGGCCACTTGGCGTGCAGCCGTGCCACGGCCTTCTGCCCGCGATGGGCCGAGCCATTGTCCACGATCCAGAACACGCGCCGGGCGGAGCGGTAGGGCTCTTGGCTCATGACCTGCCCCACGAGGCGGTCGAAGGGGGCGATGCCCGTCCGCCGCTCGCAGCGGCCGAACACGTTGGCGCGATGCACGTCCCAGGCGGCGAGGTACGCCCAGGCCCCGCACCGCGTGTACTCGTGTTCGACGGCCATGGGACAACCCGGAGCGGGGGGCCGGGTGGGATGCTTCCGCCGCCGGGCTTGGATGCTGGTTTTCTCATCGGCGCAGAGCACATACTCCCGGGGGCCCAAGGGTCTCCCCTCCCAGCGCCGTTCGTAGAGATCCAGGAGGCGGCCGGCCTTGGCCGCAAAGTCGGGATCGCGAGGGAAGAGCCAACTCCGGTGGCGCCAGGGCCGGAGGGCGTCTTGGCTGAGCCAGCGCCAGAGCGTGGCGCCGCTGATCTGTGCGACCAACCCCAGGGCCACCACCTCCCGCCGCAACTCAGCCAGCGACCAGCGAGCCAGCGGGATCCCACACCGGGCCGGCAACTCACAGGCGAGCGCCTTGACCTCAACGACGACGCTGGGGGGAAAAGCGGGCGGGCCGCCCGCCGCGCGGCTGCTCTTCAAGGCCGGGTAATCGCCAGGCGCAGAAGCGCTTGCGCCACTTGCTGACGATCTGCCGCGGCGTATCCAGGCGCGACGCGATCCCCTCATTGGACAGTCCTTGCGCGGCGAGCAGGACGATCTTCGCGCGGATGACATCTCGGTACGGTGACGTATATCGGCGCGCTCTTTCCGCAAGTTCGTGGCGCTCCTGCCTGGTCAACTCCACGACGTACGGGCTCTGTCTCGGCATGGGTACACGCACCTCCCCCACGACCGAGTATGCCAGAGCCACGCGACACACACCAGCTAACATACGTCATAGTATTTATGAAACGTAGTACT
>JBBTEL010000220.1:0-2427 GCA_038042325.1 Candidatus Methylomirabilota bacterium
ATGGGCGCCGACCTCTTCGAGTCCTACGTGGGCTCCGTCGTGGCGGCCATCGCCATCGGCTCGACCCTGCCCGACCCCGGAAAGTGGATGCTGCTCCCCATCGTGATCGTCATGGCCGGGCTCTGCTCCTCGGCGATCGGCGTCCTCTCCATGGGCTTCCTCCAGCGGATGGATCCCCAGGCCGCCCTCCGCAACGCGACGCTCATCGCGGGCGCGGTGCTGATCGTCCTGGCGTACGGCGTCGTGCAGCTCCTGGGCGTGGGTATGGGCCCGTTCTGGGCCGTCATCGCCGGTCTCATCGCCGGGGCGATCATCGGCTACCTGACCGAGCTCTACACCTCGGGCAAGCGCGTGGTGGCCATCGCGGAGTCCTGCCAGACCGGGGCCGCCACCAACATCATCTCGGGCTTCGCCGTCGGCCTCGAGTCCACCGCTCTGCCTGTCGTCGCCATCTGCGCCGCGATCTTCGTCTCCTTCCAGGCCCAGGGGCTCTACGGCATCGCGCTCGCGGGCGTGGGGATGCTCGCCACCATCGGCATCACGATGAGCGTGGACGCCTACGGCCCCATCGCCGACAACGCGGGTGGGATCGCCGAGATGGCCCATCTCGGCCCCGAGACACGGAAGATCACCGACCGCCTCGACGCCCTCGGCAACACCACCGCCGCCATCGGCAAGGGCTTCGCCATCGGCTCGGCCGCCCTCACGGCGCTGGCGCTCTACGCCGCCTACACCCAGAGCGTGGGGCTCAAGACCATCGACCTCACCGAGGCGCGCACGGTGATCGGGCTCTTCCTGGGCGGCATCATGCCGATGATGATCGCCGCCCTCACGATGAAGGCCGTGGGGCGCGCCGCCTTCGGGATGGTCCAGGAGGTCCGCCGCCAGTTCAGAGAGATCCCGGGGCTCATGGAGGGCACGGCCAAGGCCGACACCGCGCGCTGCGTCGAGATCGCCACCGCGGCGGCCCTCAAGGAGATGATCGTCCCGGGACTCTCGGCCGTCGTCCTCCCTCCCGTGATCGGCTTCGCCCTCGGCAAGGAGGCGCTCGGCGGCTTCCTCGCCGGCGCCACGCTCATGGGGGTCTTCCTCGCGCTCCTCATGGCCAACGCGGGCGGGGCCTGGGACAACGCCAAGAAATACATCGAGGAGGGCCACCTGGGCGGCAAGGGCTCCGATGCCCACAAGGCCGCAGTGGTCGGCGACACCGTGGGCGATCCCTTCAAGGACACCTCGGGCCCCAGCATGAACATCCTGATCAAGCTCATGTCCGTCGTGGCCCTCGTCCTGGCGCCCCTGTTCCGGTAGGCGGCACGGGGCCTGAGCGCCGTTGGGCTTCACGTGCGGCCTCGTCGGCCTCCCCAACGCGGGGAAGTCCACGCTCTTCACCGCGCTGACGGGCGCCGACACGCTCATCGCCCCCTACCCGTTCTCCACGCTGGAGCCGCGGAAGGGAGTCGTCCCGGTCCCCGATGCCCGGCTCGACCGCCTGGCCGCCGCCCTCAAGCCCGCCAAGGTCACGCCGGCCCACCTGGAAGTCATGGACATCGCCGGTCTCGTCGAGGGCGCCAGCCGCGGCGAGGGGCTCGGCAACCAGTTCCTCTCCCATATCCGCGCCGTGGATGCCCTCGCCCACGTCGTGCGCTGCTTCCGATCAGGGGATGTTCCCCACGTGGCAGGCGAGCCCGACCCGCGCCGCGACGTCGGCATCGTCAACACCGAGCTGCTCCTGGCCGATCTCGAGGTCGTGGAGCGCCGCCTCGACAAGGTCAAGCGCGTCGCCAAGGCCGACCCCAAGGCCGCGCGCGCCGAGTGGGCATTCCTCGAGCGCTGCCGCGACGCCCTCGGGCGCGGCACGCCTCTGCGCGCGCTCGACCTGGCCGCCGCCGACCGGGCGATCGCCCGCGAGCTGGGCCTCCTGACGGTCAAGCCTCTCTGCTACGTCGCCAACGTGGACCGCGGCGACCCCGGGAGCATGGCGCTCGCGGCACAGCTCGAGAGCATCGCCAGCGGCGCCCCGGTCGTGACGGTGGACGGAAAGCTCGAGAGCGAGCTGACCCAGTTCTCCCCCGAGGAGCAGCGCCAGTTCCTGGCCGAGTGGGGCCTCGCCGAATCCGCCCTTGTCAGGCTGATCAAGGTGGGCTACCGGCTCCTGGGGCTGATCACGTTCTACACGGTCGTGGGGGAGGAGCTGAGGGCCTGGAGCCTCAAGGACGGGGCCACCGCCGTTGAGGCCGCGGGGCAGATCCACACCGACATGGCCCGGGGCTTCGTCCGGGCGGAGGTGACGCGCGTGGAGGACTTCCTGGCCACCCCCGTCTGGGCCACGCTCCGGGAGCGGGGGCTCGTGAGGCTGGAAGGGCGCGACTATCAGGTGCGCGACGGCGACATTTTGACGATCCGCTTCACCCCGTCCAGCTGACGCCC
>JBBTEL010000220.1:2527-4739 GCA_038042325.1 Candidatus Methylomirabilota bacterium
GAGCCGAGAAGAGCGAGGGCATGGATGTAGGCCGTCTATGGGGCAGGGGCGTGGAGTGGGACGAGGTGCGCGCGCTCCTGGCCCGTGAGGCCGACACGCCGATGGGGCAGGAGCGGGCGCTCACCCTCGAGCCCGGCACCGACCCCGACGCCATCCGGCTGGCCCTGACCGAGACCCGCGAGGGCCGCCAGGCCCTGGCGGAGGCGGGTTCACCCCCCTGGGGCGCGCTCCCCGACGTCAGACCGAGCCTCGAGCGCTGCCGAGTGCCGGAGGCCATCCTCGAAGGCACAGAGCTCATTGCCCTGGTCCCCCTGATCGAGGCCGGCAACCGACTGCGCGCTTACGGCCGCGGCGCGGCGCCCGTCGCCCCCCGGCTCGCCGTCAGGTTCTCGCGCCTCCCGACCCTCACTGCCCTCCACGATTTGCTGAGCCGGTCGCTCACCCCCGAGGGGACGCTCAACGACGACGCCAGCCCACGTCTCCGCTCGATCCGCAGAAAAATCCGGGAGCAGCGGGCCCAGATCGTCAAAGTCCTGGAAGCCCTCTTCCACTCCCAGGGCGCCGAAACGACCTTCCAAGATCGCTACGTGACGCTCCGCCACGGCCGCTACGTCGTGCCCGTGAGGGCCGAGGCGCTGCCGCGGCTCAAGGGTATCGTCCACGACCGCTCCCAGAGCGGCGCCACGCTCTTCGTCGAGCCCGAGCGCGTCGTCGAGATGAACAACGACCTGGTCCAGACAATGCGTGAGGAGGAGGCGGAATGTCTCCGCATCCTCCAGGAGCTGACCGACGAGGCGCGCGCCGCCCTCCCCGAGCTGGAGGCGCTGGTGGACGGCATCGGCGAGCTGGACCTGATCTTCGCGCGCGCCGAGATGGCGGAGAGGATGGAGGCCACCGAGCCGGAAATTGATGCCGGCCGCACGGTCACGCTCTCAGGGGCGCGCCACCCGCTCCTCCTGGCCCAATCCTGGAAGGAGCCCGGCCGCCCCGTCGTCCCCGTGGACCTGCACCTCGACACCGAGCTGCCGCTCCTCATGATCACCGGTCCGAATGCGGGCGGAAAAACAGTGGCGCTCAAGACCCTCGGCCTCCTGGCGCTGCTGGCCCAGGCCGGCTGTCACCTGCCGGTGAAGGAAGGAAGCCGGCTCCCCGTCTTCTCGCGGCTCTTCGCCGTGATCGGCGACGATCAGAGCGTGGCGGAGAACCTCTCGACGTTCTCGGCCTTCGTGAAGCAGGTGAAGGAGATCCTGGCCGAGGTGGACGACCGCTCGCTGGTGCTCCTGGACGAGCTGGGAGCCGGCACCGACCCCGACGAGGGAGCGGCGCTCGCCCAGGCGATCCTCGAGGACCTCCAGGGCCGCGGCGCCCTCGTCATGGCCACGACCCACCTCGAGCCGTTGAAAGCGTTCGCCAGCACCCACCCCGGAGCGCGCAACGCCTCGGTAGAGTTCGACGGCGAGCGGCTCGCCCCCACCTTCCGCCTCCTCTATGACCGCCCCGGCCAGAGTTACGCCCTCACGATCGCCGCCCGCCTCGGGCTCCCTGACCGCTTGATCGATCGCGCCCACTCCCACCGCTCCACCCAGGCGAAGAATCTCCAGGAGCTGCTCCAGCGCCTCGACGCCGAGGCCAGGACGAGCGCAGACAGAGCCGCGGAGGCCGAGCGCAGGGACAGCCAGGCCGCGGCGCTCTTGGCCCGCGCTCAGAAGGAAATGGAGGCCGCCCAGGCCAAGGCCAAGGAGATCCTCGCCAGGGCGAAGGCCGAGGCCCAGGCGCTCCTAGCCGACATCAAGCGGAAGGTCTCAGAAGAGTGGGAGCGGCTCAAGTCAGAGGAGCGCTCGAAGCGGGCCCTTGAGGCGACGCGAAGGCGACTCGCCGAGGTCGCCCCGCCGGCGCCGGCCCAACCGGCGCGGACCATGGTCCTGACCCCCTCGTGGCGGGATAAACTGCGCGAGAGCGTCAGGATGCCCGAGAAGACCGACGTGCCGGAGGAACTCATGCTCATCGGCAAGACCACCGACGAGGGGCGCGACCTCGTGGAAAAGTACCTGGACGACGCCTTCCTGGCCGGCCGCCACAGCGTCCGGCTGGTCCACGGCAAGGGCACCGGCGTGCTGAGGAAGGCGGTCCACGAGCTGCTGGCCGTGCATCCCCTGGTCGAAAGTTTCCGTCCCGGCAATCCCAACGAGGGCGGTGGCGGCGCCACCGTCGT
>JBBTEL010000220.1:4839-14060 GCA_038042325.1 Candidatus Methylomirabilota bacterium
ATCCGCGCCCGGGTGGACATCGTGGACCTGGTCGGCCAGTTCGTGAACCTGAAGCGCGCCGGCGAGAACTGGAAGGGCCTCTGCCCCTTCCACGCCGAGAAGACTCCGTCCTTCATGGTCCACCCGAAGAAGGGGATCTTCCACTGCTTCGGCTGCGGCGTCGGCGGCGACGCCTTCGGCTTCCTGATGCGTCAGGATCGCCTGCAGTTCCCCGAGGCGGTGCGCGTCCTCGCCGAGCGCGCGGGCGTGGCCCTCCCCACGGAGCGGAGGACCGAGGTCGACGGCCAGCGCGAAGCGCTCTTCAAGACCATGGCCCTGGCCTGCGAGTTTTACCAGGACGCCCTCTGGAATCGCCCCGAGGGGGAAGGAGCGCGCCGCTACCTGGATTCCCGCGGCGTCGCCCCCGACATGGCGAGACGCTTTGCCCTCGGCTACGCCCCCGAAGGCTGGGACCACCTCCTCGGCTTCATGAAGGGGCGCGGCGTCACCGAGGAGCAGCTCGTCCAGGTGGGCCTGGTCCTCCCACGCCAGACCGGCTCGGGGTTCTACGACCGCTTCCGCGGCCGGCTCCTCTTCCCGATCAAGGACGGCCAGGGCCGCGTCGTCGCCTTCGGCGGCAGGGCCATGGGGACCGAGGACCCGAAGTACCTGAACTCGCCGGAGACCCCCCTCTACGTCAAGGGCCAGACGCTTTATGCCCTGGATCTTGCCAAGCCTCAGATCCGAGAGAGGAACCGCGCGCTGGTCGTCGAGGGCTACGTGGACTGCCTGATGGCCCACCAGCACGGCTTCACCGAGACGGTCGCCGCCCTCGGCACCGCGTTCACCGCCTCCCAGCTCGGGCTCCTCCGCCGCTACTGCGACGAGGTCATCACCTTCTTCGACGCCGACGCGGCGGGCAAGAAGGCCACCCAGCGCGTGGAGGAGCTCCTCGAGCCTGGCACCCAAGGGCTCGCGTGGGCAGTGAACCGGACCGGCACGTTCGGGGACGGATCGGCCCTCCGCCTCAAGGTGGCGCTCCTGCCCTCGGGCCACGACCCCGACAGTTTTCTCCGGAAGGAAGGCGCCCAGGCCTTCGCCCAGAGGATCGCAGAGTCGCGAAGCCTCCTGGCCTACGCTGTGGAGACCGCCATCACCGAGGAAAACGCCACCTCAACACGCGGCAAGGCCACGGCGTTCGCCCGCGTGGCGCTGATCCTGGCCAAGGTCACCGACTCCCAGGAGGCCACCGAACTGGCCCGCGACGCCGCATTGAAGCTCGGCGTGGACCCGACCCAGCTCTGGTTCGAGGCCCAGCGGCTCCAGGGGGCGCTGAGAAAACCCGCCCCCGCGACTGCGCCGGCCCCGGCAGGCGTGAACCTCCCCGCCGCAGAGCGCGATCTCGTGTCGCTCCTGGTCCAGAACGGTGAAGCGAGAGCAGCCCTGCTGCCGATCCTGGAGGAAGAGGACCTCTCTCATCCGGGGCTGCGCAGCGTCATGGGGGCGCTCAAGGCCGCACCCCAAGAGTCCCCGGAGGCGCTGATGCCTCACCTGCCCGGCGAGACTGAGCGCGGCCTCCTGGCAGCGCTCCTGGTCGAGGAGCGCACCTGGCCCGAGCAAGCGCCGCTGATCGCCGAGTACCAAAAGCGAGCCGAGATCCGGCGCCGGACGCGCCAGATCCGCCAGGTCACCCAGGCCATCGCTCAGGCCCAGGCGTCAGGGGATCCGGCGCTGCCAAAGCTGGAGGCCCAGCTGAGAGATCTCCAGCGCCAGGCCGAGGAGTTGAGAGAGCTGGCCGCTCGACCCAACTGAAGGAGGTAGAGAAACGGATGGCTGACGAGCCGAAGATGGACGAGCTGGACAAACTGATCTCGATGGGCAAGCAGAAGGGCTTCCTCACCTACGACGAGGTGAACGACGCCCTGCCGTCGGACATCGTCTCGCTCGACCAGCTGGACGACATCATGATGATGTTCGGCGCCATGGACATCGACATCGTGGACTCCGCCAAGGGCGGCGGCCGGCTGCCCTCCGAGATCGCCGCG
Organism: Candidatus Methylomirabilota bacterium; assembly: GCA_038042325.1. Lineage (GTDB taxonomy): Bacteria > Methylomirabilota > Methylomirabilia > Rokubacteriales > CSP1-6 > CSP1-6. The sequence goes on from JBBTEL010000220.1 coordinate 6,864, forward strand.
GAGCGGGCCGAGGAGGCCGAGGAGCCCGAGCACGGGGAAATCGACCTCACGCCTGGGCCCGTCGGGCGCACCGAGGACCCCGTGCGCCTCTACCTCCGCGAGATGGGCCGCGTCTCCCTCCTGACGCGGGAGGGCGAGATCTCGCTCGCCAAGCGGATCGAGGACGGCAAGGAGGAGGTCGTCAAGGCGATCCTCGGCACCAACCTGGCGATCGACAAAATCCACCTCCTCCGCGACGAGCTGAAGAAGGGCTTGGTCACGATCAAGGAGGTCGTGGATCTCCCCGACGAGGAGTTCCCCGCGGACCAGGAAGAGGACCTCATCAAGGACGTGGTCGCCTCCCTCGGGAGCGTGGACCGCCTCCTCCGCGAGCGGGACAAGCTCGTCCAGCAGGCGAGGAAAATGCGCGCCCGCTCGTCCGGCAAGAAGAAGAAAGTCGACCCTCCCTGGAAGAAAATCGAGACCCAGGCCCAGGCCAAGCAGGACAAGGTCCTGGCCACGCTCAGGCACCTCCACCTCCACTCCTCGAGGATCGAGCTGTGGGTCCTGGACCTGAAGCGCCTGGTCGAGAAAATCGTCCGCGCCGAGCGGGAGATCGCCCTCTGGAGCGACGGCGGGCGGCCGGAGCCGACCGCGGTAGATGCGTTCCTCGACTCACTCTCGGACGACGACGGCGAGGACGGCGACCGCGACCTCTACCAGAAGGCCGCCGCGCGCTTCCACAGCATCAAGGACCGGCTCGTCTGGGTGGCGCGCCAGAAAATCAAGCGCGCCGAGGAGCTGGCCCAGGCCGACTCCCACGAGCTGAAGCAGATTCTTCATCTCATCAAATCCGGCGAGCAGCAGGCCGCCCGGGCGAAGAAGGACATGGTGGAGGCCAACCTCCGCCTCGTCATCTCCATCGCCAAGAAGTACACCAACCGCGGGCTCCAGTTCCTCGACCTGATCCAGGAGGGGAACATCGGCCTCATGAAGGCCGTGGACAAGTTCGAGTACCGGCGCGGCTACAAGTTCTCCACCTACGCCACCTGGTGGATCCGCCAGGCCATCACCCGCGCCATCGCCGACCAGGCGCGCACGATCCGCATCCCCGTGCACATGATCGAGACCATCAACAAGCTGATCCGCACCTCCCGCCAGCTCGTCCAGGAGCTCGGGCGCGAGCCCACCCCCGAGGAGATCGCCCAGAAGATGGACGTGCCCGTCGACAAGGTGCGGAAGGTGCTCAAGATTGCCCAGGAGCCGATCTCCCTCGAGACGCCGATCGGCGAAGAGGAGGACAGCCACCTCGGTGACTTCATCGAGGACAAGCAGGTCGTCTCCCCGGTGGAGTCCATCATCGGCCTCTCCCTGCGAGAGCAGACCAACAAGGTGCTGAACACGCTCACGCCGCGCGAGGAGAAGGTGCTCCGCCTCCGCTTCGGCCTCTCCGACGGCTGCGAGCACACCCTCGAGGAGGTCGGCCAGGACTTCGCCGTCACCCGCGAGCGCATCCGCCAGATCGAGGCCAAAGCCCTCAGGAAGCTCCGCCACCCCTCGCGGTCGAAGAAACTCCGGAGCTTTCTCGAGACCTGATATGATGGCCACCGGGCCCATAGCTCAATTGGCAGAGCAGCCGGCTCATAACCGGTTAGGTCCTGGTTCGAGCCCGGGTGGGCCCACCATTTTGAAGGAGGGAGAGTGGACCAGCAGCTCCAGGTGCTGATAAACGTCCAGGCGCTGGACACGAAGATCGCCGCGCTCGAGTCGGAACAGGCCCGCCTCCCGGGGCAGATCGAGGCCGTCCAGGCGGCCGTCGCCCAGGCGCGCGACGGCGTCCAGACTCTCAAGGGGCGCCTCGACCAGAACAAGAAGGATACCCGCGCCAAGGAGAAGGACCTGGAGGACGCCCAAGTCAAGCGCCAGAAGTCCGAGGCCCGCCTCTACGAGGTCAAGACCAACAAGGAGTACTCCGCCGTCCTGGTGGAGATCGAGGAGATCAAGCAGGAGAAGGCGAAGATCGAGGAGGAGGTCCTCTCCCTCATGGAGATGCAGGAGCGGGTCGCCGTGGCGATCCGCGACGCCGAGGCGTCCCTCAAGACCGGCGAGTCCCAGGGCCGCGAGGAAGAGGCCCAGATCCGCCAGCGTCTGGCCGCCGTCGAAACTGAACTCCGGGGCCTCAAGGGCGAGCGCGAGTCGCTCTCACGCGACCTGCCCAAGGACCTCCTCGCCGACTACGAGAAGCTCCTCCGCCCCCGGGGCGGCCTCGCCGTGGCCCGGGTCCTTCCGGTCGATGGTGGAAGCATCTGCGGCGGCTGCCGCATGACCCTCACCCCTCAGTGCCTCCAGGAGGTCAAGCAGCAGTCCGCCCTCCTCAACTGCGAGAGCTGTGGCCGGTTCCTCTACTGGCTCCCTTGAACCTCCCTCTCCCTTTTAGGGAGAGGGCTGGGGTGAGTGTGCTCTAATGTCCCGCTTCTCCACCCTCATCCTCCACGTTGACGGCTCCGTCGAAGGCAACCCCGGCCCCGGCGCCATCGGCGTCGTCATCGAGGACGGCCACGGCACGCCCGTCGAAGCCTGGGGCGAGGCCATCGGCCATTGCACCAACAACCAGGCCGAGTACCAGGCCCTCCTCGCCGGGCTCCGGAAGGCCCGCCGGCTGGGAGCGAAGACAGTCGCAGTCCGCTCGGACTCCCAGCTCCTCGTCCGCCAGTTCCTGGGCGAGTACAAGGTTCGCGACGCCAAGCTGAAGCCCCTCCACGAGGAGGCCCGGCGCCTGGCCCGCGCCTTCGACTCGTTCGACATCGTCCACATCCCGCGCGAGCAGAACCGCGCCGCCGACCGCCTCGCCAACCGCGCCCGCCTCGCCCAGTAGTAGTCTCCCGCTGCTCCCCAGACCTCGAGCCCCGAAACATTCCCGCCGTTAGGTCGCCTCGTACTCGTGGACGGCCAGTTCGACCCCGGCACGAGCAGCCTCATCCGCGGTACGGAGAAGTCTTGCGGTCGTGGACTCGTCAACATACTCCTCCCCGCAGTTGACGCAAATGGTGGCTCCGCCCATGGAATCTCGGCATGCGACGACCGAAACGCTTCGGTCAACTTTCGCGCGCCCTCGCCGATGATCTGGAGGTGATGGACGATCCAGGTTTGGATCAGCTCGTCATGCTCGAAAGCGTGACGCCCGCGGGAGGCGTAGGTTTCAATGCGCTCGATGACTTCGAGTATGTCCAGCAGCCTCTCCCGGTCGTCCCTCAGAGCGCCACCGCCTCCCGCAGGACGCGGTCCCGGACTCGAGGCCGCAACCCTCGCTCGGTCACGACATCGACGCGATGGCCCAGAAGTTTTTCGAGCTCGACAAGGAGGGCTGCATGATCCAAGAGACCCCGACCGGGCTCCAGCTCCACCAGGAAGTCGATGTCGCTCTTTTCGTCCGCCTCGCCCCTGGCGACGGAGCCAAAGACCCGCACGTTACGCGCGCCGTGTTTGGCGGCGATCTTCAAGATCTGTTCGCGCTTTTCCTTGAGGAGCCCGTCAACACCCATAGTCTTCATTCTGGCGGAGCCGGTCATCGTAGATGCCGCGGATCAGCGCGTCGGGGTCGAGCGTCCCCTTCCAGGCCCCGGCGGCGCGCCGGAAGGCAGTGAAGTTCACTCTGATCGTCTTCCCCATCTCCGACACCCCATTCACTCCTTATCCTCATCGCTCTCCGCAACCCGCGTGCTTTCCTTCAGGATGAGGCTGAGCGTATCCAACAAGGCGGGGGCGCTGAAGGCGTATGGCGCGAAGCGCCGGCCGCCGCGACCTTGCTTCACGTTTGAGGTCGCAAATTGCGACCTCAAACGGGCAGTGCCCCTCGCACTAAGCCTGTCGAATTCCTCTTTCGTCAGCTGCAACATGAAATCGGGCGGAAACCGGTCTCTGTTCCGCTTCACAGCCTCGTTCAACCGCTTTACCGTGACGCCATAGAGATGGGCAATGGTAGCATCCAGGACGACTTTCTCCCCTCGGATCAACAGAATCGCCCGTTCTATCCGTCGTGTTGAAACGAGGGACATGCCGATACTCTATCCCTCTCCGGAAAACTTCGGTATGTCCAAGATTCCAGACGGGCCTACTCGACGGGTGCCCATCCCAGCGGGGCCAAGGGGCCCCTCTCCAGCTGCCGTTTCACCCACACCACCCAGGGGTCGTTGGGCCCGGAGACCTCCTCGTTCGTTGGCGACAGCGGCGCCCAGTACGGCGTCCCGCCCTTCAGCAACAAGAGATACTCCACGCCATCCTTGTAGTTCTGGGCGAAGCAGTTCGCGCACCCCGGCACGCGCCCCACGCAGTCGATCTGGTCATAGGGCGGACGCCGCGCCGGATCACTGCGGTAGTCTCTGATCTGCCCCGGCACAGTCACGAACGGCCGGTCATACGATCCCTTCAACACTTCCAGCACCCGGAGGGTGACCCCCGCCCCGACAACCCGCGCCCGGACGACGGCTTCGCTCTCCCGGATCACCTGGTCCACCGGCTTCAGCAGCGCCGTGCACGCATGGACCGCCCGGACGCCCACCACCGAGACGACCAGCGCTCCGCGGGCCCCCGCCGTTTGGTTCCCTCGGTGGTATACTCTCTGTGCGAATACGCTCTTTGACTAGCGCCAGAGAAGGCCGGATGGTCGCCGGCCGCGGCAACGCGGCGGGAGGAAAGTCCGGGCTCCGCAGGGCAGGGTGCTGGGTAACGCCCAGGGGGGGGAACCCCACGGACCAGTGCCACAGAAAACAGACCGCCGTCGCGAGACGGTAAGGGTGAAACGGTGAGGTAAGAGCTCACCAGCAGTCCGGGTGACCGGGCTGGCTCGGTAAACCCCACCCGGAGCAAGGCCAAATAGGAGAGCGGGTCGCCCGCCCGATGCTCTCGGGTTAGGCCGCTGGAGGTGCCGGGCAACCGGCATCCTAGAGAAATGACCGTCGCCCTGGACCGGGAAACCGCTCAGGGCACAGGACCCGGCTTACAGGCCTTCTCTGGCGCTTTTCCTTTTTCAATCAGTTCAAAAGCGCTCGAAGGTGAGGGTATGGCGACCATCCAGTCCCGCCCACCGCTCCGGCCCGGTGAGCCGGCGCCCGACTTCAAGCTGCCGACCGTCCCCGACGAGGGGTTCGTGTCGCTGGCCGACTACCGTGGGCGGTCACCGCTGCTCCTGGTGCTGCTCCGCTCCGTGTGGTGACCGTTCTGCCGCCGGCACGTCCCCCAGTTGGGCGGCATCTCCGAGAAGCTCCGGTCCGTCGGCGTGGAGACACTCGCCGTGGGGGAGGACCGGCTCGACCCCATCCGGCGCTACTTCCGCCTCCGCCCGCCGCGCGTCCGGCTGGCGACGGACATGGAGCGGAATACTCACCGGGCCTAGGGATGCCCGCTGCCGCCGATCACGCCGGAGTATAAACAGCTGCGGGCGGCGGCGCGCATCAACCCCACCGGTGAGGCCCCCGAGCCCATGTCGGTCGACGCGGTGCAGAACTGGCTCAGGCAGCATCACCGGTTCGGGGAGATTCCGGAAGACCAGGCCCTGATGGACCAGTTTCCCCCGCGGGACTTCCATATCCATGTGGGGCACTTCCTGATCGATCAGGCCGGGGTCGTTCGATGGGTGCAGATCGAAACGCCGATCGACGACCTGTCGCGCTGGGGCCGATTCCCCACGGACGAGGAGCTCCTGGCGGCGGCCCGGGACTCGCTCGGCTTACCAGCGAGGCGCACACCGTGATGACCGAACCGTTCCGACGCTCGAGCCCGGAGACCCCGCGCCCGGCTTCACCTTGCCCGCAGCGCACGGAGAGGGAACCGTGTCGCTCGCCGACTACCGGGGCCGGAGCCCGCTGCTGGTGGCACTATTCCGGGGGCTCTACTGACCGTTCTGCCGGCGGCAGGTCGTGCTGCTGGGGAAGACGGCGGAAAAACTCAAGGAGGCGGGGGTCCAGACGCTGGCGGTCGTCGCCACCAGCGCCGAGCGCGCCAGGCTCTTCTTCCGGTTCCGCCCGGTGCGGTTCCCGGTGGGTGCCGATCCGGACCTGATCACCCACCGCGCCTATGGGCTGCCGCAGATGGCGGTCACGCCCGAGCTCGGGCAAGCCATCGAGGTCGTCGCGACCAATCTCGCGCGCGAGCTCAAGCTGAGCGTGCCGGCCGAGGGAGCCCTGGCGGCGATCGACGGCCTGGACGGCTACGCGCGGACTGAGGCCGACGAGGCGGACTTCCAGCGGCACCAGGCCCAGCTCGTCGGGCAGTTCCTGGTGGACGGGAAAGGGATCGTCCGCTGGACGAACATCGAATGCCAGCGGGACGGCCTTGCGGGTCTCGATAAGTTCCCGACCGACGAGGAGCTCCTGACCGTGGCCCAGACCGTCCTCGGCTGAGGATCACGGTCGATGTACCACATCCGATACTCTTGACAGGAGCCGACGAGGCGACGACAGTATCAGCCATGCCCGAGGACGCGCTCGACGCCCGGTTCGATCGGCTTCGACAGGACCTCCGCCAGGACATCCAGGCCAGCGCCGATCAGCTTCGACAGGACCTCCGCCAGGAATTCCGCCAGGATATCCAGGCCAGCGCCGCGGAGCTTCGCCAGGACCTCCGCCAAGACATCCAGGCCAGCGCCGCGGAACTCCGCCGGGACTTCCGCCAGGACATCCAAGCCAGCGCCGCGGAACTCCGCCGGGACTTCCGCCAGGACATCCAGGCCAGCGCCGCGGAACTCCGCCAGGAGTTCCGCCAGGATATCCAACCCAGCGCCGCGGCCCTCCGCCAGGACATCCAAGCCAGCGCCGTGGAGACTCGCCGCCATTTCGAAGTGGTTGCCGAAAGCCTGCGGTCAGAGATCCAGGTGGTCGCCGATGGACTCAGCATGCTGGATGAAAAGGTCGAGCGCTTCCGCGACGAGGTCCACCAGGAGTTCGGCAAGGTCGACCGGCGGTTCCTGCACCTGGACGCGAGGATCGCCGTCTTGGAGCGCCGTTAAGTGGACCCCCTACTTCCTCCGATAGCCGTCACGGGCGCAGAATTCTTCGTTTCACGGCAGCGCCCGAGCCACCTCCAATAGCTCCTCGTCAGTCGGAAACTTGTCGATCCCGGCCAGGCCGTCCTGAGCGCACTCGATGCTGGCCCAGCGGACAATGCCGTGCCGGTCCACCAGGAATTGGCCGGTGAACTGGACCTGATGCCGCTGGAATTCTG
>JBBTEL010000221.1:0-17583 GCA_038042325.1 Candidatus Methylomirabilota bacterium
AGGGGGGCAACGCCCCCCTCCGAGGAATTATCCGATTCTCCAGGTGTCGCCGGAGACCAGGAGCGTGGCGACGTCCCCGGGCCCCCGCTCGGCGATCGCCGTCCGCTCCTGCTCGAGGAGCACTTCCTCGTACGCGGGCGCCTCCACCTGCATGAGGACGCCGATCGGGATCGGGAAGTCCGGGGTCCACAGCTGGGACAGGACGTGGGCCTTCCACGTGTCGCCGTCGTCGTGGACCCAGAGCGCGCTCTCGGGCGCGTCCTTGACCCTGACGACGCGCGGCGTCGCGCCTTCGAGCACCAGGCCGTGCCGGTCGTCCACCGGGCCGAACAGGAGCGGTTTGCCATGCTCCAGCCGCAGCTCGTTCATGATCTTGGACTCCCGATCGTAGAGGACGTTCCAGGCGAGGTCGTTGTAGACGTTGCAGTTCTGGAGGATCTCGACGAAGGCCGCGCCGTGGTGCTGCGCCGCCCGCCTGAGGGTCTCCTCCATGTACGCCACGTTGCGGTCCACCGTGCGCGCCACGAAGGTCGCCCCCGCGCCCAGCGCGAACGCGCAGGGGCTGACAGGCCGGTCCGCGGACCCCGTGGGGGAGGACTTGGTCACCTTGCCCAGCTCGCTGGTGGGCGAGTACTGCCCCTTGGTGAGGCCGTAGATCCGGTTGTTGAAGAGCAGGATCGTGACGTTCACGTTCCGCCGCAGCACGTGGAGGAGGTGATTGCCGCCGATCGAGAGGCCGTCCCCGTCGCCGGTGACCACGAAGACCTTGAGGTCGGGCCGCGCCAGGCGGAGCCCGGTGGCGATGGCCGGCGCCCGCCCGTGGATCGTGTGGAAGCCGTAGGTGTTCATATAGTAGGGGAAGCGGCTGGAGCAGCCGATCCCCGAGATGAACACGATGTTCTCGCGCGGGATGCCGAGATCGGGCATCATCTTCTGGATCGCGCTGAGGATCGCGTAGTCCCCGCAGCCCGGGCACCAGCGGACGTCCTGGTCTGACTCGAAATCCTTCTTCGTGTACTTCTTCGGGGCCTCGGTGACGCCTGGCCGGTCGCTCACTGGACTACCCCTTGCTTCATCATGTCCCACCTCATCGCCAGTTCGAGCGCCGGCTTTGCCGGCGCAAGCTCTCGGGGGAGGTCCCGAAGGGGGGCGGAGCCCCCCTTCGGGTGTCTCATCGCTTCTCCTTCAGCAGCTGCTCGATGGCCTCGCGGAGTTCCTCGGTGGAGAGCGGCAGGCCGCGCACCCGGTTGAACCCCACGGCGTCCACGAGATACTCCGCGCGCAGGATGCGCACGAGCTGGCCGCTGTTGATTTCCGGGACGAGAATCCGTTCGTATTGCCTCAGGATCTGACCGAGGTCGGGCGGCAGCGGGTTCAGGTGGCGCAGGTGGACGCTGGCCACGGCCTTGCCGCTCTGCTGGACCTCCTCCACGGCGGCGGTGATCGTACCGTAGGTGCTCCCCCACCCCACCACGAGCAGGTCGCCCGCTGCGGGGCCGTTGACAGTGGTCGGCGGGATTTCCTGCGCCACGCGGCGCACTTTTTCTGCCCGCAGCCGCACCATCAAGTCGTGGTTGTCCGCGTCGTAGGAGACGTTGCCGGTGATGTTCTCCTTCTCCAGACCGCCGATGCGGTGCTCGAGGCCCGCCGTGCCCGGCCGGACCCAGGGGCGGGCCAGCGTCGCCTCGTCCCTCACGTAGGGGGCGAATCCCTCCGGGTTCGTCCGGAAGCTGACGGGGATGTCGGGGAGCGTCTTGGGATCGGGGATGAGCCAGGGCTCGGCGCCGCTGGCGAGGTACCCGTCGCTCAGGACGATGACCGGGACCATGTACTTCACCGCGATCCGGATCGCCTCGTAGGCGACGAAGAAGCAGTCCCCGGGCGTCATCGGCGCCAGCACCACTACCGGCGACTCGCTGTTGCGCCCGTGGAGCGCCATGAGGAGGTCGGCCTGCTCGGTCTTCGTCGGCAGCCCGGTGCTTGGGCCGGCCCGCTGGACGTCGAAGATCACGATCGGCAGCTCCGCCATGACGGCGAGGTTCACGCCTTCCGCCTTCAGGGCGATGCCCGGCCCGCTGGACGCGCACACGCCGATCGCCCCGCCGAAGGCGGCGCCGATGATCGTCCCGACCGCGGCGATCTCGTCCTCCGCCTGGATCGCCCGGACGCCGAACCGCTTGTGGAGAGAGATCTCGTGGAGGACGTCGCTGGCCGGTGTGATGGGGTAGGCGCCGTACACCACGGTGAGCTTCGTCCGCTCGGCGGCGGCGAGGATCCCCCACGCCAGCGCGCGGTTCCCCGTGATGCTCCGGTAGAGCCCCGGCGGCATCTCCGCAGGCTCGATGCCGTAGCACTCGGTGAAGATCTCGGCCGTCTCGCCGTAGTGGTACCCCGCCTTCAGCGCCCGCGTGTTCGCCTCGACGAACGCCGGGTTCTTGGCGAAGCGCTTGGTGATCCACGCCACCGTCGGCTCGATGGGGCGCGTATAGATCCACGAGACCAGCCCGAGGGAGAAGAAGTTCTTGCAGCGCTCCTTCTCCTTGACGTTGAGCGGCAGGCTCTCGAGGGCGTCCATGGTGAGGCGCGTGATGTCCACCTTGTGGAGCCGGTAGCGATCCTCCAGGGCCGGATCGTCGAGCGGGTTGCTGGTGTACCCCGCGCGGTCGAGGTTTTTCTTCTCGAAGGCGGCGGTGTTCACGATCAGCAGGCCGCCGTCCTTCAGGTCGCGCTGGTGCACCTTGAGCGCGGCGGGATTCATCGCCACGAGGCAGTCGAGGCGATCGCCCGGCGTGTACACCCGACGGCTGCCGAACTGGAGCTGGTAGCTGGACACGCCGAACAGGGTCCCCGCGGGGGCGCGGATTTCCGCCGGGAAATTGGGCAGGGTGACCAGGTCGGCCCCCGCCCAGGCGGCCTCGGTGGCGAACTGCTCGCCGGTCACCTGCATGCCGTCGCCGGAGTCTCCGGCGAAGCGCACGACAGCCCGGTCGAGCTGGCGGCGCGGTTTTGCGGCTGTCGCAGGCGAAGCGACGGTATCACTCATGAGATCGCCTCTCCCCCCTCCTAGCCGGCGTCCACCTGGAGCGGGCGCTTGATCTCGTCTCCCGGACGCAGGTTCAGCACGGCCTCCGGGAAGATCTCCGCCAACCACTTGACCACGTCGCTGACCGTCACGATGCCGATCGGGCGGCGCTCGGCGTCCACGAGCGGGACGGTCCGATAGCCCGCGTTGTTCATCCGGTTCACCGCGTAGCAGATGCGGTCCTGGGGTGAGAGCGCTTCGGGGTCGCGGGTCATCACCTCGGCCAGCATCGTCCGCTGGACGTCGCGGCCCTGGCCGACGACCCGGGTCAGGACGTCGCGCTCCGTGAAAATTCCGATCAGGCGCCCCTCGGCGTCCACGATCACCACCGCCGCGCGGCGGTTGGCCAGCATCTTCGTGATGGCCTCATGGACGGTGGCCGCCGCCGGGAGGCGGATGGGCTCGCTGGGCCCGAGGACATTGACCGCGTCGTTGAGGAGCGCCCCCTCCAGCTTGCGAAACTCAACCTCGAGAGATTCCGAATACTCGTCCTGGAACTCGCTCATGTCCTTCACCGCCCCTCAACGCCAGCGGGCGCACACCGCCCCTCGCTGGCGGCACCGCAGATTGATTGGGTCAGCCCTCTTCCTGGCTCGATCTGAAAGCCGGCAGGCCAATTTCATGTTATCGAAGCCACAGGGGAATAGCAAGGTAATCGGTGACGCTTGTGCAGCGGGGGAACAATCTCTGCCGGGGGCGTCCCGGACTACAGCTCGAGGAGCCCCAGCTTGGGGGCGCGGGTGAGATTCCGGCAGCCGTCGGTGCCGACCACCACGAGGTCCTCGATCCGGACGGCTCCCCAGCGGGAGTAGTAGAGCCCCGGCTCGACGGTCACGACCTGGCCGGCCTTGAGCCCGGCTCCCGCCTTGCTGATGCGGGGGGGCTCGTGAATGTCCAGGCCCACCCCGTGTCCGGTGCCGTGGAAGAATCCCTGCATCCGGCCGTCCACCGGCCCGGTCTGGAACCCGCGGGCCTCCAGGGTGCGCGCTACCTCCTCATGGATCGCCTGGCCGGAGGCCCCGTCCCGGACGAGCTCGATGCCGCGGAGCTGGGCGGCCAGGACGGCGTCGTACATCCGCCGGAGATCGTCCGACGCTTTCCCCTTGACCACGGTCCGCGTCATGTCCGCGAAGTAGCGGGTGCGGCTCGATCGCGGGAAGATGTCGAAGACGATGGACTGGTGCGGCCGGATGGGGCCGGACCCCTGGTTGTGAGGGTCCACGCCGTCCAGGCCGCACGCCACGATGGTGTGCTGCGCGACGCAGTCGTTTTCCATCAGCGACAGGTTGACGACCTTTTTTAGGTCTTCGGCCGTGAGGGGCTTGCCCCGCCAGAGGACCCGCTCCCCGGCGATCCGGCTCTCCTTCAACATCTGGAGGGCGGCTTCGAGGGCCGTCTCCGTGTGCCGCTGGGTCTCGGTGATGGCCGCGATTTCTTCCTCCGCCTTGATGAGGCGCTCCGGGAAGAACGGATCGGGCCGGGTCGCCACGCTGACACCCTTTTCCCTCAGGCGGTCCCCGTACTCGAGGGGGAAGGTCGCCGGCACGGTGACCGCGGAGACCCCGTAGGCTTCCAGGAGCACGCTCACCGTGTCGATCAGGTGGGGGGACTGCGAGCGCTGGCGGGCCTTTCCCTCGTACTCCGAGAGCGACAGCACCTCGTCCCCGCGGGCCTGGGCGCGCGCCCGGTCGATCTCGAGGTCGCTCATGAGCAGCACCTTGCGGGTCCCCACCTGCAGGAACACGAAGGGGTCGGGCGCCAGGAAGCGGGTCGCGTAGTAGAGGTTCGAATCCGCTTCGCTCGTCGCGATCAGCAGGATGGCCCCGTCGCTCACACGCTACCCCGCGTCGTTGATCGTACGCGTTCGAGCGCGGGCTTCGCCCGCGCAATCCCCGGGGGGAGGAATCGGAAGGGGGGCGTTAGCCCCCCTCCGAGTTTCATAGAAGATCACGGGGTTGGATTCCCGGCTGAGCTCGTCGAGGTTGGCGATGCGGAGCTCGCCACGCTGGAAGAGGTACTCGACGTGGGCGCCGGCCTCCTCGAGCGCCAGGATGCGCGTGTACCCGCTCTTGGGGCCGAAGAGCCGCTTGGAGATCTCCACCAGGTGCGCGGGCTCCCGGCAGATCTCCAGCACCTGATTCAGGCGGCGCGCATGGTGGGCGGCGATCGCGTCGATGCGGGCGCCCAGGTCGCGGATGGGCTCTTCGTGGCCCGGGAGGGCCAACGAGACTCCCTCGACGCGGCGGATCTTCTCGAGGGACCCGAGGTAATGCTCGAGCCCGCAGAACGGCGTGATCGAGCCGGGCGACTGGTGCGGGGTGATCCGGGAAAGGACGTGGTCGGCCGTGAAGAGCACGTCGTCCACCTGGAGGCAGATCTGCCCCGGGCAGTGACCGGGGACGTGGTGGACGATGTAGCCGTTGATGATCCGGTCCCCGTCGCGCAGGATCCGGTCCAGCTCCACGGACTTGAAGAAGTGCTTGGAGAACCGGTACATCTCCTCCAGCTCCTGCCGGGCCTCGGGCTTGAGCCCCGAGCGCTCCATGAAGACCCGGAGATCCTTGGAGGCCAGGACGATGCGCTCCTCGAAGTTGTTGAGCACCCGGGCGTCCAGCTCGTGGATGAAGACGTCCGCGTCGGTCTCGCGCGTGAAATAGGCCACGAAGCCGAAGTGGTCGATGTGCGAGTGGCTGATCACGACGTGCTGCACGGTGGCGAGGTCCACCCGCTCGCCGAAGCGCTCCCGGACCTCGGCGAACCCCCGCGTCAGATCCTCCACCGACTGGGGCGTGCCCGACCCCACGTCGAAGAGCGTGGAGTGGTCGCCGTCGAGGATCAGATAGATGTTGTTCACGTGGAGCGGAAAGGTCTCAACGGGGAGCTGGTAGATCCGGATCCCGGAGCGAGTCTCGTACCGACGGACGCGGGACTCGACGCTCACGCGTTTAGCATACCATGGCGCTCTCCCAGAATGGGAGGGCGCCACTTTATGTGGCGTGGGTCGCACCCGTCTTCCGGAGCGACTCGATGAAGCGCGTGACGGTGGGCGAGAGGTGCTTCTGCTTGCGGTAGATGATCCCGACGGGCCGCACCAGGTCCGGGATGCCCAGCGGGACGGCGGCGAGGTTGCCGATCTCCGTTTCCTTCAGCACGGTGGGCCGCGGGAGGATGCTGACCCCGGCGTCAATGGCGATGGCCTGCTTGATCGTCTCGATGTTGTCGAACTCCATCACCACGTTCACCTTAACGTTCCGCTGCTTCAGGCTCCGGTCGATGGCCTTGCGGATGCCCAGGTCCGGGTCGAAGGCCACGAACTTCTCCCCGTTCAGGTCCTGGGGGAGCACCAGGCGGCGCTTGGCGAAGCGATGGGCCGGGTGGCAGACCAGCATCATCTTCTCTGACCGCCAGGGGATGACGGCCAGGCCGCGCAGCGCTGGCGGGTAGGACATGATCCCGATGTCCGCCTCGTCGTTGATCACCGCCTCGACGACCTTGTGGGGATGGAGGCATTCCAGTTGGACCTTGGCGTGGGGGTGGGCGGACATGAAGGGCTGCATGTGGCGGCTGACGTCGTGGAGCCCCACGGAGTAGATGGCCGCCACGCGGACCGTCCCGTCCAATCGGGTCCGCGACGAGGCGATCCGGGCCCGGGCCTGCGCGTACCGGTGGAGGAGCTCCCGGCAGGCGTCGTAGAAGTGCCGCCCCTGAGGCGTCACCGTGAAGGGCCGCTTGCTTCGGTCCAGCAGGCGAACGTCCAGGTCGGCCTCGAGCTGCTGAATCGCCTGGCTGGCTGCCGACTGGGAGACCTCGTGGGCCGCGGCTCCGCGCGAGAAACTCCTGAGCCGCACGACGTCGCAATAGAGCTGGAGGGTTTCCAGGTTCACGGCGCCAGGTTACACTATTAGGCTTCCTGATGCTCAGTATTTTTGTTTTGGGCGTGACTTATGATTTGACTTCGTGTATCCTCACCCAAACGATTGTACCGATCCTTCACAAGCCACCAAGGAGAGCCACGTGGGTAAGGAGACGGACCGGACGGCGCCGACCCCCGGGGGGCTCCCCCCCGCCCAGGGCCTCTACGACCCCGCCCACGAGCACGACGCCTGTGGCGTCGGCTTCGTGGTGGACATGAAGGGGCGCAAGTCCCACGCCATCGTCACCCAGGCGCTGAGCGTCCTGAAGAACCTGCTCCACCGGGGCGCCTGCGGCTGCGAGGTCAACACGGGAGACGGCGCGGGCATCCTCATCCAGATGCCCCACGCCTTCCTGTCACGGGAGTGCTCGCGGATCGGCATCACCCTCCCCGCCCCGAGGTGGTACGGGGCGGGCCTGGTGTTCCTGCCCACCGACCCGGCCCAGGCGGCCCGATGCCGGCAGATCTTCGAGGAGCTCATCCTGGAGGAGGGGCAGACGCTCCTGGGCTGGCGGGACGTGCCCACGGACGACTCGCCGATCGGGCCGACGGCGCGGGCCGCTGAGCCCGTCATCCGGCAGATCTTCATCGGGCGGAACGGGGGCATCCAGGACGACCGCCAGTTCGAGCGGACCCTCTACGTTATCCGCAAGCAGGTGGAGCACGCCGTCTACGGCACCGACATGCCACAGCGGAAGCTCTTCTACCTGCCGAGTCTCTCGTCCAACACCCTCATCTACAAGGGGATGCTCTCGGCGGATCAGATCGAGACGATGTATGCCGACATCGTGGATCCGGCCGTGGAATCGGCGCTGGCGCTCGTCCACCAGCGCTTCTCCACCAACACCTTCCCCTCCTGGCCGCTGGCCCACCCGTACCGCTACCTGGCCCACAACGGGGAGATCAACACGCTCCGCGGCAACATCAACTGGATGCGGGCCCGCGAGGCCCTGTGCGAGACCCCGCTCCTGCCGGACCTCAAGAGGATCCTCCCGATCGTGCTGGAAGGCGGGAGCGACTCGGCGATCTTCGACAACGTCCTCGAGTTCCTCGTCATGGCCGGCCGCCCCCTCTCCCACGCCGTGCTCATGATGATCCCGGAGCCGTGGAGCGGCCACGAGTCCATGCCGGACGATCTCAAGGCCTTCTACGAGTATCACGGCTGCCTGATGGAGCCCTGGGACGGGCCCGCCTCCATCGCCTTCACCGACGGCACCGTGATCGGGGCGGTCCTGGACCGGAACGGCCTCCGCCCCTCCCGCTACTACGTGACCAAGGACGGCCTCGTCGTCATGGCCTCGGAGGTGGGGGTGCTCGACATCCCGCCGGAGAACGTCCTCCTCAAGGAGCGCCTCCACCCCGGCAGGATCTTCCTGGTGGATACCTCCCAGGGCCGGATCATCCACGACTCGGAGATCAAGCAGGCCCTGGCCGGCGAGCGCCCCTACCGCGGCTGCCTGAAGCAGCACCTGGTTCCGCTGGAGGAGCTCCCGCCGCCGCCGCACGTCCACGAGCCGGATCACGAGACGGTGCTCCAGCGGCAGCTGGCCTTCGGCTATACCCACGAGGACCTGCGCATCCTGATGGCGCCCATGGCCCAGAACGGCGAGGAGCCGGTGGGCTCCATGGGGACCGACACCTCGCTGGCCGTGCTCTCCAACCGGCCGCGCCTCCTCTACGACTACTTCAAGCAGCTCTTCGCCCAGGTCACCAACCCGCCGCTGGACGCGATCCGCGAAGAGCTGGTGACCCAGATGTCCACGACGACCGGGCCGGAGCGGAACCTCCTCAAGCCCGAGCCCGAGAGCTGCCGCCAGATCAAGCTCAAGACCCCGGTGCTGGACAACGAGGAGCTGGCGCGGATCCGCTACGTGGACCGCCCGGGCTTCAAGGCCACGACGCTCCCCATGCTCTTCCCCGTGGCCGACGGCGCGGCGGGCCTCGCCCGGGCCCTGGAGGAGCTGTGCCTCAAGGCCAGCCAGGCCATCGCCCTCGGGTACACCTTCCTCATCCTGTCGGACCGGGGCGTGGATAAGAATCTGGCGCCGATCCCGGCCGTCCTGGCCACCGCCGGGGTCCATCACCATCTGGTGCGCGAGGGGACTCGAACCCGGGTCGGCCTCATCATCGAGAGCGGCGAGCCGCGCGAGATCCACCACGCCGCGCTCCTGATCGGCTACGGGGCCGGCGCCATCAACCCTTACCTGGCCTTCGAGACCCTGGACGACATGATCCGCCAGGAGCTCTTGCCAGGGCTCGACCACGCCAAGGCGATCAAGAACTACATCAAGGCGCTGAACAAGGGGGTCCTCAAGGTCATCTCCAAGATGGGGATCTCCACGATCCAGTCCTACCGGGGCGCCCAGATCTTCGAGGCCATTGGCCTCTGCAAGGAGTTCGTGGACCGGTACTTCACGTGGACGGCCTCGCGGATCGGTGGCGTGGGCCTCGACGTGATCGCCGAGGAGGCGATCCTCCGCCACCAGCACGCCTTCCCCGAGCGCCCCGTGGGGAAGCCCGAGCTGGACTGGGGGGGCGAGTACCAGTGGCGGCGCGACGGGGAGTATCACCTCTTCAACCCCGACACCGTGTTCAAGCTCCAGCACGCCACGCGGAGCGGCCAGTACAAGATCTTCAAGGAGTACACCGACCTGGTGAACAACCAGAACCTGAACCTCTGCACCCTCCGCGGCCTCTTCGACTTCAAGTTCGCCGGGACGCCGATCCCGCTGGAAGAGGTGGAGCCGGTCGAATCGATCGTCAAGCGGTTCGCCACCGGGGCCATGTCCTACGGTTCCATCAGCCAGGAGGCCCACGAGACACTGGCCATCGCCATGAACCGGATGGGCGCCCGCTCGAACACCGGCGAGGGGGGCGAGGACCCCGCGCGCTACACGCCCGACCCCAACGGCGACCTGCGCCGGAGCGCCGTCAAGCAGGTCGCCTCCGGGCGCTTCGGCGTCACGAGCGAGTACCTGGTGAACGCCACGGACCTCCAGATCAAGATGGCCCAGGGCTCCAAGCCCGGCGAAGGGGGGCAGCTCCCCGGCCACAAGGTCTATCCCTGGATCGCCAGGGTCCGCTTCTCCACCCCGGGCGTGGGGCTGATCTCGCCGCCGCCCCACCACGACATCTACTCCATCGAGGACATCAAGCAGCTCATCCACGATCTCAAGAACAGCAATCCAAAGGCCCGCGTTCACGTCAAATTGGTGGCTGAGGTCGGGGTCGGGACCGTCGCCGCGGGAGTGGCCAAGGCGTTTTCGGACGTAGTCTTGATCTCAGGCCACGACGGCGGCACCGGGGCGTCTCCCCTCTCCAGCATCAAGCACGCCGGTCTGCCCTGGGAGCTGGGGCTGGCCGAGACCCAGCAGGTCCTGGTGCTCAACAAGCTCCGCGACCGGATCACGGTCCAGGTGGACGGCCAGATGAAGACCGGCCGCGACGTCGTGGTGGCCGCCCTCCTAGGCGCGGAGGAGTACGGCTTCTCCACCGCCCCGCTGGTCGTGATGGGCTGCATCATGATGCGCGTCTGCCATCTCAACACCTGCCCGGTGGGGATCGCGACCCAGGATCCCGATCTCAGGAAAAAGTTCGCCGGCAGGCCGGAATTCGTTCAGAACTTCTTCCGGTTCATCGTCGAGGAGGTCCGCGAGTACATGGCGAAGCTCGGCTTCAGGACCATGGACGAGATGATCGGGCGCGTGGACCGGCTCGACGTGAAGCAGGCGGTGGACCACTGGAAGGCGCGGGGGCTCGACTACGCCTCCATCCTCTACCAGCCGGAGGTGGGGCCGGAGGTGGCCATCCGCAAGGTCCGGGAGCAGGACCACGGCCTGGAGAAGTCTCTCGACATGACCACCATCGTCCCGCTTTGCCAGCCGGCGCTCGAACGCCGCGAGCCGGTGGACCTGCGGCTGCCGATTCGGAACGTCAACCGCTCGGCCGCAACGATCCTCGGCTACGAGGTCACGAGCCGCTATGGGGGTGAGGGCCTTCCCGACGACACGATCCGCATCCACTTCACGGGGTCGGCGGGGCAGAGCTTCGGCGCCTTCGTCCCGCGGGGGATCACCCTCGTCCTCGAGGGGGACTCCAACGACTACTTCGGCAAGGGGCTCTCGGGCGGGAAGCTCATCGTGTACCCGCCGCGGGGGGCGACCTTCGTCCCTGAGGAGAATATCCTGGTCGGCAACGTCGTCCTGTACGGCGCGACGAGCGGAGAGGCCTACTTCCGCGGCGTGGCGGGAGAGCGGTTCGCCGTCAGGAACAGCGGCGCGCGCGCGGTGGTGGAAGGTGTCGGCGATCACGGCTGCGAGTACATGACGGGCGGGGGTGTCGTCGTTATCGGGGAGACGGGCCGAAACTTCGCGGCCGGCATGTCCGGCGGCGTCGCCTACGTGCTCGACGAGGCCGGCGACTTCAGGATCCGCTGCAACCTCGGCATGGTGGATGTCGAGCCCCTGGTCGCGGATGAAGATGTGCGCGAGGTGAGAGAACTTCTCCGCCGCCACGTCCGCTACACCCAGAGCGCGGTGGCGGAACGAATCCTCGCCCGTTGGGGCAAGACGCAGCCCAAGTTCGTCAAGGTGATGCCGCGCGACTACAGGCGGGCGCTCGACGCGATGAAGCGGGCCCAGGAGGAGGGGATCCCCTGGGAGAAGGCGGTGATGGAAGGGGCGCATGGGTAAAGAATCGGAGGGGGCCCCCACCCACGCCTGCCGGCGTGGGGCCCGGCCCTTCTCCGAGGCCTCCCCCCAAGAACCGGTTGCGCCGGCGAAGCCGGCGCTCGGAGCGCACCAGCAGGTGGTCGGCGGTTCATTTCGAGGGTGGGACCCGGCATGAGGCGCTAAACGACGTTATGGGTAAAGTCACCGGCTTTATGGAGTTCAAGCGGGGCAAGCAGCCGTACCGGCCCGTCGAGGAGCGCCTCGGCGACTGCAAGCAGCAGATGCTCCCGTGGCCCACGGACAAGCTCCAGAAGCAGGGGGCGCGCTGCATGGACTGCGGCATCCCCTTCTGCCACCAGGGCTGTCCCCTTGGCAACCTGATCCCCGACTGGAACGACCTCGTCTACCGCGACAAATGGCAGGAGGCCATTGACCGTCTCCACGCCACCAATAACTTCCCGGAGTTTACCGGGACGCTCTGCCCGGCCCCCTGCGAGGGCTCCTGCGTCCTCGGTATCAACGACGACCCCGTGACGATCAAGGCCATCGAACTGGCCATCGCCGACCACGCCTTCGAGGCGGGGTGGCTGAAGCCCGAGCCGCCGCTGGTCCGCACCGGCAAGAGGGTCGCCGTCGTCGGCTCGGGGCCCGCCGGGCTGGCGGCCGCCCAGCAGCTCAATCGGGCCGGCCACTGGGTCACGGTGTTCGAGCGGGACGACAGGATCGGCGGCCTCCTCCGCTACGGCATCCCCGAGTTCAAGATGGAGAAGTGGGTTCTCGACCGCCGCCTGGAGCTGATGCGCAAGGAGGGGATCGACTTCCAGGTGAAGGCGAATGTGGGGACAAACGTCGATGTCACGGACCTCAGGCGGGAGTTCGACGCCATCCTGCTCGCCGGCGGCGCCACGATCCCCCGCGACCTGAACGTCCCCGGGCGCGAGCTCGAGGGGATCCACTTCGCCATGGAGTACCTGACCCTCCAGAACCGCCGCTGCGAAGGGGACGTGATCCCCGACGAGGAGTTCATCACCGCCAAGGGCAAGCGCGTGGTCATCATCGGCGGCGGCGACACGGGCGCCGACTGCCTGGGCACGGTGCACCGTCAGGGGGCCACCTCCGTCCACCAGTTCGAGTTGCTCCCACGCCCGCCCGACGAGCGGGCGCCCGACAATCCCTGGCCTCAGTGGCCGAACGTTTTCCGCACCTCCGCCGCCCACGAGGAGGGCGGGCTCCGCGAGTACGCGGTCTCCACCACGCGCTTCTCGGGGGAGAACGGCCGGGTGAAGAGGCTCCACGCCCACCGGGTCGAGATGGTGCTCGAGGGCGGCCGCCTCGACTTCAAGCCGATCCCCGGCACCGAGTTCGAGATGGAGGTGAACCTGGTGCTCCTGGCGATGGGGTTCCTGGGGCCGGACCCGAGGGGGCCGATCGAGCAGCTGGGACTCAGCCTGACGGAGCGGGGAAACGTCTGGCGGGATCAGAACTGGATGACGAGCGTCCCCGGCGTCTTCACCGCGGGCGACATGCAGCGGGGCCAGTCGCTGATCGTCTGGGCCATCGCCGAGGGCCGGAGCGCCGCCCGCGGCGTCGATCTCTATCTCATGGGGAAGTCAGACCTCCCCGCCCCCCTCCCCTGAGCGAATCGCCAGATCGAATCCAACCTGGCCGCCGGGCAGACTCGCTCCGCCGGGCGCTAACGCCACGACGCGCCGAAGTAGGAAACGGCCAGCCAGCGGACGGAATCTTGATAGTTGGGTGGGCGGCGCCATGCGCCGTACGCAAATACTCGAGCCTGATCCCCGCCTTACCTCAGGGGGCTCTGCCAGAGCACGTGGCCCACGAAGAAGGGGCCGAGGCTCTGGATGTACTGCGAGGTCTGGACGGTCTTTCGCATGGCCTGGATCAGGTGGGACAGCGGGTGGAGGTCCCGCCCCACCAAGCCGATGACGAAGTCGTTGTCGTGGGGGTCGAGCCCGTGGCAGGCCAGGCGGATGTCGTGGGCGAGGTCGGCGTCGCCGTACGCGTGGCCGATGATGCCGTGCTCCCGAATGATCTCGCCCTGCTCCCTGGGCGAGAGCCGGGCGAACGCGCCCGTGCGCCTAAGCGGATACCAGATCCCCCACGGCCACGCTGGGTTCAGCACGGTGCGGCGGGGTCGCTGGAGCAGCCAGTCCGCGAGATCGGCCTCGAACCCCGAGGAGTAGGTCCGGCCGAGCATCGTGAGATCGGGCTTCAGGGCGAGGCCGGCGAAGGGCTCGGCGTTGAGCAGCCCGCGGAGCCCGTTCACGAAGAACGTCGGATCCTCGCTCATCGCGAGGATTCCGATCCCGCGCGGGTCGTTGACGTCCTGGTAGAGCACGGCCTCGAGCCGGCTCGCCTCCAGCGCGCGGACCAGGGGCTTCGGGTCGCCGCAGCCGCCAAAGGCCTGGAACTGCATCCAGAGGCGCCGGCTGGACGTCTGGCCCTTGGCCCCGCGCTCCTGGACATCGATCTTGATCTTGCCCGGCATGCTCATCCTACCCCCCGCGGGTGTGCATCTCGAGGTGGGGGTCCTTCTTCAACTCCCCGATCTGGACGAGGGGGGTTCGATCGACGAGGGCGAGCCGCTCTTCCGCGCCGCGGTCGGCGCGGCGCTGCCAGGCGGGAATGATGAGGGAGGCGAGCTCGTCCTTCGACGCGCCGCGGCGGAGCGGGCCGCGAAGATCGGTCCCGGCCTTGGCGTAGAGGCAAAGGTACCACATCCCGTCGGCCGTGAGGCGGCTCCGGTCGCAGGAGAGGCAGAAGGGCGCGGTGGTCGACGAGATGATGCCGAAGATCGCGCCGTCGGGCAGGGCGAAGCGGTCTGCCGGGGCGGTGCTCTCCTCGATCACGGGCTTGATCTCGCCGTAGCGCCCTTCGAGGCGGGCCAGGATCTCGGTCCGCGAGACGACCTTGTCCATGGACCAGAGGGTGGCCCCACCCACGTCCATGTACTCGATGAAGCGTACCTCGGCGCCCACCCGCTTGCCGTACTCGAGCATGTCCACGAGCTCGTCGTCGTTGGTCCCCCGCACCACCACGGTGTCGAGCTTGAGGCCCTTCCAGCCCAGGCGCTGGACCTCCTGGATTCCCTCGAGGACCTTGGCGTGGGTGTCGCGCCGCGTGAGCGCCTTGAAGCGCTCGGGCCGCAGCGTGTCCAGGCTCACGGTGACGCGGTGGAGGCCGGCCTCGTAAAGGGCCCGCGCCTGCTCCGCGAGGAGCACGCCGTTGGTGGTGATGGCGAGGTCACGAATGCGAGGCTTGGCCGCGAGCAGCCGGACCAGCCGGGGCAGGTCCCGGCGCAGCAAAGGCTCCCCGCCCGTCAGCCGCGCCTTGTCTACGCCCAGGTCCGCGAAGACGTCCGCGAGCACGCCGACCTCCTCGAAGGTCAGCAGATCCTCGCGCGGGAGCCAGACGTACTCCTCCTCCGGCATGCAGTACTGGCACCGCAGGTTGCAGCGATCGGTGACCGAGATCCGGAGGTTCCGGAGCGGGCGACCGAGGGTATCGACGTGGGTCATGTCTCTACGAAGACCGATCCCCCGTCCACCTTCACGGGGAAGCGGGCTACCTTCACCGCCGGGTTGTTGGTGTTGGCGCCCGTGGCGACGTCCCAGCGCCAGCCGTGCCAGGGGCACGTCACGATCGTGCCCTCTAGTTCCCCCTCTCCCAGCGGGCCGCCCCGGTGGAGACAGGTGTTATCCAGCACGTAGAACGTCCCGCCCACGTTGAAGAGGGCCAGGATCTTCCCGGCCGCTTCGACGACCTTGCACTCGCCGGGCTTGAGTTCGGCCGTGTCCGCCACCTTGATCAGTGCGCCCATTCGCTGTTCTCCTCTGGGCGGTCAGTATGCTCCGGCGGCGACCGGATCGAGGCCGGCCTTCTGATACTCGCGGATGAGGCCGGCCTTCTTGACTCCCACGTCGAGGTGATCCCAGGGGAACACCTCGTCCAGGGGACGGGCGCGCGTCGTGTAGAAGGCCGGGTCTCCCTCCCACTCCCTCAGCGCCTTCCGCCAGTCGCCGCCGAGCCGCGCGGCGGTTTCCAAGAATTCCGCCACCCGCCGGTCTCCGCGCGCCAGGAGCGCCTGAAGGAACGCCTCGCGCGGATTCTCGTGTAGCACCCGCACGTTGGAAAAGCGCGCGACCGCGCGCTTGATGATCCCGAGCTTCTCCTCGAGGCTCCGGGGCTCGTCGAAGGGCGCCCACTGGAACGGCGTCCAGGGCTTGGGGACGAAGGAGGAGATCGAGAGCGTGAGCTTGCCGAACGGGTGGCCGTCCGGATCGAGCACGCGCAGCCTGTCCAGGAGGCGTCCAGCAAGATCCGGGATTGCCTCTATATCCTCGCGGGTCTCGGTGGGGAGCCCGATCATGAAGTAGCACTTGAGGTTGGGAATGCCGTGGCGCCTCAGGAGGTGGCACGCCGCGTAGAGCTGCTCGTCGGTGATCGCCTTGCGGATGACCTGTCTCAGCCGCTCTGTGCCCGCCTCCGGCGCCATCGTGAGCGTCCGATGGCCGCCGCGCTTGAGCGACCGCACCAGGTCCTCCGTCAGGCTGTCCGCTCGCAGCGATGAGATGGACACCTCGACGCCGTGCTCTTCGAGGATCTTCATCAACTCCCCGATCCACGGGTAGTCGGAGACGCACGCCCCCACGAGGCCGACGCGCTTGCCGTCCTTGGCGATCTTGGCCACCGTCTCCCTCAGCGACTCCAGGCTCCGGTGACGGACCGGCCGGTAAATCTCGCCCTCCAGACAGAAGCGGCACCCTCTGCCGCACCCTTTACCCACCTCCAAGAGCGACATATGCCCGTACTCCGCCCGCGGCGTCTTCAGGAGCGAGATTGTCTCGAACTGGTTCACGTCCTTCAGGCGGCGCTTGAGCACCACGGGCGGCACGTTCGCGTGCCGGGGAACGACGGCGGCCACGCTCCCGTCATCGGTGTGGCGGACCTCGTAGGCATGGGGAAGATAGATGCCCTGGATCGAGGCGAGCCGGTCCAGGAAGGCGTCCCGCTTGCGGCCGGCCGGGTCGAGGCCCTCGAAGGCCTCGCGGTAGGCGGCGACGATTTCGCCGACGATCTCTTCTCCTTCCCCCACCACCACGAAGTCCATGAAGGGAGCGATGGGCTCGGGGTTGGCGAAGGCGCACACGCCCCCCATGAGGATCAGGGGATCCTGGGGCCGGCGCGCCTCCGGGCGCAGCGGAATGCCGGCCATGCTGAGCAGCCGCAGCACGTTGATGTAATCGCCCTCGTAGGTCACCGAGAACCCGACGAGGTGGAAGTCGGAGAGGGGACGCTGGGACTCGAGCGAGAACGGCGGGGTTCGGGTCCTCAGATATTCATCCAGGTCCTCGGGGTCGGGGAAGAAGACCCGCTCGCAGACGACGTCGGGGAGGCGATTGAGGTAGGCGTAGATGGTCTGGAAGCCCAGGTTGGACATGCCGACCGCGTACGTGTTGGGGTAGACCAGGGCGAAGGAGATCTTGCCCCCCCAATCCTTGACGATCCCTCCCTGCTCGAGCGCCAGGAGGGCCTGCGCCTTTTTCCTCAGCTCCCAGGACATGTATTCCCTTTTTTTGTAATAAGTTACGGTGAATCAGTGTAGCAGATGCCCTAGAAGACGGCAAGGCGCCCCGCCCGGAGGATCACCCCTTGATGACGCCGATGGGACGGAGCCTGGCGACCCGCTTCGAGATTCCGAAGCGCTCGACGACCTCGACGACTTCCCGGACGTCCTTGTACGCCTCGGGCATCTCCTCTTCGAGCGCGTCCCGACCCGTGGCGCGCGCCAGGATCCCCTTGGCTTCCAGCTCCTGATCGATCCGCCGCCCGCGCGCCGCCTTCACGGCGGCGGTGCGACTCATCAGCCGGCCGGCCCCGTGGCACGTGCTGCCAAA
>JBBTEL010000222.1:0-1431 GCA_038042325.1 Candidatus Methylomirabilota bacterium
CAAATCCCCCTTTGATCATCTGATGGTCCACCTCTGGTGCCTCGCGCTCCTGGCCGCGCTGCTGATCGGCGGCGCTCCCGCCGCGGCTCAGGCTCAGATCTTCCTCGCCTCGCGCCCCCATCCCGAGTTCATGATTGGGCCGCTGATCGTCCGCGCCAGCGTCGGCCCCGAGCTCGGACCCGTGACGGTGGACGTCCTGTGGAGCCTGGTCATCCCGCCCCACCGGAGCGCCGCCTCCCTCGAGCAGGACCTCTACCTCCTCTGGCCCGGCGTCGTGGTGGGAGAGGCTGGGGCGGCGCCCGACGGCGCGCTCAGCCGGTACGTCGAGCAGCGCGGGTTCACCGTCATCGACGCGGGGCGGCTGCGGCTCTTCGCCCAGAGCCTCTACCAGATCGAGAGCGCGGCGCCGACCAAGCGGGTGACCGATGGCGCCCCCTTCGTGACGTTCATCCGGGACGGCGGGTCCCTCGGCCTGACGGTGCCGGCGACGTACATCCGCATCCCCTGGGCCCCGGAGGCCGCCAACCGGGTGTGGCTGATGGACCTCCGGATGACGCTCAACGGGCTCATCAAGCCCAAGCAGGCGAGCTGGATCGAGGACCTCTTCTGGGGCCCGCGGCACCTGATCTCGATCAGCTTCAACGACGTGCGTCCGCGGGCGATGTTTCCGATCTACCTCGAGCATCGGGATCGGGTGGTGAGGCTCGCCGACGACCCGTCCCAGTTGGTCGTGAACTTCGCCGACGCCGACCACCTCAAGATCGACGAGGTGTTCCCGCGCACGAGCAGCCGCCGGCTCAGCGAGTCCCTGGAGAGCACCGAGGTCGTCTCGCTGTTCCTGGACAAGTCCGAGGGCCTGACGCCGCAGGTCTTGACGGTGCAGTTCGGCTACTTCTCGGGACTTCAGGCGTGGACGCCGATCCTGATTCCGCTGCTCTTCTTCATCCTGGGCAACGCCGCCGGGCCGGTGCTCGCGCGGGTGGCCATGCGCCTCGGCAAGAACATTGCGTCGCGCGTCAGAGTCGGGCGGAACGGCGGCCGCCCGGCGCGCGACACCGGCGTGGTCCTGTCGCGCGAGACGCTGGCGCTCATCGTGCCCGGAGAGACGACCTACGAAGAGGTGCTGCGCCTCTGCGGCCCCCACGCCGAAGAGCACGAGCGGCTCGAGTCGCCGGATCGGCGGACGCTCGTGTACCGGGGGCGCCGCGTGGTGCCTCACTGGCGACGGCGGCTCGGCTGGCTCGCGACGGTCGGGCACTGGGACGTCGAGCACCATGAGGTCGAGATCGCGCTGGAGCGGGACCGCGTGAGCGACGTTCAGGCGCGTGTGCGCCGGTCGCGGCTCGCCCACCCGGAAGGCGCCTGATGCGGGCCGAAGAGGTTTTGTTTTCGCCCCGTTCTCTCGTATAATCCTAGCCATGTTCAATCTCA
>JBBTEL010000223.1:0-2250 GCA_038042325.1 Candidatus Methylomirabilota bacterium
CCGGTGATGTTCCCACCGGGCCGGTTGAGGCTCGCGACGATACCCGTGCCGACGGGATCGCCGACAGCCACCATGACGAGAGGGACCGACGTGGTCGCCTTCTTGACGGCGAGGGTGGCGGGTGTCCCGGCGGTCACGATCACATCGACCTTCAGGGCGATCAGCTCGGCGATGAGGGCGGGAAACCGCTCGTACTTTCCGTCGGCCCACCGATACTCGATCAGGATGTTTTGGCCCTCGACGTAGCCGAGGTCACGCAGGCCTTCGCGGAATGGCCCGACGAGATTGGCCTCGAGGGCAGCGGTGGAGTTCCCGAGAAAACCGATCCGGTGCACCTTTCCTGCCTGCTGGGCCTGGGTGGCCAGGGGTGCCAGAAGGATGCCAAGGGCGAGGGTGACGATGACTCCGAGTCCTCTTATCTTCATGTTTATCTCCTCAGAGCACCGCAGCCCCGCAGGCCGGGCAGGCTTGCTCGAGCTTCGCGCCGCACCCCTCACAGAAGCGGACCCTTCCCGGTTCTCGCACTGGCACCGAGGACACTCCATGCCGGGGCCTCCAGGCAACAGGGGCGGTGAAGGGCGGAACGGTGGCGCAAGCGTAGCCCTGCCGGTTGGAAGGGTCAAGAACGTCTTGAAGGCCGCCACGCGAGGGTCGCAATCATCTCGTCGTCAGTCACGACCGCTTCGAACCATGTATCCGATTCTGGACGTTGACCATCTGCGGTGTGCCGCCGACAATCCAGGCCATGCTGGCCCGGGTGTTCTCCGCCGCCGTGATGGGGATCGACGCCGCTCTCGTGTCGGTAGAGGTGGATGTCACCGCCGGGCTCCCCGCCTTCAACATGGTCGGGCTCCCCGATTCCACCGTCCGCGAGAGCCGCGACCGCGTCAGGAGCGCCATCCGGAACGCCGGCTACACCTTCCCCATGGAGCGGATCACGGTCAGCCTGGCGCCAGCGGACCTCCGCAAGGAAGGTGCCGCCTTCGACCTCCCGATCGCGCTGGGGATTCTGGCCGCGACGGGACTGGTCAAGGGCGATCGCCTCCAGCGCTTTCTCCTGATCGGCGAGCTCTCGCTCGACGGCGAGGTCCAGCCGGTGCGGGGCGTCCTCCCGATCGCGCTCGCCTGCCGCCGCGAAGGGCTCGACGGCCTCCTCCTCCCCGCCGCCAACTGCCGCGAGGCCGCCGTGGTCGGGAACCTCACGGCCCTCCCCCTTCGACGCTTGAGCGAGGCGGTCGAGTGGCTGGCCGGCGAGCGGACGATCGAGCCGGCTCGCGTGGACCCGGAGACCCTGACCGGTCAGGAGATCGTGGACGATGTGGACTTCTCAGAGGTCCGGGGACAGGCCCACGCCAAGCGGGCCCTCGAGATCGCCGCCGCCGGCGGCCACAACATCCTCATGATCGGCCCGCCCGGCGCTGGGAAAACGCTGCTCGCCCGCCGGCTTCCCACGATCCTCCCCCCGCTCGCGCTGGAGGAAGCCATCGAGGTCTCCGCCGTGTGGAGCGTGGCCGGGCTCCTGGCTCCAAACGATGGGCTGCTGAGAGTTCGTCCCTTCAGGGCGCCCCACCACACGATCTCGGAGGCCGGCCTCATCGGCGGCGGGAGCGTTCCCCGCCCGGGGGAGGTGAGCGTCGCTCATTCGGGCGTGCTCTTCCTCGACGAGATGCCCGAGTTTTCCCAGCACGTGCTCGAGAGCCTCCGCCAGCCCCTCGAAGACGGCGCCGTGGTTGTGGCGCGCGCCGCGGGGGCCTCGCGCTTTCCTGCCCGCTTCCAGCTCGTGGGCGCCGCCAACCCCTGCCGCCGGGGCTGCCCCAGCCTCCAGGCCTGCCTCTGCACTCCCGGCGAGCGCGAGCGCTACCTGGCCCGCCTCTCGCGCCCCCTGCTGGACCGGATCGACCTCCACCTGGACGTCCCGGCGGTCCCCTTCCGGGAGCTCTCCCGGGACGCGTCCGGGGAGACGTCGGCGGCCATCCGCGGGCGCGTCCTCGGGGCGCGCGGGATCCAGGCCGAGCGCTTCACGAAATCGGCGACCCGCGCGAACGCCCGGATGAGCGCCGGCCAGCTCCGGCGATTCTGTCCCATCCCCGCCGACGGGCAGAAGCTTCTCGCCCTGGCCGTGGAGCGGCTCGGGCTCTCGGCCCGCGGCCACGACCGGATCCTGAAGGTGGCGCGCACTATTGCGGACCTGGACGGTCGTGAGACAATAGCCGCCGAGCACCTCGCCGAGGCGATCCAGTATCGAGGCCT
>JBBTEL010000224.1:0-1002 GCA_038042325.1 Candidatus Methylomirabilota bacterium
GGCCTTGTCCTTCCGCCACATCTCCCACTGGCTGGCGTTGTCGTCGAAGGCGGCCTCGTTCACCATCGTGATGCAGTTCTCCACTGGGCAGACGGCCTCGCAGATGCCGCAGCCGCAGCAGGATTCCATGTTGGCGTCGTAGAGGCCCTCCGGGGTGACGTCGAAGCAGGAGTCCGGGCACTGGAGCCAGCAGAGCGTGCACTTCACGCACGTGTCGAAGTCGATGACCGGCCGCATGGTGCGGGTGGAGAACTTCTTGAAGACCGCGCTTCGCTCCGGCCGATAGCCCTCCCCCCCCTCGATAGGCTTCCCGATAGGAAGGGATGGAATTGTCACGCCCTCGCGCATCTCCCACCACTTGGGCATCTGGAACGAGTAGGGGGTCTCAGGGTTCCCGTCAGTAATGTTCACCGCCCGCCCCTGGATCCACTCGTAGGCCTTGCGGGCGGAGTCCCCCTTGAGGTCGGAGCCCCACTCGGCCTCCTTGATCGCCGCCGCGACGGCGTCAATGCTCAGCACCTGGGGGGCGATCTTCGCCAGCGCCCCGAGGACGCGGGCCTCGGTGTGATCCTCCTTGTAGACCCAGAGCCCCGAGAAGGAGGCCTTGCCGGGCAGGATCCACAAAGAGTACGGCGCGTCCTTCTTGTGGGTGTCCTTCAAGAGCGCCTCGGCGGGTTGGGTGGAGGTGACGAGGAGGTGACCGTTGGGGAGCAGGAGCCGGTTGATGGGCTGGAGGCCGTACCAGGCCCAGGACTCGACGCCCTTGCACAGGGTGTCGTCCACGCAGATGGTAACGTGGAGCTCCTTGGGCTCGTAGCGGGCCATGTGCTGCTCGAGCTCTTCCTGGGTGTCCGCCACGATGGCGAAGTCCTTGGCGGGGATCCCGTTTCGCTGGGGGCTGTCTCCGTAGCGGCCGAAGGCGATCCCCCACTTGCCAGCCTTGCGGGCCGAGAGGACGATGCCCCGGGTGATGCGGGACGCCAGGTTCTTCTGGAAGATGCC
>JBBTEL010000225.1:0-3995 GCA_038042325.1 Candidatus Methylomirabilota bacterium
TCTTCGGCGGCTCGCTCTCCGAGGCGTACGCGCGCAAGATCTGCAAGATCATGGATCTGGCGTTGAAGGCGGGCGTGCCGATCATTGGCCTGAACGACTCCGGGGGCGCGAGGATCCAGGAGGGCGTGGTTTCGCTGGCCGGCTACGCCGACATCTTCCTGCGGAACACGCTGGCCTCGGGGGTGATTCCCCAGATCTCCGCCATCATGGGCCCGTGCGCGGGCGGCGCGGTCTACTCCCCGGCCATCACCGACTTCGTCTTCATGGTCAAGCACTCCTCCTACATGTTCGTGACCGGGCCGGACGTGATCAAGGCGGTCACGCATGAAGAAGTGTCCTTCGAGGAACTGGGCGGCGCCGGCCGGCACGCGGGCACGTCCGGTGTCGCCCACTTCGCGGCGGAGAGCGAGGAGGAATGCCTCGCGCTGATCCGCGAGCTGATGACGTTCCTCCCCCAGCACAACCTGGAGGATCCGCCCCTCCGCCAGACGCTCGATCCCCCGGACCGGGTGGACGAGGCGCTCCAGACGGCGGTCCCCGACCAGCCGAACAAGCCGTACGACATCAAGGAGATCATCCGGACGGTGCTGGACGACCACTACTTCTTCGAGGTCCACGCCGACTTCGCCCCCAACATCGTGGTGGGCTTCGGGCGGCTCAACGGGCGCCCCGTGGGCATCGTCGCGAACCAGCCGGCCCACCTGGCCGGTTGCCTCGACATCAACGCGTCCCTCAAGGGCGCCCGCTTCGTGCGCTTCTGCGACTGCTTCAACATCCCGCTGGTGACCTTCGAGGACGTGCCGGGGTTCCTGCCCGGCACCGCCCAGGAGTACGGCGGCATCATCAAGCACGGCGCCAAGCTCCTCTTCGCCTACTGCGAGGCGACGGTGCCGAAGCTCACGGTCATCACGCGCAAGGCGTACGGCGGCGCCTACTGCGTCATGTCCTCCAAGCACATCCGGGGCGACGCCAACTTCGCCTACCCGACGGCCGAGATCGCGGTGATGGGGCCCGAGGGAGCGGTGAACATTCTCTACCGGCGGGAGCTCGACCAGGCGAAGGATCCGGCCCAGTTCAGGGACGAGCGGACGGCCGAGTACCGCGAGAAGTTCGCCAACCCCTTCGTGGCGGCCGAGCGCGGCTATGTGGACGAGGTCATCGAGCCCAGGGACACCCGGCGGAAGCTCATCCAGGCCCTGGAGATCCTCCACACCAAGCGCGACAGCAACCCGCCCAAGAAGCACGGGAACATTCCGCTATGACGCCCGAGGAGCACCGGAAACTCGAGGCCGCCCGCAAGGCGTGGGAGGAGACGGTCTTGAAGCCCGCCCTGGACAAGTCGCCGGAGCGCCCCGGCCTCTTCAGCACCTCAGGAGGCAACCCCGTGGAGCGCGTGTATACTCCCGCGGATCTGGAGGGGCTCGACTACAGCCGCGACCTCGGCTTCCCCGGCCAGTACCCGTTCACCCGGGGCGTCCAGCCCACCATGTACCGCGGGCGGCTCTGGACCATGCGCCAGTACGCCGGGTTCGGGAGCGCCGCCGAGACGAACCGGCGCTACCGCTATCTCCTGGACCAGGGCCAAACGGGGCTCAGCGTGGCCTTCGACCTGCCGACCCAGATGGGCTACGACGCCGACTCCCCCGTCGCCCGGAGCGAGGTCGGGAAGGTCGGGGTGTCCATCTCCTCCCTCGAGGACATGGCCGCCCTCTTCGAGGGGATCCCGCTGGACCGGGTGTCCACCTCGATGACGATCAACGCCACGGCCGCGATCCTGCTCTGCCTCCACATCGCCGTGGCCCAGAGCCAGGGCGTCGCCGCCGATCGCCTCCAGGGCACCGTCCAGAACGACATCCTCAAGGAGTACATTGCCCGGGGGACCTACATTTTTCCTCCCGCCCCCTCCATGAGGCTCATCACGGACCTGTTCGCCTTCTGCCGGGAGCGGGTCCCCCGCTGGAACACGATCTCGATCTCGGGTTATCACCTGCGCGAGGCCGGGTGCACCGCGGCCCAGGAGGTGGCCTTCACCCTCGCCAACGCCGTCGCGTACGTCGAGGCCGCGCTCGAGGCCGGGCTCAAGGTGGACGAGTTCGCCCCGCAACTCTCATTCTTCTTCAACGCCCACAACAACCTGATCGAGGAGGTGGCGAAGTTCCGCTGCGCGCGGAGACTGTGGGCGAAAATCATGCGCGAACGTTTCGGCGCGCGGGACCCGCGCTCCTGGATGCTGCGCTTCCACGCCCAGACGGCGGGCTCCATGCTCACCGCGCAGCAGCCGGAGAACAACATCGTCCGGGTGACGATCCAGGCCCTCGCGGCCATTCTGGGAGGCTGCCAGTCGCTCCACACCAACTCCATGGACGAGGCCCTCGCGCTGCCCTCGGAGCAGGCAGTGCGCATCGCCCTCAGGACCCAGCAGATCCTCGCCTACGAGTCCGGCGTGGCCGACACGGCCGACCCGCTTGGCGGCGCCTACGCCGTGGAGCGCCTCACCCGCCAGATCGAGGAGGAGGCCGAGACGTACATCGCCAAGATCGACGGCCTGGGCGGTTCGGTGCATGCCATCGGCTTCATGGAGCGCGAGATCCAGGAGGCCGCCTACCGCTACCAGCAGGAAGTGGAGGCGAAATCCCGGATCGTCGTCGGGGTGAACGAGTTCGTCGCGGAGGAGCCTCCGCCGAGCGGCCTGTTCCAGGTGGATCCCGGCGTCGGGGAGGCCCTGAGGGCCCGGCTGGAGGAGCTCCGCCGCCGGCGCGATGGGGACCGGGCGCGGCGGGCCCTGGATCGGATCGAGGCGACCGCCCGGGGGCGGGACAATCTCCTGCCGCCGATCCTGGAGGCGGTCAACGCGTCCGTGACCCTCGGAGAGATCTGCGACGTGCTCCGCCGGGTGTTCGGTGTTCATCAGCCGTCCGTCGTTTTCTAGGGCAGGTGCCTTCCCCCTCACCTTTGTCCTCTCCCCCAGCGGGGGAGAGGGTAGGGCGAGGGGGTCTGGCGCGAGGGGGCGGTGGTTTTTCGCCCTGATCCTGGCGCTGACCCTCCTGGCGCCGGCGGCCGAGGCTGGAATCGCCGACCGCGTGGGCGTCACTTTCGCGCTGATGCTCCAGGACTTCGTGGACGCGTTTCCACCCGTCGAAGGCCTGGTGGTCGCCGTGGACGGCGATCTCGTCTATCTCGATCTCACGGCGAAAAATGGGATCCAGCCGGGACAGGAGTTCACCGTCTTTCGAAAAGGCGAAGTCTTCCGCCATCCGCTGACCAACCAGCCGCTGGGCCGTTTCGAGGAGTACCCGGGGTACGCCCAGGTGCGCCGCGTCTTCCCCCAGTTCTCGGAGGCGCGGTATATCCCCGTAGATGGCCGCCCCCGGGCCCGCCCGGAGGACGGCGTGCGGATCACCCGCGGGCGGATCAAGGTGGCGATCGCTCCCCTCCTGGACCTCACCCAGTCGGGGGCCGACGTGAGGAGGGTGCCCTACCTGATCGGCGGCGCGCTGGAGCGCTCCAAGCGGTTCCAGGTGGCCGATCCCCTGGCGGTCTTGACCCTTCTGGAAACGGAACGGACGCGGGTGGAGGAGCTGCTGATCAGTCCGGAGAAGGTGGCCGGGCTGGGCCGGTCCCTGGAGGTGGTCGGGTGGATCGTCCCCGTGCTCCTGGCCCGTGGCGGCACGACGTACCTGGACGTCACGTGGATCTCAGCCGTGACGGGGACCGCGCTCTTTTCCAGGCGCCAGGCGCTGGCGCGGCCCGAGCCGGCGGAGGAGCAGCGGTTCCCCTGGGAGCCCCCCGCCCTCGACTAAGGGCGTGCCGATAACCGTCGCACGACCCACTTCGTGGGTGCCCGCCAAGGATGGCCTTCGGCCATTGATCAGCGCTCGGTCGTCGCCACTCCTTTGCGGGCACCCAGTCCCGCCGCAGGCGGGCTGGGTCGTTACGCTCCGGTGGGCTCCTCCCTCGGGCCTTGGGCTGCTCGGTTCTCGGCCCGCCCCCCTAGG
>JBBTEL010000226.1:0-3880 GCA_038042325.1 Candidatus Methylomirabilota bacterium
TCGGGAGCCTGCTTGACGGTCTGCCAGAAGACCGGGTCATGACTGGGAAAGATCCGGCCGCGCGTCAGCCGGGCGAGGGTCTTGAGCCGCTTGATGGCGTGAAGCGCCAGGGTCGGGTTCCAGACCACGCCGGGGACGCGCTCCTTGTCGATGTGCTCCTGCCAGTACGCACAGTCGCCCGCCAGGATGACCGGCCCGGCCCCGGGCAGCTCTACCAGAAGCGACTGGTGCCCAGGGGTGTGGCCGTCGGTCCGGAGGACGGTCACGCCGGGGACGAGCTCGGTATCCCCGTCCAGCAGCCGCCACCGGTAGCCCGGCAGGTCGAAGTTCTTCCGGTAGTAGAAGGAGGCGAAGAAGGATGCCGGGTGGTGGGCGTAGGCGAACTCGTCCTGCTGGACGATCAGCTCCGACTTGGGGAAGAGCGAGGCGCCCCCCGCGTGGTCGAAGTGCAGGTGCGAGAGGACCACGCCGTCCACGCTCCCGGGCTCGAGGCCGATGGAGTCCAGCCGGTGGACCAGGAGATCGTCGTCCGAGAAGCGGGCGAGGGGATCGGTGCGCAAGAGGCCCGGCACGGCCCGGGGGGCCAGGCCGGTGTCGAAGAGAATCGTCGCGTCGGAGGTCTTGACCAGGTAGCACGCGACAACGATCTGAGTTTTTTCCCCCGACCGCTCGTCGTAGAAGAGGCCGCTTCGCTCGAAGCCGAAGAAGCCGTTCTGGAGGGCGTAGAGGGCCTGGACCGCCATGCGGCGGATTATGGCACAGCCTCAGGAAAAGTTGCAACGCGCCCCCCTTTCGCTCATAGTGGCCGTGTGCAGCGGGAACTTTCGCCGTCCCGCGCTGTCCAACCGGGCGACAGAGCTCCTGACGATCCGTCCCTGGTCGAAGCGCTGAGGCGCGGGGAGCCCGAGGCCTTCGAGCGGCTCGTGCTGGCCTACCAGCACCGGATCTTCAGCATCGCCCTCCGGATCCTCGGCGATCGGGGAGACGCCGAGGAGGTAGCCCAGGAGGTGTTCCTGCGCGTTCACCGTTCGGTCCGGGAGTTCCGGGGCGAGGCGAAGCTCTCAACCTGGCTCTACGCGATCACCTCCCGCCTCTGTCTGAACCGGCTGAAGGCGCCTGGTCGTGGCCGGCGCGCCGGCGAGCAGGCGCTGGCCCGGGTCGCCAACGGTCACCCTAACCC
The DNA here is from genome assembly GCA_038042325.1 of Candidatus Methylomirabilota bacterium. Lineage (GTDB taxonomy): Bacteria > Methylomirabilota > Methylomirabilia > Rokubacteriales > CSP1-6 > CSP1-6. The sequence continues at coordinate 1,181 of JBBTEL010000226.1, forward strand.
TGGGACGACCCTGGAGGCGGGAGAGATGAAGGCGGCGCTCCACCGGGCGATCGCGGAGCTGGACGAGGAAAGGCGGATTGTGGTGGTGCTGAGGGATCTCCACGGGCTGGCCTATGAAGAGATCGCCGCGGCGCTGGAGCTTCCCCTGAACACGGTGCGGTCGCGCCTCCACCGCGCGCGGATGGAGCTGAAGGAGCGCCTGGAGCGATTCTGGTCATGAACTGTCACGAGACCCGCGACCTCTTCTCGGCGAAGGCAGACGATCTGCTCACCACGGAGCAGCGCGCGGCGCTGGACGGGCACCTTCAGGGGTGCGCCGACTGCTCCCGCGAGTGGGAGCGCTTCCGCCAGACCGTCAGCCTGCTCCACTCCGTTCAGGAGGGCCGGGCCCCCGCGGGGTTCGCTTCGCGAGTGATCGAAGCGGCAAGGCGGGAGCCCTGGCATCGCCGCCTCCTCCGGGGTGTGTTCCTGCCGCTCCACGTGAGGCTCCCCCTGGAGGTCGCCGCCCTCGTTCTGGTCTCGACGCTGGCGATCTTCCTCTACCGCCAGACGCCAGAACTCCAGCGGGCGGTCGAGGCGCCGCAATCGGGCGTGGTGGCGTCGGCGCCGGAAGCTCCCGCCAAGTCTGCCGAGGCTGAACAGGTTCAGGGCTACGCGAAGACCGAAGCCGCCCCGCCGGCGGCACCGGCGCCCGCCGAGGAGCGCCAGGGCGTCCTCCAGGACGTCAAAGAGAGGGATCGCCTGGCAAAGAAGCAGGAGGCCCCGGCGGCCGAGCTGCCAGTCGGGGCCGGCCGCGCGGACGCTGCCCGCGAGGTCCAGGCTCCTCGCGGGCAGGATGTGCAGGCCCCGCGCGCGAAGGACGTTCAGAAGTCCGTTGCCGGCAAGCCCGAGCTGAAGGCAGCGGCCCGCGCTCAGGGTCCCTTCCATCTGATGGGGCTGCTCCGGCCGAAGAGCCCCGCGACCCTGGACACCCAGATCAACGATCTCGTCAAGCAGGCGGGAGGCATCCTGGTCCGCGACGCCGACCGGGTGGGGCCGGGAAGCATCGTCGAGGTGGTCATCCCGCGGGACGCCTACCCGCGGCTCGAGGAAGGCCTCCGCCAGATCGGTGAATTCACCATCGAGACCCGCGCCAAGACCTTCCCCGACCAAGTCCGCATCGGCCTCCGCATCGCCCAGTAACGCAGCTCTCGCTCCTGCGCCCCCTCACCCTTCCCTCTCCCCTGAGGGGGCGAGGGTTCGAGAGTCTCAGGAACTTTCGCTCCTCCGCCCTGTCTAACCGGGCAGACCGATCCATTTCACAAGGAGGAGCGAACGATGCGAAGCGTGTTGATTGTCCTCACCTTGATCGTGAGTCTTGCCGTCGGCGGGGCGGCCTGGTCGCGGCCTGACCCCGGCGCTCAGGCCGTCACCGCCCAGGACCAGCGCGACCTGGCCCTGACGATCTACAACGGCAACCTGGGCCTCGTGAAGGACGTCCGCGAGGTCCGCCTGGGCAGCGGCAGCGGCCAGGTCCAGTTCATGGATGTCGCCGCGCTGATCGACCCGACCACTGTCCACCTCAAGTCGCTGACCGATCCCAAGGGGCTGAAGATCCTGGAGCAGAACTACGAGTACGACCTTCTCTCGAGCCAGAAGCTCATGGAGAAGTACGTGGGGCGAAAGGTGCGCCTCTACCAGGGGAACGGCTCCTACCTGGAGGCGACGCTCCTCAGCACCAACGGCCCCGTGTACGACATCAACGGCCAGATCTACATGGGCCATCACGGAAACATCGTCCTTCCCTCGCTCCCTGAGAATCTGGTGTCCAAGCCGACGCTCGTCTGGCTGCTGCGGAACCAGACGACGGCACCCCAGAGGATCGAGGCGTCCTATCTGACCAGCGGGATCACCTGGAAGGCCGACTACGTGATGGTGCTGAACGCCGGCGACGACCGGGCCGATCTCTCGGGCTGGGTGACGATCGACAACAAGAGCGGCGCGACATACCGGGAGGCGGCGCTGAAGCTCGTAGCCGGCGACATCCACCGGGCAGCGGACCGCGACCGGCTGGGGCGGGCACTGGAACTCGCCTCCAAGGCCGCAGCCGCCGAGCCGAGCCGGGCCTTCACCTCCGAGGGGTTCTTCGAGTACCACCTCTACACCCTCGACGGCCGCACGACGGTCAAGGACAACCAGACCAAGCAGCTCTCGCTGATGGCGGCCAACGGCGTGCCGGTCGCCAAGCAGCTCATCTACTACGGGGCCCGGGACTACTACCGGACCTCCTACGGCCAGCCGATCTCGAACCAGAAGGTGAGCGTGTTTCTGGAGATCGCCAACAGCCAGGCCAACAACCTCGGCGTTCCTCTGCCGAAGGGGAAGGTGCGCGTGTACAAGGCCGACAAGTCAGGAAGCCAGCAGTTCATCGGCGAGGACTGGATCGACCACACCCCCAAGGACGAGCGCGTGAAGATCAAGATGGGGGAGGCCTTCGACGTGGTCGGCGAGCGAGTCCAGAAGGACTGGAAGAAGATCGGCTGGGGGCTCTATGAGGTCGAGTGGGAGATTTCGCTCAGGAACCACAAGAAGGAAGATGTCACGGTGACCGTCTTCGAGCCGATGCCTGGGGACTGGGAGGTGCTCCGCGAGACCCACCGGCACGAGAAGGTGGAGGCCCACACCCTCCGCTACCAGATCCCGGTGCCGAAGGAGGGCGCG
>JBBTEL010000227.1:0-2947 GCA_038042325.1 Candidatus Methylomirabilota bacterium
TAGCCGCAGCGCGGGCAGATGATCTTGCAGTGGATCTCCTGCATCCGCTCGCCGCAGACGTTGCAGATATAGGCGGGCCCGGTCGGTCGTGGATCGCTCATGCTATAATGCCTGCGCCATTCTACTGCCGCCGACCCCGAAAGATCAACGCGCGTGACGCTCCCCCTGTCCTCCGTGCTCACCCGCCAGTTCTTCCGCATCACCTCCATGAACTTTTTCTTCTTCGCCAGCGTCAATGCGTTCGTGCTCCTGCCCCTCTACATCCAGCGGCTCGGCGGGACCGAGGCCCAGATCGGCGTCGTCATGGGGATGTATAGCGCGGCGGGGATCTTCTGCCAGCCGCTGGTGGGGGCCTGGGTCGATCGTGTCGGGCGCCGCCCCTTCATGGTCTTCGGTATCAGCCTCGTGGTGGCCGCCTCGCTCGGCTTCAACCTCTTCGCCGCGCTTCCTCTCTTCGCGGTCCTCAGGGCCTTTCAGGGCATCGGGTTTTCGGCGTTCTTCGTGGCGAACTATACCATGGTCGTGGACCTGGTCCCGCCCGAGCGCCGGGGCTGGGCGCTGGGCATCTTCGGGATCTCAGGGCTCCTTTCCACCGCGCTGTCGCCGCTCGCAGGGGAACTGGTGATCCGAAACTTCGGCTTCAGCGCGTTCTTCGCGATGACGACGCTCCTGGCCCTGGCGGCGCTGGCGCTGGCCTTCCGGGTCCGCGAGTCCGCCGGGGCCATGGCGGGGCATGCGCGCGGAGGGCAGGTCGTCCGGGAGAGCCTGGCCGAAATCCTGCGCCTGCACATGGCGCTGGCGTTCTTCTTCGGCCTCGGCACCGGGACGATCTTCACCTTCCTGCCGACCTTCGGCGAGCTCCTCGGCGTGTCGAACCTGGCCCTGTTCTACACGGCGTACGCGGGGGCGGCGATGCTCGTTCGCGCCCTGGGAGGCGGGCTCAGCGATACGCGGGGACGCCGGGCGGTCATCCTCCCGTCCATGTTCGTCCAGGCGGCGGCCACCGGCATCCTGGCGGCGCTGGCCGTCCTGATCGGAGCGCGCGCCACGATCCCGGTGCTCCCGTTCCTCTTCCTCTCGGGCCTCCTGGCCGGAGGCGCCCACGGCCTGCTCTATCCGGCCCTCGCGGCTCTGCTGATGGACGAGACGCCGGAGGCGCGCCGGGGAAGCGTCGTCGGAATCTTCAGCTCGGTCTTCCTCGCGGGCAGCGCGCTGGGCGCGTTCGTCTTCGGCTACGTCATCCACGGCTGGGGCTACGGGGTCATGTGGAGCGGCCTCACCCTCCTCCTAGCGGCCGGATTTACGGCGAGTTTTCGCCTCCGCGCAAGTTGACATTCCCCGTGGGGAGACCCATACTTTCTCCACGCCGGCGGCGCGTGCGCCGGCGGGATGGGAGGAGTGGGGATGGGCGGCAAGCGATCAATCGCGCTCTTCGGGCTCTTGGCGGTGGTGCTTCTGACGGGCACGGGGGCGAAGGAACCGGGCCCAGCACCGGCGCCGAAGGCCACGGGCCCCCAGGAGGCGGAGGTCGTCGGGGTCATGCTCGACCAGCGCACCCAGCAGCCCGTGGTTGTGCTCCAGGGCAAGCGCGACAAGCGCCAGTTCGCGATGGCGATCGATCTCGCGCAGATGAGCGCAATCGCCCTCCCGCTTCAGGGCGTGACGCCCCCGCGCCCGCTCACCCACGACCTTTTCCTCACGCTCTTCGGCCGGCTCAAGGTGTCCCTCACGCGGGTGGTGATCACGGATTTCAAGGACGACATCTACTACGCGGTCGTCTATCTCTCCGCTAACGGGAGCGACATGACGCTGGACTCGCGCCCCTCCGACGCCATCGCGCTCGCCATCCGCGCGAAGGTTCCGATCCTCGTGGAGGACCGCGTCTTCGACAAGTCCGGTGGCATCGGTCCGCGGCCCGGCCCGTCCCCTCATTTCTAGCAGCCGCATGGCAGACGCGAAGGACCAGCCTCCCGATCAGGAGTGGGCCGTCCAGCGACGGCTGGAGGATCTGCTCGCCAAGATCGCCGAGAAGTACGGGGATCTGACCGGTCGGGTCGAGGTCACCCACCGGCCGGACACGAGCTTCGACCAGATCGGGGGCCTCAAGGCCGCCAAGGCCAGTCTCCGCGGGTTTGCCACCGCGCTGACAGACCCGGAGCTCTACCGCAAGTGGGGGATCACCCCGCCGAAGGGGGTGCTGCTCTACGGCCCGCCGGGCACTGGCAAATCGCTGCTGGCCCGGGCGCTCGCCTCCGTCGCCAACGCCACCTTCTATCACTTGAAGCTGCAGAACCTGACTTCCAAGTTCGGGCCGAACGTGGGGGACCTCCTGCCGGAGATCCTGGCGATCGCCGTGCAGGAGCCCCGCACGGTGATCTTCCTCGACGAGGCCGACGCGCTGTCGCTCGAGCACCTGCTCCCGCCCCTGCAGGCGCGCGAGGCGAGCGCCCGCCTCATCGCGATCCTGGCCGAGAAGATCGACAGCATCGCGGATTTCTCGCAGGTGTTCGTCGTCGCCGCCACCAGCCGCACCGACGCCATCGATCCGTCGCTCGTCGCGCCCGGCCGGCTGGATCGCCTCATCGAGGTCCCGCTCCCCGATCCTCAGGCCCAGCAGGAGATCTTTCTGCTGAACAAGACCCAGGCGGAGCAGGCCGCCGGGCGACCGCTCTTTGCCGACCTCGATTTCCGCTCGCTCCTGCCGCCGATGGGCGGGATGAGCGGGGCGGAGATCCAGGAGGTGATCCGCCGGGCGCTGGAGACCAAGGCGCAGCGCGCCGGCGCCGGCGAGCAGGTAGGGGTCGTCACCACGCAGGAGCTCCTCCAGGAGATCGACGGCTACCGGCGGATCAAGGAAGTGGTGGAGAAAATCCGCTACGGCCAGTACCTGTGAACTCGGAGGGGGGCTTCGCCCCCCTTCCGACGCCCCGCGGCAAAGCCGCCCCCT
>JBBTEL010000228.1:0-12171 GCA_038042325.1 Candidatus Methylomirabilota bacterium
AACACGGGTATATGGTAGCACCGGCGTCGGGAAAATTCTCGCGCAGCCCAGGCCAGAATCAGCCCCTGGCCAACTGAAGTCGGAGCTGCATCCGACCGAATACAGCGGATTTGGTCTTGCTCCGGAAGAGGGGGATGGGCTATCCTACCGAAGCAAAAGCGACCGGCGCTTCGCGCCGCCGCTGATACGCAACGTTAGACCTCACAGGAAAGGAGGAACGCGATGCATCCCAAAGCGTGGCTTCAATTGCTCGCACTCTTGCTCCTTTGCCCTGGCCTCGCTTCGGCGCAGACCAACTGGCCCGATTTCATGCCGAAGCTCGACCCTGGTCTATCAACGAGCCCAGTTGCTGCGGTCGTTCCGCCCAGCGTAACTGTCGAGCCACCAGCGCCCGATGTACCACCGGATAAGGCCAGATGGTCGGGAAAGTGGTCCGGGTGGGCGTGTCAGGATCGGGTCTGCGATACGAAGCTCGTCGTGGAGAAGGTGACAACCGAGGGCGCCACCATCATCTACGCCTTCGCGTCGGCCAAAGCCAAACCCTTCACCGCTCGCCTCGAAGCGAAGTTCGTAGGAGACGAGCTCCAGGCAACCCCACGAAGCGGCGCCAAGCTCGCGTATCGCATGCGCAAGGAGGGCGACATCGAGTTCTTGTGGAGGAGCGGAGGTCAGTGGGCAGCCGGCATTCTGTCCAAAGACAAATAGCGTCGAACCATTCCAGAGCTTTCGCGTGCGTGTCATGCTGCTTTGGGGTCCTCGATCTACCTCGCGGGTCCGTGTATCAGTGAGGTCTAACATCTGCTTCCACACGGCCGCCCAGCCAGCGGACTCGCGTCCACTGGCTGGGCGCCGGTGAAGCAGGTCGTTAGGCGGCCGCGGATCCATGGGTCCGGCGGAACCTGAAAACCTACCCCGGGACGAGGACAAACGCGTGGGCGGGCACTCATGAATGACCACCGAGCCAGTGACCCGAAGCTAGGGTACGAGAAGGCGGTGCAGTTGGTCGCGCTCGTTAGCCAAGAGCTGTACAGCCGGTTCAACGCGATGCTCACCATACATGGTTTCTTTCTGGCAGCCATCGGCTTGGTCCTCACGCGTGGGACCGGAAGTTTGCCCGAACATGTGCTGTTGCTCGCGCCACCCAGCGCCGGGTTCATTCTCTGTTGGATCTGGAGGGGTTTTGTCGCCCAAGGAGTCCAAGCCCAAGAACTGTTCCGAAAAGAGGCCAGACGCCTTGAGAGCAGCTACTTTGACGAATCGGTCAAGCTCTTCTCACGATTGACTGGGGACCTACCGTCCGCTGATCCGGGCACCGATTCTCCCAGGGACCGGGCACCAAGCTTTTGAGCTGCTCTGCGAAAAGGGTCATTCTGCTTTTCCAGTTTCTTTATCTCATTATTTTCCTGCTGTTTGCTGCTCGCGCCGCCGGGGCTGTCTAACACCGGTCAAGGACGAGCAGGTCGACGAAAGGGGGACTGCCCATGGGACGAGTGCTGCCGCTCCTCCTGGCGCTCACGCTCGGCGCCGGCTGTGCCGGGCCTGGCCCTGCGCTCAAGAGCCAATCCGGGCCGAGCCTCCCGATGACTGCCGAGGCGCTGAAGGGTAGTTGGAAGGGTTCTTGGTTTGCCGACGGGGGATCCGTGGGCGGCTTCGAGCTCAGGATCGACGAGGTGAAGGGGGATCTCGCCTCGGGAACTGGGGCTTGGCACGACACGGTCGTCGGGACTGCGCCCTTCAGGTTTGAAGGGAAGCTCGCGGAGAACGAGCTCCGCGTCGAGTTCTCCCGAGATTACTGGTTTCGTCTTCGGCTGTATCGGCCGCGATCGGAGCACGCTGAGCTGGCCGGGCGTTACTCGACGGTAGGGCGCGGGGTCGTGTTCACCGGCGAGATCCTACTGTCCAGATAGTGGGGTGTTCCCGCGTGCCGCCGACAAAACGAGAGCGAGCAGTGCGTGTGCAGGACTTGGTCTGCTTCCCGATTGAATTGGACACAGATGGGTTTCCCTGCGAGCGACTTTCCACGGAGGTCGGCCGACCGCGGGAGCCGCGACGACCGTCGTCGCGGACGAGGACGTCGTGCCGGCCAGTGCGCTGCGAAGTCCATCAAGGCTCGGACTTGACTGCTCGATCTGGTAGCAGGGATCGTCGCTTGGCCCAACGGAGCAGACGTAGCGCCAGAAACGCTGTATGTGCTGGCGGTCGCGTGGCCGGACGAATGAGCAACCGGGAAGATCGGTAACATCTCGCGATGACACGCCTAAGCATCCGTTCCAGCGGGCGCGCTTGCAGCGCGCCGCTGAACGGCACGTTAGAGATCCGCGGGAGCGGCTGCCCTCAAGCCATACGAACATATGGCTATGCAGGTCGATTCGTGATAGGCTTTGTTTGTGGCAAAAGCCCGCTTCGAATGGGACTCGAAAAGGAACCAGGAGAACCAGAAAAAGCATGGGGTCTCGTTCGCCAAAGCGCAGTTTGCCTTCGCTGATCCGAAACGTGTAATCGCGGAGGATCTGTCCCGTAGCTCGGGCGAAAAGCGATACTACTGCTTCGGTTGGGTCCAAGGGGGGGTCTTGACGGTCCGGTTCACATACCGTGGCGATGTAATCCGACTCTTCGGGGCTGGTTACTGGCGGAAAGGTAGGCGAATCTATGAGCAAAAACGTTAGGTATACGGACGAACCGCTGGGAAGGCAGAAGGTCGTTGCTGACTTCCTTCCTCCCCCCGAGGACCTGGTCTTTCGGGATGAAGGAGTCAAGGTCACGATCGCATTAAGCAAGCGTAGCGTGGAGTTCTTCAAGGCCGAGGCGCAAAAACACAACACGCAGTACCAAAAGATGATCCGGCGGCTGCTCGATGCCTATGCTGAACACCATTCGCGATCTCTAGCAGTGCGCTCAACACGGACGCGCGTAAAGGCCGCGCGTGCCGGTTAGCGCCAACGTTAGACGAACAGGCTCACGGGTCGATCCATGTCGTTCGCTGCAAGAGCAAGCGGATCAGCGGTGTCCGGGTGCCCGTGCTGAGCGCCAAGCGACAGTCCCGGAGACCGCGCGCCGAACGTTGGTCGTCTAACCAGCGTCTGCAGCCGACGGCCGGCGCGAAGCGCCGCTTCCAAGGGCCGAGGCGTAGCGCCGGCCGCGGCTGAGACGCAGCTTTAGTTAGAAACTAGGTTTCAGGCGGGCCAGGAACCGGCGGCGGCTGAGGACGAACAGCGCGAAGAAGCCCGCGGTCACGAGGACCTCGACGATGCCGGCGGGGAAGGCGGCCGTGGGCGAGATCGAGGGGACCACCACCAACACGCGCTCGAGGAAGATGGCCGAGAGGCTCAGGAGCGAGATGAACACCAGCGGGCGGTGACGCTCCGGCGGCTTGCCGGTGAGCCGCTTCAGGAGGTACGAAAAGGGCACGATCCATCCGGCGGCCAGCACGACGAACGCCAGCACCCGCCATGGATCCTCGAAGAAGCGCCGGAGGAAGAACTTCGTTTCGACCGGCACGTTGCCGTACCAGATGACCAGGTACTGGGACCAGAAGAAGTACATCCAGAGGGTGCTGGTCGCAAGGATCAGCTTGGCGACATCCTGGATCGCTGAGGGCGGAACCGCGGCGAGCCCTGTGGCATTGGCCCTGACAGCCAGGAGGGCCAGGAGGGCGAACCCCGTGTAGAGCGTGCTGACGACGAAGTAGCCGCCAAAGAGCCCGCTGTACCACGTGGGGTCGAGCGACATGACGAGGTCGAAGCCGAACAGCGACACCACGATCACGTAGAGGAACAACATGATCGTGGCCAGGACCACGCGGCGGGGCCTGGCCTGGCGCTGGGCCTCGGGGCCGCCGCTCCCCTCGCGGAGCCCGGCCTTCACGAAGGCGAAGACCACCCAGTAGAGCAGGAGGACGCCGACGCCGATCCGGAGCGCCATGAACGGCACGTTGAGCCAGGCCGCCTTGACGGGCAGCGGCGTCGTCACCCACGGGTAGAGGACGGCGCGCCCCCCGAAGAGAATGAGAAAGAGGACGAGGGAGTACGGAAGGAATCCGGCCGTGGTCAGGGCGAGGCGCTTCACGCTCGGGGACCACCGGGCCTCCATGAGCTCCATGATCCCGGCGATGGCGGGTCCCGTCACCGCCAGCCCCGACCAAAAGAGGAGGTTGATCAGGTAGATGGCCCAGGTCCGTTCCGGAGAGCGCGAGACTCCCAAGACAAACGCGAGGCCCCCCGCAGCGGTCAGCGCCGACAGGAAGAGGTTGCCGCCGGTCATTTCTGGGCGATGCTCCTGAGATAGTTCACCACGTGCCAGCGTTCCTCGGGGGACAGGGCCTCGCCGTAGGCCGGCATCACGGCGCCCCCGGTGCCGATCACGTGCTGCCAGAAGCCGTCGGTCCGCTGCTTCTGGAAGGTGGCATTGGTGACATCGGGCGGCGGGATGAACTTCGGCGAGACCGTCCCGTCCCCCTTGCCCCCCGGGCCGTGGCACGGCGCGCAGTAGATCGTGAAGAGGACCTTCCCCGTGGTGATCGATTCGGGCGTCGCCGTGACGGGGTTCGGCCGCTTGGCCGCGATGTCGCGGCTCTCGCGGGGGGGCGTCAGCTCGCCCCCGGTGCGGGGCAGCGTCCCGGCGGGCATCGGCAGGACGCGCTCGCCCGGGACGATCTTCACGGTGGCGGTCATGTTGTCGGTCCACCGGAGGACGACGACGCCTCCCATCACGCCCCCCGCCGCCAGGACCAGCAGGAGGGCCAGCCCGAAGAGGTACTTCATCGCCGGACCTCTTCGGCCCCGGCCTGGCTGAGGCACCGGCCCGCGGCGGGAGCCCGCTCCGGGCCACAGGTCACCGCGATCCCGAAGCGGTCCACCGTGAAGCGGGGATCGTAGGTGGGCGACCGCCGGAGTGCGGGCAGCTTCCCCAGGACGAGAATCGCCAGCAGGGTGGCGAGGCCCCCGAGCAGGATGCCGAGCTCGAAGGCGATGATCACGAAGGGCGGGATCGACACCACCGGCTTGCCGCCGGTGACCAGCCCCCACTTGAGCGCCGACCAGATCGTCAGACCGAAGCCCGTGATGATCCCGGTCAGTCCCCCGATGAGGGTGAAGAGCCGGACGGGGCTGACGGGACGATTCTCCTCCAGCACCGCCTCGATCTCCTCCACCGGGACCGGGGAGTACACGGTGAAATCGGTGAAGCCCTGCGCCCGCAGATCGCGGATCGCCCTCACCGTGGTGTCCACGTGGGCGAAAACGCCGAGGACGCCTCCCGCCGGCATCAGTGGTGGGCCTCCTTGACGGGGTGCGGCAGCGTCTCCTTGACCTCGACGATGGACACCGAGGGCATGACCTTGATGAAGCCCAAGAACAGGATGAAGAACCAGGCGAAGCTCCCGATCACGATCATGGTGTCGGTCACGGTCGGCCAGTAGATCCCCCAGGTGTAGGGATAGAAGTCGTGACCCAGCCCCGGCACGATGATGTTGAACCGCTCGAACCACATCCCGATCAGCACCAGGATGGAGACGACGTAGAGCGTGGGGGTGTGGGTCCGCGCGCGCCTCCAGAACAGGACCAGCGGCACCAGGCTGTTGCAGAAGTACTGCAGCCAGAACGCCCAGGCGTAGCTCTTGGTGGCTTTCCAGAAGAGCGAGGCGCGCTCGAAGTGGTCGCCGCTGTACCACGCGGTGAACGCTTCGCAGATGTAGAAGTAGCTCAGCACCAGGCTTGTCACGAGGATCAGCTTCCCCATGGCGTCGAGGTGCTTGTCGGTGATGTACGCATAGAGATTCCAGAAGTAGCGCATTGGGATGATGAGGACCAGCACCATGGCGAAGCCGGAGAAGATGGCGCCGTCCACGAAGAACGGGGCGAAGAGGGTCGAGTGCCAGCCCGGGACCAGCGCCATGGCGAAGTCCCACGACACGACGCTGTGCACCGAGAGCACGAGGGGGGTCGCGAGGGCGGCGAACAGGCCGTAGGCGCGCCGGTAGTGCCGCCACTGCCGGTCCGTTCCCTCCCACCCCAGGGAGAGCACCCCGTAGATCTTCTTCCGCCAGCCGGTGGAGGCGTCCCGGATGGCGGCGATGTCCGGCAGCAGGCCGACGCAGAAGAAGACCACGCTGATGGTCAGGTAGGTAGAGATCGCGAACACGTCCCAGACCAGCGGCGAGCGGAAGTTCGGCCAGAGGTAGCGCTGGTTCGGGTACGGCAGGAGCCAGTAGGCGAACCACATGCGCCCGGCGTGGATCAGGGGGAACAGCCCGGCCGTCAGGACCGCGAAGACCGTCATGGCCTCGGCGCCCCGGTAGATCGAGGTCCGCCAGCGGGCCCGGAAGAGATAGAGGATGGCCGAGATGAGCGTCCCGGCGTGGCCGATGCCGATCCAGAAGACGAACGTCGTGATGTACATCGCCCACATCTGGGGCGTGCGCTTGCCCGCGGCCCCCATCCCCGCGTAGATCTGCCAGGTCCAGGCGAGGATCCCGGCCGCCAGGATGAGGGCGACGACCGCCATCCAGCCGAAGTAGGCCGGGGACGGCGGCTCCAGCGTGCGGATGACGTCGCGGTTGACGTCGGCGTAGGTCGGCTGGCGGCCGGCGCTGTCGCTCATTTTGCTCTGCCGTGATCCCGGGTGACCTTTTTGAGGTAGGTGACGGCGGGGCGCGTCCCGAGCTCCCCCAGGACGTGGTAGCCGCGGGGGGACCGGGACAGCGTCGCCACCCGGCTCGATGGGTCCTTCAGGTTGCCGAACGCGATGGCCTGGGTGGGGCACGTCTGCTGGCACGCGGTCTGGACCTCCCCGTCCCTCACCGGCCGCTTCTCGTCCCGCGCCGCGTCCTTCCCGGCCACGATCCGCTGGACACACATGGTGCACTTCTCCATCACGCCGAGCTGGCGGACCGTGACGTCCGGGTTGAGCTGGAGCGGGAGCGGGTCGGGGAAGGCGTAGCTGCTCGACGCGGGGGAGCTGTAGTCCCACCAGTTGAAGCGCCGCACCTTGTAGGGGCAGTTGTTGTTGCAGTAGCGCGTGCCCACGCAGCGGTTGTAGATCTGGGCGTTGAGCCCCTCCTCGGTGTGGTAGGCCGCGAAGACCGGGCAGACCGGCTCGCAGGGCGCGATCTCGCAGTGCTGGCAGAACATGGGCAGGAAGAGGTTCTCGGGATGCTCCGGCTTGCCTTCCTGCCAGCGCTCGAGCCTGAGCCAGTGCATGTCGCGCCCGTAGGCGACCTGCTCCTTGCCGACCACCGGCACGTTGTTCTCGGCCTTGCAGGCGATCACGCACGCCTGGCAGCCCGTGCAGGCATCCAGGTCCACCGCCATCCCCCAGCGGTACTCGGGGTACTTGAGGTCGGGATACATGCTCGGGTGGCTCGCCTTCTCGGGCACGGCGCCCCGGAGCTCGAGCTCGCGCGCCGCGCCCAGCCCCACGTGCTGGGCGATCTCGCGGTTGTCCTGGTCATGGGTGGCCTGGGCGATGGCGAGCGGCCGGCGCCCTCCCGTCTTGGTCAGCGTCACCTTGACTGACAGGAAGGACAAGCCGGCCCCGCCGGGCAGCAATGTCAGAGGATTCGCCCCCCGATCCTTCGCATAGCGGCCGTAGGCGGTGTGGCCCTGGCCGATGGGGATGGCGACGGCCCCCGGGTGAAGCGATTCTGAAACATAGGCGGGCAGCTCGATGGCGCCGTGGGGCGACGCGACCTTCACGAGGTCGCCCTGCCGAATGCCGAGCTGCTTGGCGACCTCCGCGGGAACCTCGATCCAGGAATCCCACGTCACCTGGGTCATGGTGTCGGGGGCCTCCTGGAGCCACGGCTTGTTGGCCCCCCGCCCGTCGTAGAAGCGCTGCGAAGGATACACGAGGAGCGTGAGCCCCTGGGGATCGCCCTCCACGCTCGCGGGCTTCCCCTGGATGGGGAAGACGGGGGCGGACCGAGCCTGAACGGGCGCGGTGGCCACGTCCTTCCACACTCCGCCACGTCGGAGCGCCTCCTCCCAGAACTGGTCGAACGGCATGGATGGAGCGTACTCCCGCGCGATTCCCCTCCACTGCTCCTTGAGGTATTCAGCGAACGTCTCCCAGCGGAAGGGCCCCTTCCCTGCGGGCGATCCGAGCACCTGGCGACCGACCGAGAGCAGCACGTCACCGACGGCCCTGGAGTCGAAGACAGGCGCCATCGTCGGCTGCATGAGCCCGACGACGCCCTCACGGGGACTGAAATCTCCCCACGACTCAAGCGAGTGGAGGTCGGGAAGGATGAGGTGGGCCTGCTCGGTGGTCTCGTCAGGCTGGTTGGAGAAGCTCACCAGCAGGGGGACCTTCTTGAGGGCCTCGGCGAAGCCCCACTTGGGAGGCAGCGCGAAGAGCGGGTTGGCGTGGATCAGAAGCAGGACATCGATCTCCCCCTGGGCCATGAGCTGCGTGAGCAGTCCCACGATGGCATGGGGAGTGGCCTTGACGAAGGCCGAGTCCGGTCCGAACCGGACCGTCCGGCCCACGTTCCCCGCCGCGTAGTTCAAGAGGTGGATGGCCCGCTGGGTTTCCACGGCGAGGGTGCTGGTCACGGCGACGCCGCCGCCGACGGCTATGCCCGGCTTGGCCTTGGCGAAGGTGCGCGCGATGTGCTTGATGGTCTCGACCGACACCCCAGACTGGCCGGCCGCGGCTTCGAGATCCACGGGCATGGCGACGTTGCGGAGGAGGGCCACGTCCACGCCCGGAGCCTGGAGCCCTTCGTTGAGGATCACCTTGAGGATCGCCAGAGCCAGGAGCTCCTCGGTCCCCGGGGCGTTGCGGACCCATTCGTCGGCGTTGGCGGCGGTGAGCGAGAGCCGCGGCTCCACGTGAATGAACGTGCCCGCCTTGCCGTGCTTGAAGGCGTGCATCCGGGTGAAGGCCCGCGCGTGCTCGACGGGCGAGAGCCAGCTCTCGAGGAAGTCGGCCCCGAAGGAGAGGATGACGTTGGCCTCCTCGAGGGCATAGTGGGGAATCGCGTCCCGCCCGAAGACGAGACGGCTCGAGTGACGGATCGCCTCGTAGTTGAACGGCTCGTAGAAAATGGGACGGCGCGCTCCCAGCGCTTGGGCCCAGCTCTCGATCAGCCGGCCGAGGTTGCCGCTCTCGAGCTGGCTCATGACGACGATCCGCTTGCCTTTCCCCTGCTTGACGAGGCCGGTCAAGCGCTCGACGAGGAGTTTCTCGGCCTCCTCCCACTTGACCGGCTTCAGCGCGCCGGAGGCGTCCCGCCGCATCGGGCCGCGCAGGCGATCGGGGTTGTAGAGGCCCTGGAGCGCCGCCTGGCCCCTGATGCAGAGCGCGCCCCGGTTGACCGGGTGATCGGGGTTCCCCTCCAGCTTGACCACGCGCCCCTCGCGATTGCGCGCGATCACCCCGCAGCCCGCGGGACATTCGCGGCAGACCGTCGAGAACCACGAGGCCACGCCGGGGACGAGGTTGTCGGGCGGGATCACGTAGGGAAGGATCCGCTCGGGCGCCTGGCCGCAGCCCGCGGCCGCCACCGCCCCCGCGCTGCTCCCCACGATCTTCAAGAAGTCTCGCCGCTTCATGCGTTGGGCACTCCCTGTTCGAGCGCCGGCTTGGCCGGCGCAATCTCGGGGGGAGGCATCGGAAGGGGGGCGGAGCCCCCCTCCGAGTGTGTCAGTGATGGCAAGTGACGCATTCCAGCGGAGCCTTCGTCTTTTCCTTCGCGTTCATCGTCGTGTGGCATTCGACGCACCAGCCCATGGTGAGAGGCGTCGAGGACCGCGCCAGGCCCACCAGGTTCAAAAGGTCGTTGGCGAGGTTCTGGCCCGTCCTGGCTTCCACCACGGCCATCTTCTCGATGGGGCCGTGGCAGGTCTGGCACTTCACGTTCGCCCGGACGTGGGCCTTGTGGGGGAAGTAGACGTACTCCGGAACCTTGAAGATGCGCACCCACGGAATCGGCTCGTTCTTATTGAAGAAGCCGGCGAGCTTCTGGACCTCGGGCCGGTCCGCGGCGGTGATCTTGTGGCAGCCCATGCAGCGCGAGACCGAGGGAATCCCGGCGTATTCCGAGCGTCGCGCGTCGGCATGGCAGTACTGGCAGTCGATCTTGTACTGGTCGGCGTGGACCTGATGGTTGAAGGCGATGGGCTGAGCGGGACCGGCCGCCTGACCGCGCGTCGAGAGGACGAGGAAGAGGGCGGCGGCGAGGAGGGTGAGGCCCAGAACGCCGACGCCCACCTTTGTCCTCATCTCGCTTTACACACTCCTCAGGCCCGGTGAAGCCGATCTCGTGTGTGGCGCTGCGATCAAAAACGGAGTCGGAAGGCGTGACTCCAGGGCCGAAACCTTGTGAATCCTATCACCCGGTCTCCGTGGGAGTCAAGGGGGTTATGCCGCGCTGAGGGCCTCCCGTGCGGCCGCGGCCGCGGTCTCGATGTCGGCCTCGGAGTGGGCCAGAGACACAAACGCCGCTTCGAATTGGGACGCGGCGAGGAAGACGCCGCGCGCCAGCATCGCGTGGAAGAATTTGGCGTAGCGGGCGGTGTCGGAGCGCTTGGCCGAGGCGAAGTCGGTCACCGGCCCCTCGGTGAAGAAGCCGGTGAGCATCGAGCCGATACGGTTGACCGTGAGGGGAACCCCCGCCTCGCGGGCCGCCGCTTCCAGCCCCGCCTGGAGGCGGGCTCCCAGGGCCTCCAGACGCCGGTACGCCGACGGGTCCTGGAGCGCCTGGAGCGTCGCCAGCCCTGCGGCCACCGCCAGGGGATTCCCCGAGAGGGTCCCTGCCTGATAGACCCCCCCGAGCGGCGCCACGTGCGCCATCAGGTCCCGCCGGCCGCCGTACGCGCCGACGGGGAGCCCGCCGCCGATGATCTTGCCGAGGCAGGTCAGGTCCGGGGTCACCCCGTAGAGCGTCTGGGCCCCGCCGTAGGCGACGCGAAAGCCCGTGATCACCTCGTCGAAGATGAGCAGCGCGCCGTGGCGCGTGGTGACCTCGCGGAGCCCCCCGAGAAACCCCGGCACGGGAGGCACCACGCCCATGTTCCCCGCCACCGGCTCGACGATCACCGCGGCGATCTCGCTCCCGCGTGACGCGAAGGTCTGTCGGACCGCCGCGAGGTCATTGAATGGCAGCGTGACCGTCAGCGCGGCGAGCGACGGCGGCACGCCGGCGCTGTCGGGGAGCGAGAACGTCGCCCCGCCGGACCCGGCCTTCACGAGCAGGCTGTCGGCGTGGCCGTGGTAGCACCCCTCGAACTTGACGATGGCGTCGCGGCCCGTGGCGCCGCGGGCCAGGCGGATGGCGCTCATGGCGGCCTCGGTGCCCGACGACACGAGCCTGAGCATCTCGATGGAGGGGATAGCCCGCGAGATCACCTCGGCGATCTCCACCTCCCACGCGGTCGGGGCTCCGTAGCTCGTCCCCCGCCGCGCCGCCTCGCTGATTGCCTCGACGACGGCCGCGGGGGCGTGGCCGAGGATCAGCGGCCCCCATGATCCCAGGAAGTCGAGGTAGGACCGGCCGTCCACGTCCCAGATCCGGGCGCCTTCCGCGCGCGCGACGAAGAAGGGCCGGCCGCCCACGGCGCGGAACGCCCGGACGGGGCTGTTCACCCCGCCGGGGATCAACCGCTGCGCGGCCTCGAAGAGCGAGTCGGACCGGTTCATACCGGAAGCCCAGTCAGTTCGACCGGCACGAAATTCGTCACTTCTGGACGCCAGGCAAACGCCCCTGCGGCCGCCACCTTGCCCTCGACGACCGAGAGCACCACATAGGCCGCCTCCGGGTACAGCGGTTCGCCCTGGATCAGGGCGTTCTGCTTGTCGGTCTCGGAGAAGTACGCCCCCGCATCGATGTGGGAATGATAAATGGTCCGGACACGGTACCCATCGCCCTCCGTCCGGCCGATCCTGAGCAGGTCGCGCGGGTCCATGTGATAGGCGGTCCGGGAATCGCGCGGGTACTTCTCGGGATCCTTGGCGTGATATTCATCCTGAACGTTGCGGCAGGGAACGAGCAACCGCTCGCCGGGAGACCCTTCCCGGACGAGCACGACCCCGCAACACTCGGCCGGGTATTCCGCCTCGGCCTGGGCCCGGATGCGCTGGAACTCCTCTCCGGTGACGATCATCGCCCCCCGGCCAGAGCCGGGATGATGGCGACCTCGTCGCCGTCCTTGAGCGGGGTCGCGAGCCCCTGAA
>JBBTEL010000229.1:0-14342 GCA_038042325.1 Candidatus Methylomirabilota bacterium
ATTGAACCGTGGGCGCCCAACCCGGGACGAGGAGGTCGAGGGCCAGGAGGTGCGCAGACGCGAGGCGGCCGAGCCTCGGGGCCGCGAGGAGGACGAGAGCCGCCAGGGCCAGGGCGAGGCCGCGCCTCATCCCATCGGCTGGTCCACCCCGGGGATCAGTTCGATGAGGCTCCGGCGGAGGCGCTCGTCCTGGAGGAGCTCGGGCCCGGGGCCCGAAAGCACCACGTGGCCTTCTTCCAGGAGGTAGGCGCGATGGGCGAGACGCAGGAGGCGGCGCACGTGCTGTCCCGCGGCGAGGATCGTCATTCCCTCCGCGGTGATCTCCCTGATGGCCTGGCAGAACCGGTTCGTCACCAGCCGCGCGAGCCCCAGGAACGGGTCGTCCAGACAGAGCAGGCGCGGCCGCGCCATGAGGCCGCGGGCCAGGGCGAGCATCTGCTGCTCGCCTCCCGAAAGGACGCCGGCGGGCGCCGCCGCCTTTTCCTGGAGCACCGGGAAGAGGCGGAAGATCAGGCGGAGGGTCTCCTCCTGCTGGCCGTGGGCCCGGGGCAGGAAGGCGCCGAGCTCGAGGTTCTCGCGGACGGTCAGGGGAGCGAAGAGCCGCCGCCCCTCGGGGATCAGGGCGACGCCGCGCGCCGCGATGGCGTACGGCGGCAGCCCGTCGATCCGCTCGCCGTCGAGCCGGATGGCGCCGGCGTGGACGGGCAGCAGCCCGGTGATGGTCTTGAGCAGCGTAGACTTCCCCGCGCCGTTGGGGCCGACGAGCGCGATGAACTCGCCCGCCCTCACCTCGAGGGAACACGCGTGGAGCACGCGCACGTCGTCGTAGCCGGCCTCGACCGCCTCGACCTCGAGGAGCGCACGCGTCATGGCCCGTCGTCCTCCCCCAGGTACGCCTGGACCACGCGCGGGGAGCCCAGCACCTGCTCGGGACGGCCTTCGGCGACGATCGTCCCCTGATCGAGCACAACGAGCCGGTCGGCCACGTGGGCCAGGATCCGGAAGGAGTGCTCGATGGCGAAGATCGTGAGGCCGCGCTCCTTGAGCCGCCCATAGAACCGGACCACCTCCTCGCGCCCCTTCGGGGAAAGCCCCGACGCCAGCTCGTCCAGGAGGAGGAACGTGGGGCGGGTGGAGAGCGCCATCGCCAGCTCCAGCCGCTTTCGCTCACCGAGGGACAGTTCGTTGGCGCGCGCCGGCGCCTTGTCGGCGAGCCCCACCGTCGCCAGGAGCCGCTCGGCCTCGTGCCGGCGGTCGAGGGCCCGGCCATAGCGGTGACGGCCGCGGAACGTGATTCCCACCAGCACGTTGTCGAGGACGGTCGAGCGGGCGAAGGGGCGCGCGATCTGGAACGTGCGCCCGACGCCAAGGCCGGAGAGTCTCCATGGCGCGAGGTTCGTCACGCGGCGGCCGCCGAACCAGACCTCTCCGGCGGTGGGACGGAGGAGGCCCGACAGGATGTTGAAGAGCGTGGTCTTCCCCGCGCCGTTGGGCCCGAGGAGGCCGACCACCTGGTGCTCCTCGACGGCGATGTCCACCCCGCGGAGGGCGAGCAGCCCGCCGAAGGCCATGGAGAGGCCGCGCCCCTCAAGCAGCGCCACGGGGTTTTCGGGTGAAAAGGCCTGAGAGCCCGCCGGGCAGATACAGCACGACGACGATCAGGGCGAGCGCGTACGGGAGCTGGTGGAACGCCGGGACGTAGGGGTGCAGGAGGAGCTCGCTCACCAGGTAGAGCCCGAGGGCCGCCATGGCGGGGCCCAGGAGCGTGTGGAGGCCGCCGAAGGTCGCCATCACGAGCGGCAGGATCGAGAAGTAGCGGCTGAAGATCAGGTCGGGCTCCACCACGCCAACCATATGGACGTAGAGCCCGCCCGCCAGCGCGCTGAAGAAGCCGGAGAGGGCGAAGGCCAGGATCTTCCAGGGCAGGGGATGGACCCCGAGGAGGCTCGCCCGCTCTTCTTCCTCCCGAACGGCGGCGAAGGCCAGCCCGAGGCGGGAGTGGAGCATCCCCCAGAAGACCGCGACAACGACCACGAGGAAGGCCAGCGACAGGTAGTAACTACCCGCCCGGCCGCGGGTGAAGTCGAGGGGGAGCCACCCGAGCGTCGGGAGCGGCGGGATCCCGATGAGGCCTTCGCCGCCGCCGGAGACCGTGGTCCAGTTGTGGGCGACGCCCCGCCAGATCTCGGCGTAGGCGAGAGTGGCGAGGGCCAGATAGGCGCCCCTGAGCCGGGCCGACGCGAGACCGATCCCGGCGGCGCCGAGGGCTCCGATGCCGCCGCCGAGGGCGATGGCCAGCCACGGGGAAAGGCCGGCGAGGGACGCCAGAGCGGCGCCGTAGCCGCCCAGGCCGAAGAAGGCGGCATGCCCGAAGGAGATCTGGCCGGCGTAGGCCAGGAGATTCCAGCTCGTCGCCACGGTGCCGAAGAGAAGCGCCGTCGAAACGAGATAGAGGTAGTACGGATGGAAACCTGTCAGCGGCGGCAGGACGACGAGCGCCGCGGCGACGAGGCCGAGCCCGATCCGTCCCGGGCGCCCCATCAGTGACTCCACCCGCGGGCCAGGCCGCCCGATCTGGCCAGCAGCGACACGAGCAGCATCAGCGCGACAACCGTCTCGCGCCAGCGCGGCCCGCCCCACGCGACGGTCAACGCCTCGACCACACCCAGGAGAATCCCCGCCACGAGCACGCTCCGGAGCCGCCCCACGCCCGCCCAGATCGTCAGGACGATCGCCAGCAGCGTCAGCTCGATGCCGCCCGCCGGGTAGAGGTAGTGGAGCGTCGCGAACAGCACTCCCGCCGCCCCGCTCAGGCAAAACGCGAGGAGGAACGTCGTGCGGGTGGCCGCGTCCACGTTGATGCCGAGGAGCGCCGCGGCGTCGCGGTCCAGGCTCGTGGCGCGGACGGCGCGGCCCCAGCGGGTGCGCGTGAGCCCGAGGAAGAGCCCGCCCACCACGAGCAGCGCCGCCACGGCCACGATGAGCCGCCCCTGGTTCAGCCTGAGCCCGCCCAGGGTGAGGCTGCCCGTGAGGGACTCGCTCGCGATCAGCCGATACTCGCCCCGCCAGAGCGCCAGCATGATGTTCTGGAGCAGGAGGGAGAGGCCGAAGGTGAGAACGAGGCTCGACAGCTCCCGGGGCTCCGGCAGCCGGTCGAAGAGCCACTGCCAGACGAGCGCCAGTGGGAGCAGCGCCGCCGCCGCGACAGGGACGAGGAAGAGTGGGTGCAGTCCCGAGCCACTCCAGAGCCAATAGCCGAGGTAGCCGCCGAGGATGATCAGATCGCCATGGGCGAGGTTGAGCGCCCGCGTGACGCCCAGGATCATGGAGAACGCCAGCGCCATGAGGGTGTAAAAGCACCCCAGCAGGGCTCCGGAGACCAGCGCCTGGGCGAGCGTGTTGAGCGACACGGTTTGACAGAAAGGGCCTCCCGATAGTAGCGTTCACCCACCCGAACGTCAATTGCGAAGGTCGTTGCTTGTGATCTACGTCGGCACGGTGGGCGAGGGGCTCTGGCGGAGCGATCCTGGGAGCCACGCCCCGCGGAGTGGCGGGGTTACTTCGCGGGATAGCGGGCGGGCGCGGTGGCGCGCTCCTTCGGATAGACCACCACGTGGCGGCCCCCCTGGATCTGGATCACCACCCGCTCGTAGTGGAGCGGGTTGCCCCCCTCGTCGAACTTCACCCTCCCGAGCGGCGTCTGGACGTCGGCGCGCGCCAAGGCGTCCCGGAGGGTCTCGCCGCTGATGGCCCAGCCGCTGCCTCCCACCGTCTCGAGCGCTTTCAAAAGGGTCTTGGCGGCGGCGTAGCCGTGCATGGTGAGGGGCACCGGATCGGCCCCGAAGCGTTTTCGGAACGTCTCGACGAACGCAAGCGATTCTTGCTCATTGCCCCCCAGATTCACTCCCGGTTGCCACGAGGTTGTCCCGAAGAGCCCCTCGCTGGCGGGTCCGAGCTCCCGGATCACGCCGGGGAACTCCATGCCGAAGGCGCCGAGGAACGCCTTGAGAGTGATCCCGGCCTGGGCCATCTGGCGGACCAGGAGCAGGTGGTCGGCGAAGAAGGTGTCCGAGAGGAGCACCTCGGCGCCCTGATCGCGCACGCGCGCCAGCAGCGGCGTGAAGTCGGAGAGCCCAGGGGCGAACGGCTCGAAGACCGAGACTTTCACCCCGGCACGCTCCAGCGCCTCCTTCTGGCGGCGGGCGAGCTGGCTGGCGCCAGGGGTGGAGGAGTACAGGATGGCCACGTTCTTCGCCCGGAACACGTCGAGGATGATCCCCGTGGTGACCCTGATGTAGGAAGCGAGGCTCGAGACGCGGAAGAAGAAGCGGTTGCCCCGGGTGGTGAGCCTCTCGTCGAGCGACGCGGTGGCCAGGTAGGGGATTCGTGACCGGTCGGCCACCTCGCCGATCGGCCCCACGAGGCTGTCCACGTACCCGCCGATCAGGGCCACCGCGCGGTGGCGGGACGCCAGCTCCTCGGCAGCCGCGATGGCGCGCTCGGGCTTCCCCTCGTCGTCGCGGGAGAGCAGCGTGACGGGGCGCCCCGCGATCCCGCCCCTGGCGTTGGCCTCCTCCACGGCGAGGACGATCCCCTGATGCACGGCGGTCCCCTGGACGGCCAGGACCCCGGTGCGGGGGTTGATCTCGCCGATCGTGATGGGCTCGGCCGCGCCGGCCGCGCCGGCGGCCCCGACCAGGGCGGCCACGAGGAACGCGCGCCCCGGCATCGCGCTTCCTATCGACCGAAGAGCACTCCTGGAAGCCACAGAGCGACCTGGGGGAAGAAGAACACGAGCGCCAGCCCGATGACCTGGAGGATCATGAAGTCGAACATCCCGCGGTAGATCTCCCTGAGCTCCCACTTGGGCACGACGGCCTTGAGGTAGTACGCGGCCATCGCGACGGGGGGCGACAGGAAGGCCGTCTGGAGGTTGACCGCGACGAGCGTGCCGAACCACACGAGGTCGACCTTGAGCCCCTGGACCACGGGGAGGAAGATCGGCAGAAAGATCAGGACGATCGCCGGCCACTCGAGCGGCCAGCCGAGCAGGAAGATCACCCCCATGAGCATGGCCATCAGGACGAGCGGCGGAACGGGGAGCGCCAGCAGGCCATTGGCGATCATCGTCCCGGTCCCCAGGCGCGTGAAGACCGCGCCGTAGACATTGGACGCCACGGCGAGGAACAGGACCATGCTGGACGTCTGGAGGGTCTTGTGGGCCGCCTCGCGCACGACCGGCAGGGTGAGGCGGCCGTAGAGGGCCGTGAGGACGCAGGCCCCGAAGGCCCCCATCGCCGCGGCCTCGGTGGGGGTGGCCAAGCCGAAGATGATGCTCCCGAGGGCGGCGAAGATGATCGCCCCGAGGGGAATGATGCCGCCGACGAACTCCTTCGCGATCTGCCAGTAGGACGTCGCGCGTTCCTCGAGGGGCAGCGGCGGGCCCAGCTTCGGGTTGATGAAGCTCCGGGCCATGGCGTAGACCATGTAGAGGGCCGAGAGGAGGACGCCGGGGATGATCGCCGCGGCGAAGAGCTGGATGACCGAGACCCCCAGCACCGGCCCCATGACGACCAGCATGACGCTCGGCGGGATCAGGATCCCCAGGGTTCCGCCCGCGGCGATCACCCCCGCCGAGAGCTTGGCGTCGTACCCCGCCTTGATCATTACCGGTGCGGCCATGAGGCCCATCACCGTGACCGAGGCGCCGATGATGCCCGTGGCCGTGGCGAAGATGGTGGCGGTCAGGAGCACGCCCAGATAGAGCGACCCCGGCAGCCGGGCCAGGATGAACTGGAAGGACCTGAACAGGCGCTCCATCAGCCCGGCCCGCTCGAGGACGTGCCCCATGAAGATGAAGAGCGGGACCGCCGCCAGCGTCTCCTCCTTCATCATCCCGATCGTCTGGAAGACCATCAGGTCGAAGACGATCCCGCCGAAGCCGATGTAGCCGAAGACGAGCGCCAGGATGATGAGCGTGAATGCGATGGGAAATCCGACGAAGATGCCGCTGAGGAGCGCGGCGAGGAGGATCAGGCCGAGGTATTCGGGGCTCACAGCCACCGCCCCGTCTTCGCCGCCCAGACGCTCTTGATGAACTCCGAGATTCCCTGGATGAAGAGGAGCGCGGCCACGACCGGCATGACCGCCTTGAAGGGGTAGAGCGGCGGTCGCCAGGGGCTCGCCTCCGAGGTCTCGCGGAGCATCCAGGAATGGGAGGCGGAGTCCCATCCCGCGAGGAAGAAGAAGAACACGCCGGGGAAGAAGAGGAAGAGGTAGAGGGCGGCGTCGACCAGCCCCTGGCGCTGGGGCGACCACTTCTCATAGAAGAAGTCGGTGCGGATGTGCCCTTTCCTCAGCAGGGTGTACGCGGCGCCCAGCATGAAGTGGCTGCCATAGAGCATGTACCCGACGTCGTACGCCCAGATGGTCGGCGCATCGAAGGCGTAGCGGGCGATCACCTCGTAGGTGAGCCCGAGAACGAGGGGAACGATCAGCCAGGCGAAGACTCTTCCCGACCACTCGCTCAGCGTGTCGATGGCCGTGATGAGTTTTCGCACTCCCGGTGGCAGTTGCTCCATGCGGCGCGCTTTCTCCTCTAGCTCGGGCCGCCCAGGGGATCACACAAGAAGGGGCTAGCAGGATCCGCTAGCCCCTCCCGTCTCGCGAACAGGCCGGGTGAGCTACTTCTTGTCCTTTGCGGGCGCGGCAGGCTTCGCAGGGGCCGGAGCCGCCGCGGCCTTCTTCACGGGCCAGTAATAGTTGGCGGCGAACTCGTACGGCGGGAACATGAACCGCTTGGTCGGGACCACCCGCTCGGCGTACTGCCGCTGGGAGTCCCACACCTTCTTGAAGAAGGGGTTCTTCTCGGCCTCGCGCGCCGCGATCCGGTCCCAGGCCTTGAGGAACTCGTAGAGGATGTCGTCGGGGGTCTTCAGGACCTGAACCTTGTGCTTCTCCTGGAGCTCCTTGAGGGCGTCGCCGTTCTGGCTCTGCCAGCGCATCCACCAGCGGAAGAAGGTCTCCGTGGCCGCCGACTTGATGATCTCCTGGAGGTCGGGGGCCAGGCTCTTCCAGACGTCGCCGTTGATGAGTAGCTCGCCAATGGTGACGTTCTCGTGCATCCCCGGGGTGTAGTGGTACTTCCACACGTTGTGGAAGCCCGCCTTCAGGTCCTCGACGCCGCCCACCCACTCGGCGCAGTCGATGACGCCCCGCTCGGCCGCGGGCAGGATCTCGCCGCCGGGCAGGTTCACGGTCCGCATGCCCATCTCCGTGAAGACCTCCGCCGCCATCCCGGTCTGCCGGCACTTCATCCCTTTGAAGTCGGCCAGGTTCTTGATGGGACGCTTGAACCAGCCGAAGGCCTGGGGGCCGGCCGGCAGAATGGGGAACACCACGACGTTCACCTTCAGGACGTCACGGTAGAACTCCTGGTAGAGCTCGAGGCCGCCTCCCTCGTACATCCAGCCCATAGCGTCGATGTAGTCCATCCCGAACGTGCCGCCGGGGCCGCCCGTGAAGAGGACGGCCGTCTTGTTCTTGCCGACCCAGTAGGCCGCCCACGCGTGGGCCCCATCGAGGACCTTCTTGTGCGTCGCGTCGAGGACCTCGAAGGCGGGCACGATGGCGCCGGCCGGCAGGGTCTCGATCTTCAGTCTCCCCCCGGACAGCTTGGCCACCCGGTCGGCGAACATCGTGAAGTTCTCGTAGAGGGTCCACCCCGCCGGCCAGGTGGCCTGCATCTTGAGCGTGATGGGGGCCTGGGCGGTGGCCGCCGGCGGCATGGAGGTCCCTGCCACCAGCAGCAGGACGCCCACCAGAGCGGCGAGGATGATGCCTGAACCGATCGATCCGAGTTTTTTCATGCGACACCCCCTAGGAAATAAAGGTCCCGTTTGGGCGGAAAAAGTGGCCGCATTTTATCGAGGCCGCCACCCCCTGTCAAGGCCAGAAATTCCCTCCCTTTAGGCGACGGCCTCGTCGGTATTGTTGTCGAAGAAGTGGATCCGGTCTGGGATGAAGGCCAGCCGGATCTTCTGGTGGTGCTTGGTACGGACGGTGGGGTCCACCCGGGCGACGAGGGTCTGATTCCCCACCCGGGTATCCAGCAGGATCTCCGAGCCCAGGGGCTCCACCACCTCCACCAGCGCCTCGAAGACGAGGTCCTGGGGGTCGCCGCCCGCGGCCTCCCGGAGGTCCTCCGGGCGGATTCCCAGGGTCACGGCCTGCCCTTTGTAGGGAGCCAGGCGAGAGGCGCGCCCGGCCGGCACTCTCACCCTCAATCCCGCGGTCTCGGCGTAGAGGGCGCCGCTCGCGTCGGAGATGGTCGTTTCGATGAAGTTCATGGCCGGCGAGCCGATGAAGCCCGCCACGAACTTGTTGCGCGGCTTCGAGTACACCTCCATCGGCTCGCCTACCTGCTGGACCAGCCCGTCCTTCATCACGACGACACGATCACCCAGGGTCATCGCCTCCACTTGGTCGTGGGTGACATAGATGGCGGTCGTCTCCAGCCGGTTGTGAAGGCGCTTCAGCTCCACCCGCATCTGGACGCGGAGCTTGGCGTCCAGGTTCGAGAGCGGCTCGTCGAAAAGGAAGACCTGGGGGTGGCGGACGATGGCGCGGCCCACCGCTACGCGCTGCCGCTGGCCGCCCGAGAGCTGCCGCGGCTTCCGCTTGAGGAGCTCCTGGATTCCCAGCAGCGTCGCCGCCTCCCTGACCCGCTGCTCGATCTCCGGCTTCGGGAATTTCCGCATCTTGAGCCCGAAGGCCATGTTGTCGTACACGGTCATGTGCGGGTAGAGGGCGTAGTTCTGGAAGACCATGGCGATGTCGCGGTCCTTGGGGGGCAAGTCGTTCACCAGGCGCTCGCCGATGTGGACCTCCCCCGACGTGATCTCCTCGAGCCCGGCGACCATCCGGAGCGTGGTGGACTTCCCGCACCCCGACGGCCCGACGAGGACGACGAACTCCTTGTCCCGGACGTGGAGGTTCACGTCCTTCACCACGTGGACCTCGTCGAACTTCTTGTTCAGATCCTTCAAGACGACCTGTGCCATCGGAAGGTCTCTCCTCTATCCCTTGACCGACCCGGTGAGGCCGGTCACGTAGTACTCGACGAAGAACGAATACACGAGGGCCACGGGGACGGAGCCGAGCAGCGCCCCGGCCATGAGCTGGCCCCAGAAGTAGATGTCGCCGCGGATCAGTTCGGAGACGACCCCGACGGGCACCGTCTTCCGCTCGGGGGACGAGAGAAAGATGAGGGCGTAGATGAACTCGTTCCAGGAGAGTGTGAAGGCGAAGATCCCCGCCGACAGGATTCCGGGAATGGCGATCGGGAAGATGATGCGCACCATGGCGCCGAAGCGCGTCGCCCCGTCGATCCGGGCGCACTCTTCCAGCTCTTTCGGGATGGTCTTGAAGTAGCCCATCATGAGCCAGGTGCAGAACGGGATGAGGAAGGTCGGGTAGGTGAGGATCAGGGCCCAGGGGGTGTTCCCGAGGTGGAAGTCCCGGATGATGTCGGCGAGGGGGATGAAGAGCAGCGTCGGCGGCACCAGGTACGTCACGAAGATGGAGGTGCCGAGGGCCCCCGCCATGGGGAAGCGGAGCCGGGCCAGGGCGTATCCGGCCAGCAGGCCGCAGACCAGCGAAATGCCGGTGGAGACGATTGCGATGAAGAAGGTGTTCCAGAGCCACCGGGGGAACGTCGTCCGGGCCAGGAGGTCCTGGAAGTGCGCCAGCGTCGGGTGCAGGGTCCAGAACGGGGTATTAGTCGCGGCGCGCCAGGAGCGGTACAGCTCGGCGTCGGGGCGGATGGCCGTGATCAGCATCCAGTAGAAGGGTCACACGATTCAAATGGGGGAGAATTCTAGTCCGATCGGTGTGGCGACTCTATAGCACCGAAGGGCAGGCGTGTCAATGGAGTGCCGGGGCCATCGCGGGGGCGGCAATGGGCTGCGAGCGCCTCAGGGTGACCGCCAGCAGAACGGCCGCAAGACCGACGGCGAAGGAGCCCAGGTAGAGCCACCGGTAGCTCCCGAGGAGATCGTAGATGTAGCCGCCCGCGTAGGAGCCGACCCCCATCCCGATCGAGGAGATGAAGAAGACCCCGCCGTAGGCAGTCCCCATGACCCGCTCCCCGAAGTATTCCCGGGTGAGGAGGGCGTAGAGCGGCATGACGCCCCCGTAGGCCATCCCGAAGACCAGCGCCAGACCATAGAAGCTGCCCAGGTCGCCGGCGGAGAGGAAGAGCAGGATCATGAGAGCCTGGAGCGCGAGGCCCACCAGCAGGGTCTGTTTGGCGCCGAAGCGGTCGGCCAGGAGGCCCGTTCCCAGCCGGCCGAAGATTGACGTGAAACCCGATACGCCCAAAACCGTGGCCGCCGCCATTTTCGCCACGCCCAGGTCCATGGCATGGGCGACCATGTGGAAGATGGGTCCCGAGTGGGCCGCGCAGCAGGCGAGGATGAAGAGGCTGGCGGGGATGACGACCAGCCACGCCAGGTCGCCCAGGATCAGCATGGCGGTTCGCCAGTCGAAGGCGCTGATCAGGAAGCGGGAGAGCGGGGAGAGGAGGAGAATGCCGAAGCCGTTCCCCGCCGAGACGATGCCCACGGCCAGCCCCCGCCGCGCCGTGAACCACTTGGTCGCGGTGGCGGTGAGGGGGACGTAGAAGGCGCTGACGCCGGCGCCCACCAGGAGGCCGAACGTCAGGTAGAACTGCCAGAGCGTGGAGACCTGGCTCCCGAGGACGAGCCCCAGCCCCAGGAGGAGGCCGCCCACCAGCACCACCGTTCGCGTGCCCACCCGATCGGAGAGAAATCCGGAGACGAAGGAGCCGAGCCCGACGATCAGCCAGTTGAGGAGCGCCACGCTGGAGATGGCGCCGCGGCTCCAGCCCATCCCCTCCTCGATGGGCTTCAGGAACACGCCGAGCGCGAAGAGCGTCCCGATCGCCATCGTGATGATCAGGAACGCCGCGCCCAGCACGACCCAGCCGTAAAAGAGCTTTTGCGTGCGCATGGGGCCGATTGTCCCCGGCGGAGCCCCGCCTGTCAACGGTCGTACCGTCGCCGCCCCTCGCGGACGAAGCCCAGGAGGATCAGGGCGAGCCCCATCGCGGCGGCCAGCGACATCCACGGCAAGCGGTAGGCGCCGACCCGCTCGACGAGCCAGCCGAAGGCTGGAGGCCCGAGCGTGACGCCGAGGGAGGAGATGGCCAGCCCCAGCCCCACGGCGGTGCCCGCGGCGCGCGGGCCGGCCAGCTCGGCCATGAGGGTGTGCTGGACCCCATTCCAGCCGATCCCGACGAAGCCGAAGGTCAGGGCCAGCGCCGCGAGGAGCCATGGCGAGCTCCCAGGGCCGATTCCTGCCATTGCCAGCGAGCAGAGCCCCGAGCCGATTCCCGCCAGGAAGAGGACGATGCGCCGCCGGCCACCGAAGGCGCGGTCCGAGAGGAGGCCGAAGGCCACGCGCCCTGCCATGCCCGTGACCTGAGCCGCGGCGAGGTACCAGGCGGCGGTCAGGACCGGCAGCCCCACGACGTCCTTGAGGTAGAGGACGAGGAAGCTCATCCAGACCGTCTGCACCGCCGCGAAGATCAGCGTGGCCGAGGCGACCAGCCAGAGGTCGCGGTTGCCGAGGACGGAGGCGATCGACGGGGCTGGAGAGCCGGAAGTGGCGCGTGGCAGGTCGGCAGGGTCCCGGTAGAGGAAGAGCGTCGCCGCCCCCAGGACCGCCACACCGCACGCCGACGCGATCAGCGCGTTCCGCCAGCCGACGGCCAGGGCGATTACCGGCAGCACGGCGGCTCCGATGGCCCCGCCGAAGGGGAGCCCCGTCTGCTTCAGCCCGACGGCGGTGGCCCGCTGGGCCAGCGGGAACCAGGTGATGATGGCTTTCGTGGAGCTCGGGTTGAGGAGCCCGTAGCCCGTGCCGGCGAAGACCAGGAGTGCGATGAGGACGGGGAAGGAGCCGGCCCAGCCTGCGGCGAAGAGCCCCAGCGCGATCAGGGCCGCGCCCGTCACCATCGTCTTCAAGATACCCCACCGGTCCGCCAGCCAGCCCGCCGGGAGCGATAGCAGGATGGGTCCCACGTAGTACGCGGACAGGAACGAACCGGCCTGGGTGAGGGACAGCCCCAGGTCCTCGCGGATGAACGGCGCGATGGCGGGAAGGCCGAGGGGCCCGACGTTGGCGAAGGTCTGGACCGTCAGGATCAGCGCGAGGATTCCCCAGCGCGCGTTCACCGGGGGCGGGACCGGAGGTAGGTCTCCACGGCGCGGAGGTCCGCCTCGGTGTCCACCCCGATCGTCGGCTCCTCCGTTTCGACTACGTGGATGGGGATCCCGTGTTCGAGAAAGCGGAGCTGCTCGAGCCGCTCTGCCGTCTCGAGCGCCGACGGTGGGAACCGGTGAAAGCCCTCCAGCGCCTCCCGGCGGTAGGCGTAGATCCCGAGGTGCTTCCAGTACGTCGGGGCGGCGGTGCCGTCCCGGTCGCAGGGGATCGGCAGGCGGGAAAAGTAGAGCGCGTCTCCCCAGACCTTGCACACCACCTTGACGACGTTCAGGTCCGCCGCTTCCTCCACGCTGGCGCGGATCCTGAGGGTGGTCACCTGGGTCTCGGGCCGACGCTGGAACGGCTCCACCAGCGCCTGGATGTGGCCCGGGCTGATCAGCGGCTCGTCTCCCTGGATGTTGACGTACACGTCGGCCACCCGGCTCCGCGAGACCTCCCAGACGCGGTCGGTCCCCGACGGATGGTCGGGCGAGGTCATGACCGCCGGGATCCCGAGGGCGCGGCAGGCGTCCACGACCTCCTGGGCGTCAGTGGCGACGAGCAGGTCGGACAGCAGCGGCGACCGACGGGCGCGCCTGAAGACGTGGGCGACCATGGGAACGCCGGCGATCTCGCGGAGCACCTTCCGGGGCAGGCGCGTCGAGTGGAGGCGGGCGGGGATGACGCCGAGGACGCGGAGCGCTGCCATGGGACGGGCGCGTCAGGCGGCGACCGCTTGGAGCGTGCGGGCGACCGTCGGTTTCGGGTCGGCATCGGGCGAGAACGGGACGACCACGGGCTGGGTGAGGCCGGCCTTGGCGAAATCCGCCAGGCGCTGGCGGCAGAACTCCGCCGGGCCCACGACGCCGAGCCCGTCGAGGAAGCGCCCCGAGATCTGCCTGACGGCCCCTGCGCGATCGCCAGCCTTCCAGGCGGCGTTGACGGCCTCCACCTCCGCGCCGAAGCCGCAGCCGGCGAAGAACCTGGCGTAGGAGTCCACGATCACGTAGCCGGTGATGTCGCGCGCGAGCCAGGCGCGCGCGGGTGCGGGCTCGTCGGTGACCAGCGTCCGGATGAAAGCGGCGATCTCGAGGTCGGCGACGTTCTTTCCCGCGCGCTTCGCCCCGATCTCGATCTGGCGGACCGACTGCGGCACCGCCTCGGGTGGAATCCAGTTGAGCAGCACGCCGTCGGCGATCTCGCCGGCCAGCTGGAGCATCCGGGGGCCCAGGGCGCCCAGGTAGATGGGCACCGGCTTCGGCGGAGGCGGCTGCAGAAGGCGGAAGTTCCGGATCCGGTAGAACTTCCCCTCGAAATTCACCCTGTCGCCGGCCAGGACCGCGCGGATGATGGTGACCGCCTCCCTGAGCTGCTCCAGCGGCCGCTCATAGGGGAGGCCGTTCCACTGGTTGATGATGATCGAGCTCGAGACCCCGAGGCCCAGGCGGATCCGCCCGGGGGCCATATGGCCGAGGGAGGCGGCGGTCATGCCGAGGATGACGGGCGTGCGCGTCTGGACCGGGAGAATGCCTGAGGCGATGTTGACCCGCGTGGTGTGGCTGGCCAGGACGGCCATCGTCGTGATGGCGTCGCCGCCGCCCACCTCGCCGGTCCAGAGCGTGTCGTAGCCCGCGGTCTCGGCCTGGGCCACCAGGGCCAGGTACTGGGGCATGGAGAACGCGTGGGCGAACGGCAGGGCCAGGCCGAGCTTCATATCTACCTCGGAGGGGGGCTACGCCCCCCTTCCGATGCCTCCCCCCAGGAGTTGCGCCGGCAAAGCCGGCGCTCGAACACGCGCGAAGCTGTGCATGGCTATTGTGCCCTGATAGCGTCGCGCGCGGCTTTGGCGCCGGCGGTCAGGAAGCGCACGTCGCCGAGGATGCCCATGAAGCGCCAGCCCTCGGCGATGCGGCGGTTCACGGTCTCGGGGGTGGCGCAGTGGATGCCGGGGGGGACCCCGTGCTTGAGCGCGGAGCGCTTGATGGCCTGGATCGCCTCCTCAAACTCGCGGTGCGGCGGCTCGAGCGACGGGGCGAGCCCCATGGACGCGCAGAGGT
>JBBTEL010000229.1:14442-24866 GCA_038042325.1 Candidatus Methylomirabilota bacterium
AACTCGCGGTGCGGCGGCTCGAGCGACGGGGCGAGCCCCATGGACGCGCAGAGGTCGTTGGGGCCGATGAAGCAGGCGTCCGCGCCGGGAACGGAGAGGATGTCGTCGATCTTCCTCACGGCGTCGATGTGCTCGATCTGGAGCACCACCACGATCTCATCGTTGGCGCTCTGGTAGTAAGTCGCCGTGTCCGTCTTGAAGGACAGGGAGTGCCGCCCGCCGCCCAAGCTCCGGATCCCCTGGGGCGGGTACTTGGCCGCGGCGACGACCAGCTCGGCCTCCTCACGGCTCTTGACGTTCGGGGCGACGAAGCCCCAGGCGCCCGCGTCCAGCACCCGCTTGACGTTCTCCTCATTGTTCCACGGGATGCGGACCATCGGCGCCGTCGGAAAGCGGCCAATGGCCTGAAACATGTGGGCCATCACGGCGAGGTCGATCGGGCTATGCTCGGTGTCCACGACCAGCCAGTCGAAGCCGAGGGCGGCGAGGGCCTCCGCCGCGAACGGATCAGGCAGGTTCAACCACGTCCCAATCACGGCCTTGCCTTCCTTGAGCTTCCGCTTCACGGGATTCGGCGTCATCGGAGCCTCCTTGGGGACCGACAAAAACGCCCCCATCCTACACGGAGGGAGCGGGGTCTGGCAACGGGACGCCGGCGAGACTAGAACGACCGGATGAGGCGCTCGACGCGCTCGTCGTGGGACTGGAAGGGGTCCTTGCAGAGGATGGTCTCGCGCTCCGGGTCGTTCAGCTTCAGGTAGACCCAGTCCACGCGGTAGTCCTTGCCCTTGAGGTTGGCCTGGCGGATGAACTCGCCCCGGAGCCGCGCGCGGGTGGTCTGGGGCGGCACGTGCTTGGCGCGCTCGATGGTGTCGTCGTCCGTGATGCGGTCCACCTGGTCCCGGCGCACGAGGCGGTAGTAGATGCCGCGGTCGGGCCGGATGTCGTGGTACTGGAGGTCCATCAGGGAGACCTTGGGGTCCCGCCACGAGAGGCGGTTGCGCACCATGTAGGCCTCGATCAGCTCCTTCTTGATGACCCAGTCCACCTCGCGGTTGAGCTGCATCGGGTCGTCCTCGAGCCTCTCGACCACGTCCGTCCACCGGGCCAGGACGTCCTTGGTGGTCGGGTCCGGGTCGATGCTCTCGACGTAGCGCGTGGCGTGCTCCAGGTACAGGCACTGGAGCTGGAGCGGCGTGATGGTCCGCCCGTCCTTCAGCTTGACCGTCTCGCGGAGCGTCGGGTCGTGCGAGATGTCCCGGATGGCCTGGACGGGGGACTGGAGGCTGTAGTCCTTGTCGAAGTGGCCGTCCTCGATCATGTCGAGGACGAGGGCGGTCGTGCCGACCTTGAGGTACGTGGCCACCTCCGACATGTTCGAGTCGCCGACGATGACGTGCAGGCGGCGGTACTTCTCGGCGTCGGCGTGCGGCTCGTCCCGCGTGTTGATGATCGAGCGCGAGGACGTGGTGGCCCCCGAGATCTCCTGGCAGATGTGCTGGGCCCGCTGGGAGAGGCAGTAGTGGAACCCCCGCGGGGTCTGGAGCACCTTGCCGGCGCCGGCGAAGATCTGCCGGGTCACGAAGAAGGGGATCAGCGACTCGGCCAGCCGCTGGAACGAGACGTCGCGGGAGACCAGGTAGTTCTCGTGGCACCCGTAGGAGTTACCGGCGGAATCGGTGTTGTTCTTGAACAGTAGGATGTTGCCGGAGATGCCGTCCTCCCGGAGCCGCTTCTCCGCCTGGTGAAGGAGGTCCTCGACGATCCGCTCGCCGGCCTTGTCGTGGATCACCAGCTCCTCGACGTTGTCGCACTCCGGGGTCGCGTACTCCGGATGGAAGCCGGTGTCCAGGTAGAGGCGCGCGCCGTTCTCGAGGAAGACGTTGGCGTTGCGGGCGCCGGGGATGACCTTCTCGAACAGGTACCGGGCGACGTTGTCGGGCGACAGGCGGCGCTGCCCGTTGAGGGTGCAGGTCAGACCGTACTCGTTCTCGAGGCCGAAGATGCGGCGCTTCATCCTGGCTCCAGCTTACCGGCAGCCGGGGCCGGCGCGCAAGCTCTACTTGCTCCCTTCCAGGAGCTGGCTCAGTGCCTCCGGAGGGATGCGGCGGAACCGGCGCCGTTCCTTGGCCCGGTCCAGCACCGCCACTTCGAGATCGCGCTCGGTGAGCGCCTTGTTCTGGGTCACCATGAGCGCCCGGACCCCGAGCTGGAGGGCCTCCTCGAGCGACAGCCCCTCCCGGTAGTTGTCTTTGAGGAACCGCCGGATCTCGTCGGCCTGGCCGCCCATGGCCGCGTAGTTCCGCTCGTCCTCGATCGTGCCGTCGTAGAGGATGCGGAAGATCTCGTTCTTGGAGCCGTCGGCCTCCGCCACCTCCACCACCAGCACCTCCACCTCGAAGGGCTTGATGTCCTGGGTGAAGATGTTCCCCAGGGCCTGGGAATAGGCGTTCGCGAGCGCCTTGCCGGTCACGTCTCCGCGGCTGTAGCTGTATCCCTTGAGGTCGGCGTGGCGCACCCCGGCGACGCGGAGGTTCTCGAATTCGTTGTACTTGCCTACCCCCGCGAAGGCGATCCGGTCGTAGATCTCCGAGATCTTGTGAAGCAGCGTGGAGGGGTTCTCGGCCACCAGGAGCGCCCCGTCGCGGTACTCGATGGCCACGATGGACTTCCCCCGGGCGATGCCCTTCCGGGCATACTCGGCCTTGTCCTTCATCATCTGCTCGGGCGAGACGTAGTACGGCAGCGGCATTACGGCTGTCCTCTGCGCTCGGCCAGGAGCGCCTCGCAGGCGGTCCGGACCTCGTCGTCGGGCACCTCGCCGAAGCCGGAGCGCGTGATGGTCTTGACCGTGGGGAAGATCCCGCGGACCAGGTCGGGGCCGCCGGTGCCGATGTCCTCCTCGGCGGCGTCCAGCACCGCTTCCAGGGCCACGCTGAGCGCCTCGGCCTTGGACATGTCCTTCTTGTACCGCTTCTTCAGCGTGTCCCGGGCGTCCTTCCCGCCCGAGCCCTGCGCGAAGTACTCGGTCTCCTCGTAACGGCCGCCGGTGATGTCGTACTTGAAGATGCGGCCGACCCCGGCCTTCTCCTCGAACCCCGCGAAGATGGGAACCACGACGAGGCCCTGAAGCGCCGCGGGCAGGTTCATCCTGATCATCTGGGCCAGGCGGTTGGCCTTCCCCTCCAGGGACAGGCCTTCACCCTCGACCTTCTCGTAGTGCTCCAGCTCGGTCTGGAAGAGCCGGGCCATCTCCATGCTGGGGCCGGCGGCCCCCGCGATGCCGATCCCGGACAGGTCGTCGGCCTTGTAGATCTTCTCGATCCTGCGGTGGGCGATCTGGAAGCCTTCGGTGGCCTGCCGGTCCCCGGCCATGAGCACGCCGTCGCGATACCTCACGGCCAGGACCGTCGTCCCGTGGGGGGCGGTGGGATGCCCGCCCTCGTCGGGCGCGCCCGGCGCGAGAGCGGGGAGCAGATGGGGCGACGTGGCGCGCAGCAACTCGACGAAGCTGGCGTTGGAATAGTTGGCGAAGACCGCCTGCCACTGCTCGTCTGTCATCACACGCCGAAGTTGGGGCGCGAGATGTTTTGAAGCAGGTCGGCGGCCGTGGGGGATTCGTTCAGGAGCTGGCGCACGTGGGCCTCCGTGCCCCGGAGCGGCTCCAGCATGAAGATCTTCTTGAGCGGCCCCTCCTTCAGGTCGAAGATCACCGAATCCCAGGACGCCGAGACGATCTCCTCCGAGTACTTCTGCAGGCACAATCCCCTGAAATAGGCACGCGTGTCCTTGGGCGGGTCGTAGATGGCCTTGGAGATCTCGTCGTCGGTGGCGATGCGATCCACGGTCTCCGTCTCCTCGAGCTTGCCGTAGAGGCCCTTGCCGGGGCGGATGTCGTGGTACTGGAGGTCGATCATCGCCACCCGCGAGTCCGTCCAGCCGAGCCCGTGCTTGGCGATGTAGTTCTCGATGAGCTCCCGCTTGATGACCCAGTCCAGCTCCCGGGAGAGCGTCATGGGGTCCTCGGCGAGGCGGTCGAGGGTGGAACCCCACCGGGCCAGCACGTCGCCGACCCACGCCTCGGCCTCGCGGTCCCGGTAGTAGCCGTGGGCGAGCTCGAGGAACTGGCGCTGCAGGTCCACGGCGGTCAGGGTGCGGCCGTCCTTCAGCCGGATCGGCTCCCGGCAGGTCAGGTCCCGCGAGACCCGCCGGTAGGCGGGCACGGGGCTTTCGAGGGAAAGGTCGCGGTCGATGAAGTCGTCCTCGATCATGCTGAGCACGATGGCCATGGTGCCGACCTTGAGGTAGTTGGCCACCTCGCTCATGTTGGCGTCCCCCACGATGACGTGCAGGCGCCGGTACTTCTCCGGGTCGGCGTGGGGCTCGTCCCGCGTGTTGATGATGGGCCGGCTGTGCATCGTCTCGAGCCCGACCTCGGTCTCGAGGAAATCCGCCCGCTGGGAGAGCTGGTACTCGCACGGCTCCGTGTTGTTCTCGGCGCCGACCTTCCCCGACCCGGTGAAGATCTGCCGGGTCACGAGGAACGGCATCAGATGCTGGACGATCCGCGCGAAGGGCACCCGGCGGTCCATGAGGTAGTTCTCGTGCGTGCCGTAGGAATTGCCCTTCGAGTCGGTGTTGTTCTTGTAGATGAGGATCCGCTGCTCGGGCGGGGAGATCGCCTCGGCGCGGCTCCGGGAGAGATTCAGGATCCGCTCGCCGGCCTTGTCCCAGATGACGAGGTCGCGGGGGTTGGTGCACTCGGGGGAGGAGTACTCCGGGTGGGCGTGGTCCACGTAGAAGCGGGCCCCGTTGGAGAGGATGAGGTTGATGAGGCGGGACTCCTCCTTCGAGGGGACGTCTTTCTCCTCCATGTACTCGAAGCCCCGGGCGTCGCGCAGCGGGCTCTCCGCCTCGTAGTCCCAGCGGATGCGGGACATGTGGGTCTCGTAACTGTTGATGAGGAGCAGCGAGGACAGGATCGGGTTGAAATCGGGCTGGTTCTTGACTGTGATGCCGTACTCGGTCTCGATCCCCATTACCTTCGGAATGGCCATGCGCGCCTCGTCGCTACAGACGGAAAAGGGGTAGGGGGACATCCAGCCTTCCCCCCACCCCGGAGAGGTTACAGATACTGGCCGGTAGTGATCACCTGTTCCACGGTCCGCTGCTTGTCCTTGGACTCGCCCATCAGCGGCTTGACGTAGACGATGCGCTCGCCCTTCTTGCCGGCGATCTTCGCCCAGTCGTCCGGGTTCGTGGTGTTGGGCAGATCCTCGTTCTCCTTGAACTCCTCGCGGACCGCAGTCAGGAGATCGTCGAGTGTGATCCCCTTCTGGCTCGTCGCGATGTAGCGCTTGAGCGCCAGCTTCTTCGCCCGGCGCACGATGGACTCGATCATGGCTCCGGAAGAGAAATCCTTGAAGTAGAGGACTTCCTTGTCCCCGTTGGCGTAGGTCACCTCGAGGAACCGGTTCTCCTCCGTGAGCGCGTACATCTCCTCGATGGTCGAGGCGGTGAGGCGCTCGAGGGTCGGCTGGATGTCCCCGCCGTGCTGGCGGCTCTCCGCCTCGTGGATCGGGATGTCGGCGGTGAGATACTTCTGGAAGATGTCGGCCGCCGCGTTCTTGTCCGGCCGCTCGATCTTGATCTTCACGTCCAGGCGCCCGGGGCGCAGGATGGCCGGGTCGATCAGGTCCTGCCGGTTGGAGGCCCCGATCACGATGACGTTCTTCAGGCCCTCGACGCCGTCGATCTCCGCCAGGAGCTGGGGCACGATGGTCGTCTCCACGTCGGAGGAGATGCCGGAGCCCCGCGTGCGGAAGAGGGCGTCCATCTCGTCGAAGAACACGATGACCGGCACGTCCTCGGCGGCCTTCTCCTTGGCCTTCATGAAAATCTCGCGGATCTTCCGTTCGGTCTCGCCCACATACTTGTTCAGCAGCTCCGGCCCCTTGATGTTCAGGAAGTATCCCTTGATCTTCTCGCCGCGCTGCTCGGAGATCTTCTCCGCCAGGTTGTTGGCCACCGCCTTGGCGATCATGGTCTTGCCGCAGCCGGGCGGCCCGTAGAGCAGGACGCCCTTGGGCGGGGTGAGCTTGTGCTCCCTGTAGTAGTCGGCGTAGAGGTAGGGGAGCTCCACGGCGTCGCGGATCGCCTCGATCTGGGTCGTGAGCCCGCCGATGTCTTCGTAGGAAATGTCGGGCACCTCCTCCAGCGTCAGGTCCTCGACCTCGCTCTTGGGGAGCTTCTCGAGCAGGTAGCCGGACTTGGAGTCCATCAGGATGTGGTCGCCGACCTTCAGCTTCTGCGGTCGCAGCGGGTCGGCGATGATCCCCACCTTGTCCTCGTCCGCCCGCAGGGTGACCACCGCCCGCTCGGAGTCCAGCACCTCCTTCAGCACGACGACGTCGCCCTGGATCTCGTAGCCCGCCGCCTCGACGACGTTCAGGCCCTCGTTCAGGATGAGCTCCTGCCCGGGCTTCAGCGACTCCGGCTTGATGGAGGGGTGCAGGTTGACCTTGACCTTCCGGCCCTGGGCGAGGATGTTCAGGGTGCCGTCCTCATTGAGCGACAGGTACACGCCGTAGGTGGAGGGCGGCGCGCAGAGCTTGTCCACCTCTTCCTTGAGGGACTGGATCTGCTCGCGGGACTCGTAGAGGGCGTTGACCAGCTTCTCGTTCTGGTTGAACGCCTGGACGAGCTGCCGGTTGGCCTCCCGCAGCTTGTTCTCCAGCACCATGAATTCTTTGGGAGCGTCCTCGAGCTTCTTGCGGAGGTGGACGGTCTCCGCCTCCAGCGAGCGGATGTAGGCCTGCAGGTCCTGGACCTGGATCTCGTACTCGGTCAGACGGCGCCGGTAGGTCGAGTCGGTCATCGGCAGGAACTTCGAGAGCCCCTTCGTCTCGGACGTGGGCTCCCGATTCGGATTCCCCTTCTTCTCGAACTCCTTCATGGCCTCCCGTCCCTTTGCCTGTCGCCGTCCCTTTGGCTTTTACGACGCGTTGCCAGACTCTGTCAGAGAGAGTGCCGAAGATTGTGCCTCAGTATAGGGGTCGCCCGGAAAAAAAGTCAAGATATAATCGGCCCCAAAGGGCTTCTGACCCCCTGAAATTGCGCACCTTTTTCCCATTTCAGCTATCGCCGCACCCGATGCGGCGCCCCGAAGGGCTCACCCTTCGGTGGTGCATCATGAATGCCACGTTTGACTGTGAAACACCGCGCGGCGGGAGCCGGTTCCAACCGACTTGCCCTTCGCGCGGCCGCCCCGTATAACAGCATTATGCTTCTCGTCCTC
Source organism: Candidatus Methylomirabilota bacterium (assembly GCA_038042325.1). GTDB lineage: Bacteria > Methylomirabilota > Methylomirabilia > Rokubacteriales > CSP1-6 > CSP1-6. The sequence continues at coordinate 21,740 of JBBTEL010000229.1, forward strand.
CCGCTCCTCCTCCTGCTCGCCGCGACGTCGCCGGCCTGGGGGCAGCCCGCGCGCGAGCTGCGCGTCGGCGTCACGGGAATCCCGGCGATCCCCGACCCCGCCACCGCGCTGGACGGGACGCTGCCGCTCATCGCCAGGCAGGTGTTCGACACGCTCGTGCAGTACCGCGACGGCTCGAGCGACATCGAGCCCGGCCTGGCGCTTCGCTGGACGCCCTCGAAGGACGGGCTCAGCTGGACCTTCACCCTCCGGGACGGCGTGAAATTCCACGACGGCACGGCGCTCACCGCCCAGCACGTGGTGGCGAGCCTGGAGCGCCAGGTCTCCCCGGATCACCCGCTGTACCCGAACCCGGTGGCCGTGTGGCCGCGCGTGCTGCGCGGGGTGCCGGGCGTGGTGAAGGAGATCCGCGCGCTGGACGCGAAAACCCTCCAGATTTCCCTCGTGCTCCCGTACGCGCCGCTCCTCACCCTGCTGGCCCATCCGGCGTTCTCGGTGATCCACGCGGTCCCGGGCGACGCCGGACCCACCCGGTGGCTCGGCACCGGTCCCTTTCGCATCGCCGAGGTCACGCCCGCCCGGGTCGTCCTCGACGCCAATCCGGGGTTCTGGGGGGGACCGCCGCGCGTGGATCGCATCGTCTTCCTCGAGGTGGCGGAGGAGCAGGCCGAGGCCGATCTGGAGAGCCGCCGGCTCGACGTCTGGATCCCGCCGACGGCTCCCCGCAAGCTGGAGGGAGCCCTCTCGATTCCCGGGTGGAAAGTGGGATTGCTGGCGCTCCAGACGGAGAAGGAGCCGTTCTCGAGAAAGAAGGTGCGCCAGGCGGTGGCCGCGGGGATCGACCCGGCGCTGATCGCAGTGGCCGTGGAGCGCGTGGCGGTGCCGCTCCAGTCGTTCCTGCCTCCGGGCGTCTGGGGGCGGCGGGAGGGCTCACCGATCCTGACCGCCGACCCCAGCGGCGCCCAGCGCCTTCTCGCCGAGGCCAGGGCGCCCGCCGATCTCAGTGCCACCCTGCTTGTGAGCGACGCTCAGGGGGCTGTCGATCACGCGCGCCTGGCCGAGGCGCTCGGCGTCGCGCTCTCGGCGGCGGGGATCTCCCTCCAGGTCAGGACGGAGAGCCCTCAGGTCGCCGCCCAGATTTCCCAGGTCGGCGATCACGAGATGGTGCTGACGGAGGCCCACGTCATGGGGGGCGACCCGCATCTGTTCCTCTATCCCCTCTCCACCAGCGAGGGCGCCACGAAGGGGCCGGCCGCCCTGAACCTGTCCTTCTACCGCAATGCCCGCCTGGACGATCTCCTGATCCGGGGGAGCCAGCTCGCCTTCAGGCCCGAGCGCCTTCGCCTCTACCAGCGCGCCCAGGCGATCCTCGCCGACGAGCTGCCGTGGATCCCGCTCTACGTGCGCCTCCACTGGGCGGTGGTGCGGCCCGAGGTGCGGAACCTCCGGCTGCACCCAAGCGGCTTTCATCGCCTGGACCGCGTCGGCTTCGAGGCGGACGCGCGCGGCCTCCCCCGGTGAGCGCCCGTCGGATCGCGGTCCTGCTTGCCCTCGCCCTGCTGGTCGCGCTGCCGGCGGCGGCCGCGGGCCAGAAAAAGGGGGGGACGCTGCGCGCCGCCTTCGGGAGCGACCCGCCGACGCTGGATCCGGCCCAGGCCACCGACACCACCTCGTCGGCGGTCATCCGCCAGATCTTCGATACCCTGGTGGAGCTCGACGCCACGCTCACCCCCGTGCCGGCCCTGGCCGAGCGCTGGAGCGTCTCGAAGGATCAGCGCGTGTACACCTTCGCGCTGCGCGCGGGGGTCAGGTTCCACCACGGCCGCGAGCTGAGGGCGGCCGACGTCAAGTTCTCCTTCGAGCGGGCCGCGAAGGGGAAGCGCCCGTGGGTGTTCGAGAAGATCGCGGGGGCAAAGGCCTTCCTCCACGGCCAGGCCTCCGAGATCAGCGGCATTCGCGTCCTGGACGATCTCACCGTGGAGATCACCCTGGACCGGCCCTTCGCGCCCTTTCTGTCGCTGGTGGCGTACGATGCCGCTTCCATCGTGCCGCGGGAGGAGGCGCAGCGCCGCGGCGCGGAGTTCGCCAGCCACCCGGTGGGCACCGGCGCCTTCCGCTTCGTCTCGTGGCGGCGAGATGACCAGGTGGTGCTGGAAGCGTTCGGCGGCCACTTCAGGGGGGCGCCGTACCTGGACCGGGTCGTGTTCAGGATCATTCCCGCCGAGGTCACGCGCTTCAACGAGTACAAGACCGGGCGTCTCGACTGGAGCGACATCCCCACCGGCCACTGCCGCGCCGTTCAGCGCGACGCGGGCCTCAAGCACGAAGTGGCGATCTGGGCCATTCTGGGGACTCACGCGGTGCGCTTCAACGTGGAGCGTCCCCCGTTCAGCGACCGGCGCCTGCGCCTGGCCGTGGCGCACGCCATCGAGCCCCAGGCGATCGTGGGCGGCCTCCTGGAAGGCTGCGTGGAGGGGAGGAAGGGGATTCTCCCGCTCGCGATGCCCGGATTCAACCCGGGCGTCTCCGGCCCACGCGTGGACCGCGCCGAGGCCCGCCGCCTCCTCGCCGAGGCCGGATTCCCCGGCGGCAGGGGGCTCGATCCGATCACGTTCCACTACAACACGAGCGATCTCAACCAGCGGATCGCGGAGCTGCTCCAGTCCCAGCTGAAGGAGATCGGCATCATCCTGGAGCTGCGGCGCCTGGACTGGGCCGCCCACATCAAGCTCGTGGACGAGGGCAGGGCCCCGTTCTTCCGCCAGGGATGGATCGCCGACTACCCCGATCCGGAGAACTTCCTCACGGTGCTCTTCCACTCGCGGAACGTCGGGGCGGCCGGCAACACGTCCCGCTACCGGAATCCGGCGCTCGACCGTATTCTCGACGAAGCCGACGGGATGGCGCCCGGCCCGACCCGCTTCAGGCGCTACCAGGAGGCCGAGCAGGTCGTGCTGGACGACGCGGTGTGGATCTCCCTCTACCACTACACGAGCCGCGCCCTGATCAAGCCATACGTGAAAGGGCTCGAGCGCTCGCCGCTCTCCTCTGCCCCCGAGTTCCTCGCTCCCCTCCGAAAAGTCTGGCTCGACAAGTAGGTGCGCATCTCACCTCTTCTCCTCTCCCC
>JBBTEL010000230.1:0-2754 GCA_038042325.1 Candidatus Methylomirabilota bacterium
CTTACCCCGGCGGGATTGCCTCCCGCTGAACGCGTCAGCTTTCTCTGGACGCACGATTGACGATCAGCTCGAACTTCGTTGGCTGCTCGATGGGCAGATCCCCGGGCTTGGCGCCCTTCAGGATCTTGTCTACATAGACCGCCGCCCGGCGAAACAGCTCCGGAATGTTGGGCCCGTAGGACATGAGCCCCCCGGCCGCGGCAAACTCCCTCGCGCCGAAGATCGTCGGCAGCCGGTTCTTCAGCGCGAAGTCCGAGATGATCACTCGGTATCCCGACGTCAGGGGATCGAAGAACATGATGACCGCGTCGGGGCGCTGCCTGGACATCGTCTCGAGCGCCCGAGCCACGTCGTCCGCGCTCCGGACCTCGTAGGATTGGAGCTTGACCCCAAGCCTTTGCGCCGCCGCCTCCGTCTGTTGCCATTCGAGCCTTCCCACTCCCCTGGGATGCCAGAGGACGGCCACGCGGGAGATCCGGGGCACAGCCTCCTTGAGCAGCTCCAGCCGCTTCGACCCCAGCTCGGCGGCCATGACGGAGGTTCCCGTGATATTCCCCCCGGGGCGCGCGAGGCTCGCGACGAGACTGGTCCCGACGGGATCGCTACCGCCAGCCATGACGATGGGAAGGGTCTTGGTGACCTGCCGGGCAGCCTCGGGCGTCCCGCCGCCCCCGCCAGTCACGATGACGTCAACCTTGAGGCGCACGAGTTCCTCGGCGAGGTCGGGAAGCAGCTCCGCGTTCCAGCCCGCCGACCGGTACTCGATCGCAACGGTCTTGCCCTCGACGTAGCCGAGCTCGCGGAGGCCTTCCAGGAATGCCGCGCGTTCAGGCGAAGGCTTTTCAGCGAGAGGCGCCAAGACCAGATACCCGATCCGGGGGATCTTCGCCGGCGGCTGCCCGTGTGCGGCGAGCGGGGCGGCGAGGATTCCGAGGCCGAGGGCAACGATCAAGAGCTTGCGTGGGCTCACTGGGGCCACCCGAACAGGACGTGGCTGGCGGCGAGAAGGAAGAGCGTATAGCCCCCCGCGATCAGGTCGTCCACCATGACCCCAAGGCCGCCGCGAAGCGACTGCGCCTGCCCGGCCGGGAACGGCTTGACGATGTCGAGGACTCTGAAGCAGAAGAAGGCCACGAGCAGGACCCCCAGCGTCCTGGGCAGGGTAAGCACGGAGAGCATCATCCCGGCCACCTCATCGATCACGATCAACCCGGGGTCCTTTCGGCCGGAGAGGCGTTCGATCCGGCCCCCCGCCCAGATCCCGGCGAAGATGACCCCAACCAGGGTAACACCCAGAGAGAAGGTCGAAAACGGGATGAGCCAGAGGAGAAAGGCGGCGAAGAGGCTTCCCGCCGTCCCGGGAGCGACCGGTGCCAGTCCCGCGCCGCCCGCCGTGGCGATCGCGAAGGCGAGACGGTCAGTCAGACGACTCGCCCACGAGCTCGTATCCCTCAACCTCGACGATGCGGACCCGGGCGAAGCGCCCGGGGGTGAGCGAGCGGTCGCACAGGTACACGACCCCATCGATCTCGGGCGCCTGCCCCGCCATTCGCCCCTCGTACGCGAACGCCGGATCCTCGCTGGGGCCGTCGACGAGAACAGTCTGAACGGTCCCGTACAAACTCTTCTGCCGCTCCCAGACGATGCGGTCCTGGGCGTCCTGAACGATCCGCGCCCGCTCGGCCATCACCTCGGGCGGCACCTGGTCGGCCATCCTCGCCGCCGGCGTCCCGTCCTCCAACGAGTAGGTGAAGACGCCGAGGCGGTCGAAGCGGACGTCCTCGATGAAGTCGAGCAGATTCTGGAAGTGGGCCTCGCTCTCCCCCGGAAACCCGACGAGCACGGTGGTGCGGACTGTCACTCCTGGAATGGCCGTGCGGAACGCCTCGAAGATCTCCTTCATCCGGCGCGCCGTGACGCCGCGCCGCATCCGGCGCAGGATCTCGTCGTCGCCGTGCTGGATCGGCATGTCGAGGTACGGGAGCACGCGCGCCCGTTGCCACTTGCCGAGGACCCGGTCGTTGACGTGGGCCGGGTGAAGATACATGGGGCGGATCCACTGGACGGCCGTGTCGGAGAGCGCCAGGAGCAGGTCGCCGATGTCGCCGTTGCCGGGAAGGTCCTTGCCGTAGGCGAGCGTGTCCTGGGAGACGAGGATCGCCTCCTGGATTCCCCGCGCCGCCAGGCCCTCGACTTCCGCCACGATGTCCGGGAGCGGCCGGCTCCGGTGCCGGCCGCGGAACTGAGGAATCGCGCAGAAGGCGCACCCCATGTCGCACCCTTCGGCGATCTTCACGTAGGCGTACGGGGCGCTGGAGGTCAGGAGGCGCGGCGTGGCGGCGTCGTAGAGATAGCCGGGCGGCGCGCCCTCCACCCAGTCTTTGCGCCCTCGCACCTGGGCGACCAGCTCTACGATGCGCTCGAGCTCGCCGGTGCCGAGGATCGCGTCTACCTCGGGCAGCTCTGCCAGGAGCTCCCGGCCATAGCGCTGCGACAGGCACCCCGTGACGATCAGGGACCGGGAGCGCCCGCGCTCCTTCCGCTGGGCCAGCTCCAGGATCGTGTTGACCGATTCTTCGCGGGCGCGGTCGATGAAGGCGCAGGTGTTGACGACCAGGCAGTCCGCCTCCGCCGGCGTCGCGGCGACCTCGACGCCCGCGCGGGCGAGCATGCCGAGCATGAGCTCGGAATCCACCTGGTTCTTGGGGCAGCCCAGCGTCGTGAGATGCACCTTCATGGCAGGGCGCCATTATA
>JBBTEL010000231.1:0-1061 GCA_038042325.1 Candidatus Methylomirabilota bacterium
CGATCAGCTTCTTGACGAGCCGGACCGTCGTGTCAGCCTTGGACTCGTCGTCGTGGATGAAAATCTTGACCGGATACTTCTTCCCGTCGGGGCCGGCAAGCCCGCCCTTGGCCTCGAGCTCCTTCTGAATCATGACCGCGACGTCGCGCTCGGGAACGCCGAGGGACGAGGCGGGGCCCGTGATGGCGGAGATGAACCCGATCCGGTACTCCTGGGCCCCCGCGGCCAGGGGCAACGCCAGCGTGAGAGCGAGGATGAAGATGAATGCGACACGCGCTCGGCTCATAAAGCCCTCCTGCGGTTAGGGTGGTGGGTCACTGCACCGTGGCGGTGAGGACAATGGTGGTCTCGCTTCCCCCCTGCTCTTGGCGGAAGCCAAGGATCTGGCGAGTAACCTCGTGCATCCGGGTCGTGGCGCCCCCGAGGATGACCGGGCGCCCGCTGGGGACCACCAGCTCGGTGGCGGCCTCAGTGAACTCGATGGTGCCGGAGCCGTCGGGAGAAAAATGGCTGATCATCGGCATCAGGCGAACCCGCACCTGGTTGCCGGGGAGAATGCTCGCGCTCACCTTGAGCGACGTCCCGACGTCCTTGAACTGGACGCCGGTCGCGAGGTAGCCGGCGCCGGTCGCGTAGTCCCTGAAGAAGGCCACCTGGGGATACGGCACCTGGGTGGCCACGCTGAGCGTTGATTCGCCTCCGTCCCTGACGAGGGTGAAGATCCCCGTGGAGGACGTGACGCGCGTCTGCCGGCTGTCGGCCGCGACGCCGCCCTTCGGGCGGACGCTCCCCTTTTCCGTGATGATGACCCTGCCGCCGCCCTGGACGGCCTCCCGGCTCTGCGTGCCCACCTGCCGGAACTCCACGGCCACCTTCACCAGCTTCTGCCCCTGAGCCTGAACGGCCCCGGGCCAGACGGGTATGAGCGCGGTCATAACGAGGATCGCCAGCAGCTGTCTCACCGTCACCTCTCCCCCCTCACCTTCACCCTCCCCCTCACCCTACCCTCTCCCCAGCGGGGAGAGGGCTTCCAATCGACTCCTCTCCCCCATTGGGGGAGA
>JBBTEL010000232.1:0-1654 GCA_038042325.1 Candidatus Methylomirabilota bacterium
TTCATCGCCGCCTCCAGCTCCTTGACCCGGCCCTCCAGGGCCTCGGTGGAGGCGTAGGCCTCCTCCCGCTCCCGCGCGACCTCCACGGTGTAGTAGTCGCGCTCCCAGACGGTCTGGAGCAGCTCGCGGATCGACTTCTTGATGGACTCGGGGGTGATCCCGTGCGTCCGGTTGTACTCCTCCTGGACCTTCCGCCGGCGCTCGGTCTCGGCCAGCGTGACCTTCATGGAGTCTGTCACCCTGTCCGCGTACAGGATGACCACCCCGCGCACGTTCCGGGCGGCCCGGCCGGCGGTCTGGGTGAGCGAGGTCGCCGAGCGGAGGTAACCCTCCTTGTCGGCGTCGAGGATGGCGACCAGCGAAACCTCGGGGATGTCGAGCCCCTCCCGGAGCAGGTTGATCCCGATCAGGCAGTCGAACTTCCCGAGGCGGAGGTCGCGGATCAGCTCCACGCGGTCCAGCGTGTCGATGTCGGAGTGGAGGTAGCGGACCCGGAGCCCCATCTGCTGGTAGTACTCGGTGAGATCCTCGGCCATCCGCTTGGTGAGGGTGGTGACGAGCACCCGCTCGTCCCGCTCGGCGCGCGTCCTGATCTCGTGAAGCAAATCGTCCACTTGTTCCGTCGCGGGGCGCACGCTGACGGCTGGGTCCGTGAGCCCGGTGGGGCGGATGATCTGCTCGGCCACGGCGTCGCCCGCCAGGCTCAGCTCGTATGCGGCGGGCGTGGCCGACACGTACACGGTCTGCCCGGTCATCGCCCGGAACTCCTCGAAGGTCAGCGGGCGGTTGTCGAAGGCCGAGGGAAGCCGGAAGCCGTACTCGACCAGCGTCTCCTTGCGCGACCGGTCCCCGTGGTACATGCCCCGGATCTGGGGGACGGCCACGTGGCTCTCGTCGATGATGATCAGCGCGTCCTTGGCCAGATAATCCATGAGGGTCGGCGGGGGCTCGCCCGGCTTCCGCCCGGTCAGGTGGCGGGAGTAGTTCTCGATCCCGTGGCAGTAGCCGATCTCCCGCAGCATCTCGATGTCGAACAACGTACGCTGCTCGAGTCTCTGAGCTTCAAGTAATCGGTTCGTGGAGCGGAAGAACTCGAGCCGCTCTGCCAGCTCTTCTTTGATCCCTTCAATCGCGCGCTCCAGTTGATCTTCCGGCGTCACGTAGTGGCTGGCCGGGTAGATGGCGACCTGGCCCACCCGCGCCAGCCGCTGGCCCTTGAGCGGGTCGATCTGGTGGATGGCCTCCACCGTGTCGCCGAACAGCTCGATCCTGAGCGCGGTCGTATCCCCGGAGGCGGGAAACACCTCCACGACGTCCCCCCGCACGCGGAAGGTGCCCCGGTGGAAGTCGTAGTCGTTGCGCTCGTACTGGATGGCCACGAGCTGCTGGATCATGCGGTCGCGGTCGAGCCGAGCGCCCTCGGCGAGCGCCAGGTGCATGCCGCCGTAGGTCTCGGGGGCGCCGATGCCGTAGATGCAGGAGACCGAGGCCACCACGATGACGTCCCGCCGCTCGAAGAGCGCCTGGGTCGCCGAATGGCGCATCCGGTCGATCTCGTCGTTGATGAGCGCGTCCTTCTCGATGTAGGTGTCCGACTGGGGGATGTAGGCCTCGGGCTGGTAGTAGTCGTAGTAGGAGACGAAGTACTCCACGG
>JBBTEL010000233.1:0-4126 GCA_038042325.1 Candidatus Methylomirabilota bacterium
GCCTCATGCGTCCTCCGGCCGCATGATGAGCGCGCCCAGGCCGCTGGCCACGAGGCCGGCGACGACGATGTGCCAGTTGCCGAGGAAACGCCAGGCGATCCAGAGCGCCAGGAGCCCGGCGCCCCCTGCGACGGCCCAGTCCCCGCGACGGCGCAGCTGGACGACCACGAGGGCGAGAAAGACGGCGGGGAAGGCGAAGTCCAGACCGTAGCGGGTCGGGTCGCTGACGAGGCCTCCGAGCACGGACCCGACCAGGGCCCCGCCGATGAACGATCCATAGACGGCCACGACGCTCCCCAGGAAGAACCAAGGGTCGGGTGGGTTCCGGCGCGCGACAGCCAGGGCGAAGGACTCGTCGTTGACACCGTGGGCGATGAGCACCAGCCAGCGGCGCGGGAAGCCGCGAAAGGCGGGCGCGAGGGTCGCCGCCATCAGGTAGTGGCGCATGTTCACGACGTAGGTCGTCGCGATCACCGCCAGGGGCGGGAAGCCGGCGGCGATCATGGGCACGGCGACGAACTGCGAGGCCCCCGCCGTCACGATGAAACACATGAGGGCGATTTCGGCGAGAGAGAGCCCCGCCTGGCGCGCCAGCCCGCCCCAGACGGTGGCATAGACAAAAACGGAGGGGACCAGGGGAAAGCTCCCCTTCATCCCCTCTTTGAACGCGCGACCCAGACCTCAGCCCTTTCGGAGGTAGGTGTCCTGGCCGGTGTAGAAGTCCTCGCGCGGTGGCGAGAAGATGTCGATCACCTCGGTGTCTTCGGGAAACCACGCCTCGTGCTCCACCCCCGCGGGGATGACGCCGACGTCGCCGGGGCCGCAGGTCCGCTTCTCGTCGCCCAGGCGGAACTCCATCTTCCCGGAGAGCATCCAGAAGATCTGCTCGTTGGGGTGCTTGTGGGCGGCGGCGTGGGCCCCGGCCTTCATCTTCCAGAAGACCACCATCTCCTTCTCGCCGGTGACGATCCGCCGCGTGATCTGGTCAGTCACCTTCTCCTCGGGAACCCGCTGGAGATTCAGAAAGCCCTTCATGACTGGCACCGGCATGCGCGCGACCTCCTCCCGTGAAATCTGTGCCCCCCACCCTAGCCAGCGCGCCGCCTCCGTGTCAAGCACGATTGACCCGGCGCCAACCCGCGTGCTATAACCCGGCCATGAAGTGGACACGGGTCGTCGGCGTGCTGTTGATCGCCGCGCTCCTGGCCGGCTGCGGCGGCCTCAAGTTCGGAAGCGACTTCCCGTCCCCGACGAAGGACATGCTGGTCGTCGGCAAGACCACCAAGGCCGATCTCCTCCGCTTCTTCGGCGAGCCCCCCCAGGTCGGTCTTGACACCGGCGATCCCACCTGGGCCTGGACGTACGTGCAGGCGTTCGCCGACAAGGAGTTCTCCAAACAGCTCACCGTGCGCTTCGACGAGAAGGGCACGGTGAAGTCATACTCGTTCACGTCCAGCTTCCCGGAGGACATGGCCCGCCTGAAGTAGCCGGACGGTCGGGGCCGGTCGCATGGCGGAAGAGAACGTTTTCGACGGCATCATCCTCGGGGGCGGCCACAACGGGCTGATCCTCCAGGCCTATCTCGCCCGGGCCGGCCTCCGGACGCTCACCGTCGAGAAGAACCCCCAGGTGGGCGGCGGGCTCTCGACGGTCGAAGATACCCTCAACCCCGGGTTCTATCACAACACCTACGCCGTGTTCCTCCGCGGCCTCTCCGCCATGCCGTGGTACCGGGATCTCGAGCTCGAGAAGCACGGGGTCCGCACGCTCCAGCCGGAGCTGAACGTCGCGCTGATCCAGCGGGGCGGCCGCTCCCTCCGCTGGTATCTCGACCTCGAAAAGACCTGCGCCTCCGTCGCGGAGTTTTCCCGGAAGGACGCCGAGACCTGGCGCCGGATCGCCCAGGAGCATGCGGAGATCGTCGAGAAGATCGTCGAGCCGGAGCTGGCCTCGCCCCCGCTCGCCCGCGAGAAGAAGCGCGCGCTCCTGGAGCGGAGCGCCCTGGGCCGAGTCTACCTCGAGCTTGAGCCCCTGAGCCCGCGCGAGTTCGTCGAGACCTATTTCGACAACGTCACCGTCCGGGCCCTTCTCCTCTACCTCTGCCTGAGCCGCGAGCTGGATGTCCACGCCCCGAACCAGGGGCTGGTCATCCCCAGCTTCATCGCCGGCCGGGCCCATGCGGAGCTGGCGGTCGGCGGCTCGGCGGCGGTGGCCCAGGGGCTCCGGAAGGCGGCGGAAGCCGCGGGGGGACAGATCTGGGAGGGCCAGACGATCAGCAGGATCACCGTGGAGCAGGGCCGGGCCACGGGCATCGAGCTGGCCGACGGCCGCCGGGTCAAGGCGGGCGTGTTCATCGCCTCCAGCCTGAACCCGCACCAGACGCTCCAGGAACTGGTCGGCAGGGACAAGCTGAACGCCATGGCGCGGGTGGGGCTCAGGGCCTACCTCTACCAGATCGTCGGCCCGTTGTTCGGCGTCCACCTCTCCCTGACCGAGCCGCCCCGCTACGCGGGCCGCGGCGCCCACGCAGACCTCGATAAGGCGTTCATGACGATTCTCGGGCTGGAATCGCCCGAGGAGATCTACGGTCTCCACCCCCAGTTCAGGAAGGGCGAGCCGGCGCTGCGCAAAGTCCTCTGGGGAACGACCCCGACCGTCTTCGATCCGAGCCAAGCGCCCTCGGGCAAGCACACGGCCTTCATGTGGGAGAAGGTGCCGTACCACCTCGGGGGTCATGCCGAGAACTGGGACCAGGCCAAGCTTGCCCGGATGGGCGAGATGCTGGAGTACTGGCGGACCTTCGCCCCCAACCTGACCGACAGCGCCATCCTCCGCCGCCTGGCCTACTCGCCGCTGGACACGGAGCGCCACCTCCCGAACATGGCCCGGGGCGACCCGGGCGTCGGCTGGCTCGGCGTGGAGCAGCGCGGGATCAACCGCCCGTTCCCCGGCGTCCCGCCGTACCGGACCGGGGTCACCGGCCTCTACCTCTGCGGCGCCTGCACTCACCCGGGCGGCAATATCACGGGGCTGCCCGGCTACAACGCTGCCTGCGTCATCGCGGAGGACCTGAAGCTCACCCCCCGGTGGAAGCCGCCAGATCTGGAGACGCTCTGGGCCTCTCTCGCGTGATGCCGCGACTCAAGTTCGGCATCATCCCCATCGAGGGAGGCCACTACTACCGGGACGCGCTCGAGGAGGTCATCCGCGCGGAAGCCCTCGGGTTCGACTCCGCCTGGATGGAGGAGCACCACTCCGTCCCCAACCACTACTGGCCCTCGCCGCTCCCGGTGCTCGCCGGCTTCGCCACGCGCACGTCGAGGCTCATGCTGGGCACCGACATTCTCGTGGCGCCGTTCTACCATCCGGTGCGCCTCGCCGAGGACGTCGCGCTGCTCGACGTGATGTCCGGCGGCCGGATCACGCTCGGCATTGCCATCGGCTACAAGCCCGACGAGTTCGGGCTCTACGGCGCCGAGCTCGAGCGGCGCGGCGCCCGGTTCGAGGAGCAGCTGGCCATCATGAAGGGCCTCTGGACCGAGGAGCGCCTCGACTTCAAAGGCCGCTACTACAGCGTAGAGGGCCGGCTCGAGCCCAAGCCACTCACCAAGCCCCACCCGCCCGTCTGGATCGGCGGCTGGGGAGAGCTCGCGCTGAAGCGGGCCGCCACGCTCGCCGACAACTGGATTCCCGGGCCCACCGCCGACCTCAGGCGGCTGGTCGCGGGGAAGAAGACCTTCCTGGAGAACCGTCGCGCCGCGGGCCGCGCCGAGCCGGTCACCGAATGGCCACTTACGCGGGATGTCATCATCGCCGACACCGACCGACAGGCGCGCGAGATCGCCGAGGCCCACATCATGGTGGCGTACCGCAAGGAGTACGCCGGCGGCTGGCGCCACCCGTTCATCGACGCGAGCATCGCGACCGATCTGGACCGGCTGATGGAGGACCGCTTCATCATCGGCGGGCCCGACCAGTGCGTCCGCCAGATCCGCCGCTTCGTCGAGCAGTACGGCATGACCCACCTGATCTGCCGGCTGTTCTTCCCGGGCATGCCGCACGCGCATATCATGCGGGAGCTAGAGCTCCTGAGCCGGGAGGTCATGCCCGCATTCCGCTGAGCCCC
>JBBTEL010000233.1:4226-5743 GCA_038042325.1 Candidatus Methylomirabilota bacterium
CCATGCGCTGGCTGATCGTGCTGCCGTTCGAGCGCCCCGAGCACATGGGCATGGACTTCCGGGACGAGCTCCTCGCCCTGGGCCACGAGGTGCGCACCTTCGCCTACCGGCGGGACAACCCGCTCTACAAGAATGTCGGCACCAAGGAGGCCTACCAGCTCTGGATCCTGCGGCGGCTGGAGCGCGCGTGCCTGGACTGGCGGCCCCAGGTGGTCCTGGTCATCAAGGGAGGGCCGATCACGCCGGGCGTGATCCGGCGCATCAAGGCGCGCCTGAACACCGTCGTCGTCAATTTCTTCCCCGACAACCCGCTCTGGATGATCCCGTTCGAGTGCATCGAGGCGTATGATGTGTTCTTCACGAAAGAGCGCTATGCGCTCCGGAGCCTCCAGCAGGTCGGGATCACCAACCTCCATTACCTCCCCATGTACTGCGTCCCGGCGATGCACCATCCGGTGACGCTGACCCCGGAGGAGCGGGATCGCTACGCCAGCCCCATCTCCTTCGTGGGGAGCCACTACCCGTATCGCGAGCGTTTCCTCCGGGAGTTGGCGGGATACCCGGTGCGGCTGTGGGGAGCGGGCTGGCGGGACGCCACCGACGCCGGGGTCCGGCGGATGGTCGCGGGCCCTGCCGTGTGGGGGCGCGCCAAGCTCGCGGTCTACTCGGGCGCGACGCTGTCGCTGAACCACCATCACCCGATGAACGACATCGTGGGCGTTAACACCCGGACCTTCGAGCTGGCCGCGAGCGGCGCGTGCCAGGTCGTGGGCTGGAAGGACGAGCTGTCGCCCCTGTTCAAACCCGGCGAGGAGGTCGTCGCCTACCGCGATCCGGACGAGCTCAGGCGCCAGCTCGATTTCTACCTCGCCCATCCCGACGAGGCCCGGGCCATCGGCCAGAACGCCCTCAAGCGTGCCCTCGGCGAGCACACGCTGCGGCACCGGATCGAGGAGATGCTGGCCGTCCTCGCCGACCGCTTCGGCGTCCGATGAGGGGTCAGGTCTTGCAATGCAACATGCCTGGTTCTGACGCCCCGGCCGTTGGAGTGTTGGATTGCAAGACCTGACCCCCACGGAGTCGTTGGCGACGGGGTTGCGCTGCATCGAGTGCGAGGCGGCGTATCCCCTCGCCTACCGCCTCGAGTGCGACAAGTGCCGGGGACTCCTGGAGCTGACCTATGACCTCGAGTCCCTCGGCCAGCGCGGGCCGGAGGTGTTCAAAGGCTCCGGCCTCTGGCGCTACGCCCCCGTCCTCCCCATCGCCCGCCCGGAGCACCGGGTGACGCTCGGCGAAGGGCAGTCGCCGCTCCTCGACTGCCCGCGCCTGGCGACATTCCTCGGCGTCAAGCGTCTGCTGATCAAGTTCGACGGATCCAACCCCACCGGGACCGTGAAGGACCGCTCCTCCACCACGGCGGTCGCAGCGGCCCTCCAGTTCGGCTACCGCGTCACATCGGTCGTGAGCTCCGGCAACGCCGGCTCCTCCATCGCCGCCTACTCGGCGCGGGCGGGGCT
>JBBTEL010000234.1:0-5752 GCA_038042325.1 Candidatus Methylomirabilota bacterium
GGCCAGGTAAAAGTCGATGGCCCCGAACAGGTTGCCGTGGTCGGTGAGGGCCAGCGCGGGGAAGCGGAGCTCCTTGGCCCGGGCGACGAGCTTGTCCAGCTGGGCCGCGCCGTCCAGGAGGCTGTACTCCGAGTGGACGTGCAGGTGGACGAAGTCCGAATGGGTCATCGCCCTACCGGCGGCCTTCCGACGGGGGAAGCGGGATCTGGATGAGCGGGGTAACGCCCGCTCCCATCATGAACTGGGGGAGCTTGCCGTCCCAGCGCGACAGGTACTGCTGCTGGATGAGCGTCTGGGTCAGCGAACCCGCCACCTTGGCGTTGTAGGCGGCCTCTGCCTCGCCCTTGATCCTGAGCGCCTCGGCCACGCCCTTGGCCTCCTCTCGGGCGGCGTCCCCCTTCCCCTTGGCGGTGGCGGCGGCGATCTCCGCTTGGCGCTGGGCCTGGATCAGCTCGTAGCGCTTCTGTTCGGCCTTCTGCTCCTCGATCTGCTTGGTCTCGATGGCGCGCTCGTACGATGGGTCAAAGCGAATATTGGCCAGCGCCACCTCTTTCATCTCGATCCCGTACTTGGCCAGCCACTGGGTGAGCTCTTTCTGGACATCCGCCTTGATGGCCGGTCGTTTCTGCAAGATCTCCGCGGCATTGTGGAGCGCACTGTTCGCCTTGAGGATTTCCTGGGCGGCGGGATCCACGATGACGTTGGAGTAGCCGACTCCCACCCGCTGGTAGACCTCCGCTGCCTTCTCGGGCAGCAGCCGGAAGTTGAGGACCATCTCCACATGGACGGCCTGGAGGTCCTTGGACGCGGCGTCGTAGCGGGCCTGATGCCGTTTCACGCGCGTGTCCATGTCGATCACGTCGTAGAGCGGGTTGACGAGGTTGAGCCCTTCCTTGAGGGGGACCGGTTGGACCTGGCCGAACAGCAGCGCCACCCCCACGTGACCGGCGGGGATGATGCGGAAGGTGGAGAAGAGGAGGATCAGGGCCGGCACCACGATGCCGCCGAGGAACGCCAGGCGCGCCCCGAGCCGCCGCACCTGAAGCGGAAGGTCTTCTGCCCGGTTGAGGTAGCGCGAGATCCCCATGCCCACCAGGAACACGACCACGGCCAGGACGAGCTTGCTCATCGTGTCACTCCCACTCTACATTGGCGCGTTCGAAACGGCTCTCCGGCGCCACGTAGAGCTCGGCCCCGAGGAGCGGCTTGACGCCCGACTTTTCACAGGCCGGGTAAAAGTCGATGGCCCCGAACAGGTTGCCGTGGTCGGTGAGGGCCAGGGCGGGGAAGCGGAGCTTCTTGGCCCGGGCGACGAGCCGGTCCAGGGGGCGCGCCCCGTCCAGGAGGCTGTACTCCGAGTGGACGTGCGGGTGGACGACCGCACGGGTCATATCCCGCACTCCCGACGGATGAATTCCACCAGCCCTGTGATCTCGTCCCTCGAGCGAGACACTTCCTCCACCGTCGGCGGCAGGGAGTCCAGGAGCGGATATCGCTCGGCGATATAGTAACCGCTGATCTTCCGGCAGGCCTTCGAATAACGCGCCACATCTGGCACATACATGGCGGCTTCGTTCACGAGGACCTCCAGGTCGTGCACCTTCCTGAGACTCCAGCCCTTTGACAAGAGGTACGCCTTCAGGAATTTCTCAAGGGCCTGCTGGAGCCAGAATCCGGCCTCGTCGGCATCTCCGTCGTCAAGGGCGTGACCGATGCGCCCCCAATCTCTCTCGGCGATCCTGAGCCAATCCCTCGCATAGTGGGATTCCTCAGGCGGCATAAACGACTTTGCCGCGGGCGACGATCTCCTGGAAGAACTGATCTCCCCGGGCGAGACGGCGCTGTAGCTCGTCGGGGGTCACAACGATCGGCTCCACCGGGATACGCCGCTCGGGGTCCGCGATCAGTTCTCTGACCGCAACCCAGCGATCAATGAATCGATCCGGCGTTTCCTTTACGATCAGAAGGTCGATGTCGCTGTCGGGCGTTGGATCGCCGTAAGCATAGGAACCGAAGAGGATCACCTTGATGGGCTGGTACCCCTCCGCGATCCGCCGGACGATGCGTTCGATCTCTTGTTCTCTGGTCATCTGATCAGTGACGTCACCATCACTCCCACTCGATGGTGCTCGGCGGCTTGGACGAGATGTCGAACACGACCCGGTTGACGCCCTTCACTTCGTTGATGATGCGGTTCGAGATCCGGCCCAGGAGCTCGTAGGGCAGCCGCGCCCAGTCGGCGGTCATCGCGTCCTGGCTCATGACGGCGCGGAGCGCGATCACCTGGGCGTAGGTGCGGAAGTCCCCCATGACGCCCACGGTCCTGACGGGGAGCAGGATGGCGAAGGCCTGCCAGAGCTCCCGCTCGAGCCCGGCCCGCCGCACCTCCTCCTGGACGATGGCGTCGGCCTCGCGCAGGAGATCGAGCCGGTCCTCCGTCACCTCCCCCAGGACCCGGATGGCCAGCCCCGGGCCGGGGAACGGCTGCCGCCACACGATCTCCGGCGGGAGCCCCAGGAGCCCGCCGAGCTGGCGCACCTCGTCCTTGAAGAGCTCGCGGAGGGGCTCCAGGAGCTTGAACCGCATGACGGTGGGCAGGCCGCCCACGTTGTGGTGGGTCTTGATCGTGGCCGACGGCCCCCGGAAGGAGACCGACTCGATCACGTCGGGATAGAGCGTGCCCTGGGCGAGCCAGGGGATCTCGCCGAGCTTCCGGGCTTCCTCCTCGAACACGGCGATGAACTCGGCGCCGATGCGCTTGCGCTTGAGCTCGGGGTCGGCCACGCCGCTGAGCTGCTGGAGAAAGCGCTTGGAGGCGTCCACGTGCACGAGGTTGATCTTGAAGTGGTCCCGGAAGGTGTGGACAACCGAGGCGGCCTCACCCTTGCGAAGGACGCCGTTATCCACGAAGACGCACGTCAGCCGGTCGCCGACGGCGCGGTGGACCAGGACCGCGACGACCGCGGAGTCCACGCCCCCGGAGAGGGCGCACAGGACCCGGTCGCGGCCCACCATCCCCCGGATCTCCTCGACGGCGGCGTCGATGAAGGACGCCATGGACCAGGTGGGATTGGCCTCGCAGAGGGCGACGAAGTTCTGGAGGATCGTCTTCCCCTGCGGGGTATGGACGACCTCGGGGTGGAACTGCACGGCGTACAGACGCCGCTTCGGATCGGCCATGGCCGCCACCGGACAGTTCTCTGTGGAGCCGAGGGACACGAACCCTTTGGGGGGCTTGAGCACCGTGTCGCCGTGGCTCATCCAGACCCGCATCCGGCCGCCGTGCTCGGGCCTGACGCCGTCGAAGAGGCCCTCGCTCCCCTCGAGGCGGAACTCGGCGGCGCCGTACTCGCGGCGCTCGGCCGGGATCACGTGCCCGCCCAGCAAGTAGGCCATCGCCTGCATCCCGTAGCAGATGCCGAGGATCGGGATCCCCGCCTCGAAGAGCTTCCGGGGCGGGAGCGGCGCGCCGTCCTCGTAGACGCTGGACGGCCCCCCGGAGAGGACGATCCCTTTGTAGCCGCCGGCGAGGATCTCGTCCAGCGGGTGGAGGCAGGAGAAGATCTCGGAGTAGACGCTGAGCTCGCGGACGCGGCGGGCGATCAGCTGGGTGTACTGGGAGCCGAAGTCGAGGACCGCGATCTTATCCATGAGGGCCCTTCAGCCATCAGCTGTCGGCTGTCAGCGTCTGACGGCTGATCGCTGACTGCGTTACTTGGGCAGTCCCAGCTTCTGCGCGCGTTGGAAGACTTTCCCCTCCGTCTTGATGGCCGGGGCGATGATCAGCTCGGTGAGCTGGAACTCGCGGATGCTGCGGGCGCCGACGGAGCCCATACACGTGCGAATCGCGCCCACCAGGTTCTGGGTGCCGTCGTCGGTGAACGCGGGTCCGAGGAGGATCTGCTCCAGCGGGCCCGTCACGCCCACGCGGATCCGGGTGCCGCGCGGCAGGTTCTGGTGGGGCGTCGCCATGCCCCAGTGGTAGCCGCGGCCCGGCGCTTCATGGGCGCGCGCGAAGGCCGAGCCGATCATCACGGCGTCGGCGCCCGCGGCCAGCGCCTTGCAGATGTCGCCCCCGGTGGTCATCCCGCCGTCCGTGATGATGGGCACGTAGCGCCCGGTCTGCTTGTAGTGGAAGTCGCGCGCCGCCGCCGAGTCCGCGGTGGCCGTGACCTGGGGGACGCCCAGCCCGAGGACCTCGCGGCTGGTACAGGCGGCACCCGGCCCCACTCCGATGAGCAACGCGTCAACGCCGGACTGCATCAGCTCCAGGCAGGCCTCGTAGGTGACGCAGTTGCCGACGATGAGGGGGATCGAGAGGTTTTTCTTGAGCTTGCTGAAGTCCAGGGGGGTGTACTCCGTGGCGAGGTGGCGGGCGGTCGTCACGGTGGACTGGACGACGAAGAGGTCGGCCCCCGCCTCCTCGGCGATCTTGGCGAAGCGCTCGGCGCGCTGGGGAATGGAGGAGACCGCGGCGGGGCCGCCGCCCTTCTTGATCTCGCTGATCCGCTTGTGGATCAGCTCTTCCTTGATGGGCTCGCCGTAGATCCCCTGGATGATCCGGGTCGCCTCCTCGAGGCTGGCCGAGATGATCCGCTCCAGCACCTGGTCGGGGTCCTCGTACCGCGTCTGGATCCCCTCGAGGTTCAGGACCGCGAGGCCGCCCAGCCGCCCCATCTCCGCGGCGAGCCGGGGTCCCACGACGCCGTCCATGGCCGCGGCGATGATCGGGATCTCGAAGCGCCGGCCGCAGAGCTCCCACGCGATGTCGACTTCGTTGGAGTTCACGGTGACGGCTCCCGGCACCAGGGCGATGTCGTCGAAGCCGTACGCGATCCTGGCCTTGCGCCCCCGCCCGATCCACATGCCCATGTGTTGGCCCCCTCCCTGGAGGCCGCGAGCCCCGTATATAGGAACCCCGACCGTCGCCCCTACTACATTGTGGGGTAGTGTACCGGTCCGTCCCCTCCCCTGTCAAGGACCCTGGGGGTGGGCCTGCTCCCAGATCAGCCGGAGGCCCTCGAGCCTGAGGTCGGGGTTCACGTGCTGGATGGAGCGGGCCACCCCCTGGATCAGGGTGGCCAGGCCCCCGGTGGCGATGACCTTGGGCTCCCCGTCCATCTCGGCCCGGATGCGCTCGACCAGCCCGTCCACGAGGCCGGCGTACCCGTAGACCAGCCCCGACTGGATATTGGTCACGGTGTTGCGCCCGATGGCCTCTTTCGGCTTCACGAACTCGACGCGGTGGAGACGTGCGGCCCTCGCGAAGAGCGCCTCCGCCGCCAGGGTGAGCCCGGGGGCGATGGCCCCCCCGATGAACTCGCCGCGGGTGTTCACGCAGTCGAAGTTGGTGGCCGTCCCGAAATCCACCACGATGAAGGGCGGGCCGTAAAGCGCCACGGCGGCGACGGCGTTGCAGAGGCGATCGGCGCCGACCTCGTGAGGGTTATCCACGCGCATGGGCAGCTTCACGTTGACTCCCGGCTCGACGCTGAAGGGCCGGACCCCGAAGTACTTCTCGCAGGTCCACTCGAGCGTCTGCTGGACCGGCGGGACGACGTTGGAGATCGCGACCGCCGTGATCCGCCCGCGGTCGATCCCCTGGTTCGCCAGGAGGGTCTGGATGAAGACGCCGTACTCGTCGGCGGTCTGCTCGCGGCGGCTCGCCAGGCGCCACGAGACCACCAGGCGGCGGCCGTCGAAGACCCCGAGGCCCGTGTTGGTGTTCCCCATTTCAATGACCAGCAGCATC
>JBBTEL010000234.1:5852-9243 GCA_038042325.1 Candidatus Methylomirabilota bacterium
CGCCGGACGAGGGCGCCCGTCTCCGTCCTCACGAGGAGGGCTCCGTCCTCTGCCAGGTCCTCGGCAACCCCCTGGATGCCGTCCCCGACCGCGACCCGTCGCCCGAGAGTCGCCGACCCGCGCCGCCAGGCCTCACGGACGGGCTCGAAGCCTTCGGCCACCCAGCGCCGGTACCAGGCTTCCAGACTGCCGAGCACGGCCGCCAGCAGCCGCTCCCGGTCGAAGGGATGCGCCGCCTCGAGAGCGAGCGAGGTCGCCCGGCCCGCGAGGTCGGGGGGGAAGCGCGTCTGGTTGACGTTGATCCCGATGCCGAGGATGACCACCGGCCCGGCGCCGGGCGCGGCCGACGACTCCGCCAGGATGCCGGCCACCTTCAGCCCGCGGATGAGCAGATCGTTGGGCCAGGCGACGGCGACCGGCAGCCCCGACGCCTCCCGGAGCGCTTCGGCCGCGGCGACCCCGGCCACGAGGGAGAGCTGGGGGAGGCGGGAGACCTCCACGGGGGGGCGGAGGACGATCGAGACCAGCAGCGCCGATCCCGGCTCGTCAACCCAGTCCCGCCCGAGGCGTCCCCGGCCCCCCGTCTGGTGCTCGGCCCGGACCACCGTGCCCTCCGGCGCCCCGGCGTCAGCCCGGCGCCGGGCCTCGGTCTGGGTGGAGCCCACTTCGCCCAGGCTCACCACCGGACTCGCCGCCCAGCCGTCGAGGGCCGCCCCTCCCGCGCAACGCAAATACGCATGCCTGACCCCAGCCGTCACGTGGACGGCTTCACCTGTCCGCGTCACGGATGCGCCGGAGGCTTGCCTGGAGCTTCGCGCGGATCTCCCGCTGCTCCACGAGCCGCCCCTTCTCCCGCTCGACCACCTCGGCGGGGGCCTTGGCCTTGAACTCTCGGTTCCGCAGCTTGCCCTCGAGGAAGGAAAGCTGCTCCTCCACCTTGCGAAGCTCTTTTCTCAGACGCCGCAGCTCGGCCTCGAGGTCCACGAGGCCCTCGAGGGGGACGAAGCACTCGACCCCGCCGGCGATGGCCATGGCGGAGGCCGGGGGGCGCTTCGCCCGCGGGTCCACCGTCGCCTCGCAGCGCGCCAGCGTCTGGACGAGAGGGGCGTGGGACGCCAGGAGCTTCGTGGCCGGGCGGCTCCCGGGTCTCAGCACCGCCTGGAGGGTGGTGGACGGAGGGATCCGCATCTCGCCCCGGATGTTCCGGATGGCCGTGATCACGCCGATGAGCAGGCCCATGTCCTTCTCCGCCGGTGCGTCGTGGGCCCTCTTCGTCGCCTTGGGAAACGGGGCCAGCATGATGCTCGCCCCATGGTGCGGCAGCCGCTGCCAGATCTCCTCCGTAATGAACGGCATGAAGGGATGCAGGAGGCGGAGCGTCGTCTCGAGGACGTCGGCGAGGGTCTTCTGCGTACGGGCCCGCGCGGCGGGATCGTCGCTCCGGTAGAGGCTCCACTTCGCGCACTCGACGTACCAGTCGCAGAACTCGTGCCAGACGAACTGGTAGGCGGCTCCCGCGGCGTCGTTGAAACGGTACGCCGTGAGGGCTCTTCGCACCTTGGCGACCGCGCCGGCCAGGCGGCTCAGGATCCACCGATCCGTCAGCCCCGGCGCCGCGCCGTCGGCCTTCGCCGGATCGTAGTCCTCCAGATTGGTCAGGACGAACCGCGCCGCGTTCCAGAGCTTGTTGGCGAAGTTGCGGTACGCCTCCACCCGCTCCTCCCCGAAGCGGATGTCCCGTCCCTGCCCCGCCAGCGCCGCCAGCGTGAAGCGGAGGGCGTCGGTCCCGTACTTGTCCATGAGGTCCAGGGGATCGATGATGTTCCCCTTGACCTTGGACATCTTCTGGCCCTCGAGGTCGCGGATCAGGGCGTGGAGATAGACGTCGCGGAACGGCGCGTCGCCCATGAACTTGATCCCGAGCATCACCATCCGGGCCACCCAGAAGAACAGGATGTCGAAGCCGGTGACGAGGCAGGCGGTCGGGTAGAAGGTGGCCAGATCCGGCGTGTTCCGGGGCCATCCGAGCGTCGAGAAGGGCCAGAGCCCCGAGGAGAACCAGGTATCGAGCACGTCCTCATCCCGGCGCAGAGTCCCGCCGCACGTCGGGCACTGGGCGAGGTCGGTGCGGGAGACGTGGACGGAGCCGTCCTTGTCGCAGTACCAGGCCGGAATCCGGTGGCCCCACCAGAGCTGGCGGGAGATGGGCCAGTCGCGGATGTTCTCCATCCAGTGGTAGTAGGTCTTGGCCCACCCGCGCGGGATGATCTTGATCTTCCCCGAGCGGACCGCCTTGATGGCCGGCTCCGCCAGGGGCTTGGTCCGCACGTACCACTGGGTCGAGACCAGCGGCTCGACGACGGTCTTGCAGCGGTAGCAGACCCCCACGCTGTGGTGGTAGGGCTCGATCTTCTCGATGAGGCCCAGAATCTTCATGTCCTCGACGATCCGCTTCCGGCACTCGAAGCGGTCGAGCCCCGCGTAGCGGCCGGCCCGCTCGTTCATCGTCGCGTCGAAGCCGATCACTTGCCGCACTTCCAGGCCGTGACGCTTGCCGATCTCGAAGTCTGCCGGGTCGTGGGCGGGCGTCACCTTGACCACGCCGGTCCCGAACTTGGGGTCCACCGCCTCGTCGGCCACCACCTTCATCCGGATGGCGCCCTCCACGGACGGAACCTCCAGGATTTTTCCGACGTACTTGGCGTAGCGCCGGTCCCGGGGGTGCACCGCCAGGGCGGTGTCGCCGAGCTTGGTCTCCGGGCGCACCGTGGCCAGCGTCAGGGGGCCGTACTTGATGTAGAAGAGCTGGGCGTCCCGCTCCTCGTGCTCCACCTCCAGGTCCGAGAGCACCGTGCGGCAGCGCGGGCACCAGTTGACGATGTAGTCGCCCCGGTAGAGGAGGCCCTCCTCCCAGAGCCTCACGAAGACCTCCCGGACGGCCTCGGAGAGCCCGGGGTCCATGGTGAAGCGGGTGCGCTCCCAGTCGCAGGAGGCGCCCAGGCGCTGGAGCTGGCGGATGATGGTGCCGCCGGATTCCTCCTTCCACTTCCAGATCCGCGCGACGAACGCCTCGCGCCCCAGGTCCTCCTTGGTCTTGCCCTCGGCGGCCAGCTGGCGCTCGACCACGTACTGGGTCGCGATGCCGGCGTGGTCGGTGCCGGGCACCCAGAGGGCGTTCAGACCGTCCATCCGCTTCCAGCGGATCAGGATGTCCTGGATGGTGTTGTCGAGCGCGTGCCCCATGTGGAGCGACCCCGTGACGTTGGGGGGCGGGATGACGATGCAGTAGGGTGTCTTCGGGGAGGCCGGGTCGGCGCGGAAGTACCCGTGCTCCTGCCAGTGACGGTACCAGCGCTCCTCGACCTGCTGCGGGTCGTACCGGTCGGCGATC
>JBBTEL010000234.1:9343-10407 GCA_038042325.1 Candidatus Methylomirabilota bacterium
GCCGCCGCGGCGAGGCGCCATCCCGCCCCCGCGCGGCGGAAGACGAGGCTCCAGGGGCGCCCGCCCGTAGGCTCCACGGCCGCCAGGGTGACGGCGCCGGGGGACGGCCCGTCAGCCGCGTCGCAGGCGAGGTCCGGCTCGAGCCGGGCCGGGAGCCGGGCGCTGAGGGCGCTCTCGGGAACCAACCGGGCGAGGGCGCGCCGATCAGGGGTGTTGAGCGCCGCCAGAAATCGGGCGAGCACGGCGTGGACCTCCCGATGCCAGCCGTTCACGACCTGCCGCCGGGCCAGCACGAACGTCTCACCGGCGGCGGCGTAGCGATACAGGTCCTCGTGCTCCGTCTGGCCCTCGCAGCCGGGCTTCCACCCTGGGTATCTTATCTCGTACCGGAAGGAAACGTGGTGACCGCCCAGCGCGAACCGGCTGACGACAAGTCCGCCCTCGGTCACGCCGTCGGTGGACCAGGCCGGGTCGAGGGACTCTCCCCGCATCCGCCAGAGCTCGAGGCGGAGGCCGGTGCTCCCGCGGCTCGACTGGGGGCCCACCCAGGCGACGAGGAATTGAGGGTCGCCGGCCCGCGTCGGCGGCATTTCGTGGAGGGCCGGCACGCCCTCCCGATGGATTGCCCGGACGAGGGCGGCGCGGGATCCGCTCGGCCCGTAGACGCGGACGCTGTTCCCCCATCCGCCCGGGGAGAGCTGGACGGCGACGACGGTGAGCCCGCTGCCGCCGAGCGCCAAGACCCTGAAGGCGGCCCCTCCCCACACCTCCCGGAGGGCGTCGAGCCGCTCCTGGACAAATCCCTCCGAGGCGAAGAGGCTGCCGCTCGCGAGGTTATCGAGGATCTCGTCGTCGAGGAGGGCGTAGAGCTCCGCGACAACCTCCGGGACCGGCTCCCCTCCCGAGAGCTCCAGCGCCCCGAGCCGGGCGATGGCGAGGGAGCGAAAGCGCTCGAGCCTCTCGACGGGGGCGTCCCGTTCGGCCGGGGCGACCGTTGACGGGCCCAGGGCGAGCCCCGCGAGGAGGAGTCCGAAGAGCATCCGGCGATTCACGGGGATATGGTA
>JBBTEL010000235.1:0-1775 GCA_038042325.1 Candidatus Methylomirabilota bacterium
GGGCGAGACGCGCCCGTAGGCCCCGAACGCCGACTTGCGCCCCTTCCAGAGGAGCTGCCGCTCGGCCTCGTCCTTCGCCATGCGCACCTCGGTGGCGCCGGCCTCCACGCAGGCCGCCACCACGCGCTCGGCCTGCGCCTCCATCCCGGCCGCCAGCCCGTCCAGCTCGATGAGGAGCGCCGCGGCGGCATCGCGCGGGTACCCGCAGCCGAAGGCGTCCTCGACGGCCTGGATCGTCACCTGGTCGATCATCTCGATCGCCGCGGGGACGAGGCCCCGGGCGATGATCGCCGACACCGCCTCCGAGGCCCGATCGATCTCGTCGAAGGCCGCCAGCACCGTCTTCACGGCCTGCGGTTTTCTGAGGAGGCGCACCACGATCTTCGTCGCGATGCCGAAAGTCCCCTCCGAGCCGACGAAGACGCCCGTGAGATCGTACCCCTGCGGGTCGCGCGTCTTGCCGCCCAGCCAGACCACCTCGCCGTCGGGGAGCACCACCTCAAGGCCCAGCACGTGGTTGGTCGTCACGCCGTACTTCAGCGTGTGCGGCCCGCCGGAATTGTTGGCGATGTTCCCACCGATGGTGCAGGCCTGCTGGCTCGAGGGGTCGGGCGCGTAGTAGTAGCCGCGCGGGCCGACCGCCCACGACAGGTGCAGGTTCACCAGCCCCGGCTCGACGACCGCCAGCTGGTTGTCGTAGTCCACCTCGAGGATCCGGGTCATCCGCGACAGCGCGATCACCAGCCCGCCCTCGGCAGGGAGGCACCCGCCACTGAGGCCGGTCCCCGCCCCCCGCGCCACGAAAGGCAGTCCTTCCGCGTCGGCGAGCTTGACGAGCGCCGACACCTGCTCGGTGGACGTGGGGAAGACCACGAAGTCGGCCAGCGCCCGGAAGAGGGTCAGGCCGTCGGACTCGTACACCATCAGCTCCTGCGGATCGGTGAGCACGGCCGACTTCCCCACGATCCCCTCGAGGGCGCGCCGGAGGGATTGCTGCCGGGATTCGGTGAGGGTGGCCATGGCCGGGATTATAGCACCCGCTCCGGGGCGGCTCAACGCGGCCGCGCGCTCATCGGCGTTGACACGCTGCGGCGAGCCGTGAGATAGATGAAATGTTGTTCTCTATCTCCCAAGAGGAGGCCCTCATGTTCCTCGGTCCTCGGTTGGGCCGGCTCGCGCGCCGGACGCGGTGCGCGCCGGCCCTCCTCGCCCTCGTCCTGCTCCTGTCCCTTCCCCACCCGGTGACGGCCGATCTGACGCTGTCGTCCACCGACGAGCGCCTGCTGCGGCAGGGGCGCATCCTCTTCAAGAGCGAGATCCCGGCCGGGGGCTCCGGCGGCGGCGCCATGGGGGGAACCGCTCTGGGGCTGCTCCAGGCCGACCCCGACACCGTCTGGCGGACGCTCGTGGATTTCCCCGGCCACGCGGGGTTGTTTCCCCGGGTGAAGGAGAGCGCGGTGCTCGAACGCGGCGGCGATCGCACCCTCGTCCGCTACCGCGTCGCCGTGGGCCCGTTCGCCCTCCGCTTCCACGTCAACAACTGCGCCGACGCGGCCGCCCACCGGCTCCGCTGGGAGCTGGATCGCGGCCGTGACAACGACCTCTTCCGCGATCAATGGGGGTACTGGAAGGTCGAGCCCTGGGACCAGGGCGTGCTCGTGACCTACGCGATGGGCGGCCGCACCACGCTCCCGGCCTTTCTCGCGCGCGGCGCCGGCGAGCAGGGCGCAGTTCAGACGCTGAAGGCGCTGAAGGACCGGGTCGAAGGACCCGTC
>JBBTEL010000236.1:0-9346 GCA_038042325.1 Candidatus Methylomirabilota bacterium
TCGATCCCACGGCGGCGGGCTTCGGCCTCCACGCGCTTCGGGGGCTCCTCGATCGGCTCTTCGGCCAGGTCGAAGGTCCCCCAGTGGATCCCCACGAAGCGCCGCCCCCGGACGTCATCGAAGAGCTGGAGCGCCTCCTCCGGCGTGGTGTGGCCCGATTTCATGATCTTCGCCGGCATATAGGCCCCGATCGGGACGGCGGCCAGGTCGAAGGGGCCGAGGCGCCTGCCGATCTCCTTGAAGACGTCGTAGTAGCCCGTGTCGCCCGCGAAGAAAAGCCGCTTGGCCCGCCCGGCCACGGCCCAGCCGCTCCAGAGCCGCCGGTTGCGGTCCCAGAAGGTACGGCTCGAGAAGTGCTGGGCCGGCAGGCACGTGAGCGTGAGCCCGTTGAACGACCGGCTCTCCCACCAGTCCAGCTCTTCCACCGTCGTGATCCCCAGATGGGCGAGCCACGCCTTGAGCCCCAGCGGCACCAGGAAGAGCGGGCGATGGACCTCCGCCAGGCGCAGGACTGTGGCGACGTCCAGGTGGTCGTAATGGTCGTGGGAAATGAGCACGAGGTGGATCGGCGGAAGGTCCTCGAACCTGAGCCCCGGCGGCGTGACCCGCTTGGGGCCCGCGAACGAGAACGGGCTCGCGCGATCCGACCAGTGGGGATCGGTCAGCAGGTTCACCCCGTCGAGCTGGATCAGGAGCGTGGAGTGCCCGACCCAGGTGACGGTGGCCTCGCTCCGGTTCTCCCTGAGCGTCCGGCCGTCGTTGGCGACGCGCGGAAGGGTCGCCGAGCGCGGGTGGAAGGTGGTCGCCCAGACGCGGGAGAAGAAGAACTTCGTGCGAACCCAGGCTGTCGCGGGAACGTACCCGGGGTTGGTATTCCTGAAGCCGCCTTCGGCGTGGTGGGCGGGGGCGCCGGGCTTGGGGCCGCCCACCCCGGCGCACCCCGCCTGGAGGCCGGCGACCAGAAGAAGGGCGAGGGCGGCGCGCGGAACCGATCTGAAGACGGTTACCCCTTCCTCAAGTCGAGCGCGGGAAGACCGAGGAGCGAGTGGCGGGCCAGGGCCCACAGGCCCCGGGTCGCTTCGGTGAGGTCGTAGGCCGACGGCGCGAGGAACCGAACCAGACACCCGCCCCGGGCCACGAGGCTCACGCCGCCCAGAACCGACGGCCACGCGGCGAGCCGCGCTTCCAGGGCGCACATCACGTCCTCCCAGCCCGCGAAGCCGTCGGCGAAAAGCGCGAGGCTCGCGAGGTAGCCGAAACGCTCCATCCCACCGAGCCCCTGGGGGATTCGTCTCGAGGGATCGAGGTTGATCCGATCGAGAAAGAGCGGCCGCCCGCTGGCGGTGACGGTGATCCGGCTCGCGAGCTCCCTGAATGCCCAGCGCTCCTCCCGGGCCAGCCGGCCGATGGCCAAGGCGTCAGAGAGGATCACCCGGCTCCCGGGGCCCATCTCCACCGTCAGGGACTGATGGAACGCGGAGCCCGGATGGGGGATCACATGATCGGGAATGTATTCGACCACGGCGCCGGCCCCGAGCCGGATGCTGGTCTCCTGGACGGCGGGAGGGCCGAGCGCACGATAGACCCGCGTGGCCGAGGGAGTGGTCAGGCAGACGTGGGCGCCGGGTCCCACTGTGACCTCGGTCTCCAGACGATCGCCTCCCAGCACCCCCCCCGTGGGATTCAGGAGCGTGAGACAGACCGAGCCGGCCCCCTCGAGGGGGATCGGCTCCAGGGCCTGGAGGGGAAGGGTGAAGCGGCGCGCGGTGAGGACAGTGCCCCCGCCCCGGCGCTCGAAGGCGAGCGCCAGCGCCCCGTCCCGCCCGACGCGATCAGGCGTCGAAGAGAAGGCTGGCGCGGATCCAGTCGATGATGGAAGCAACGCCGGTTCCGTCCTTCAGGTTGGTGAAGACGAACGGCCGCGCTCCCCGCATCCGCTTGGCGTCCGCCTCCATGACGGAGAGGTCGGCCCCCACATACGGAGCCAGGTCGATCTTGTTGATGACCAGGAGGTCGGAGCGGGTGATCCCCGGCCCTCCCTTGCGCGGGATTTTCTCCCCTTCGGCCACGTCGATCACGTACATCGCGGCATCCACCAGTTCGGGGCTGAACGTGGCGGCCAGGTTGTCGCCGCCGCTCTCCACGAAGATCAAATCCAGACCGGGGAAGCGGCGGAGGAGGTCGCGGATCGCCTCCAGATTCACCGAGGCGTCCTCACGGATGGCCGTGTGCGGGCACCCCCCCGTCTCCACGCCGAGGACCCTCTCGGCCGGGAGCACGCCCCGGCGGATCAGGAATTGGGCATCCTCCTTCGTGTAGATGTCGTTGGTGATGACCGCGAGATCATACCGGCCGCGCAGGCGGAGGCAGAGCGCCTCGACCAGCGCCGTCTTCCCGGACCCCACCGGTCCCCCCACCCCGATCTTGAGCGGCTTCGGAATCATGATCGGAAGAGCCTGGCGTCCAGCCGGGCGTGGCGCATACCGGCGATCTCGATCCCCGGGGCGAAGCTCCAGAGATCGGCGGGCCCCTTGCCCTCGGTCTCCCGGGCGAGCCGCTCGATGAGCGGAGCGGCCGCCCGGAGGATGCGCTGGCCATCGAGCTGGCCGAGCGGTAGCAACCTGAGCGCCGCGCCGATGAGCAGGGCCGTCGTCGAGTGGAGGTACGCGCGGGCGGCGGCCTCGGCAGGCCACCCGAGCGCGCTCCCGGCCAGCCCGAAGGCCAGCGGGTGATGGCCCGGCGTCCGGCCCGCCTCGACGAGCTCCGAAACGGCGCGGAGCATCGGATGATCGGTCACGGTGGCGGCGACGCGGAGGGTTTGGCGGCCCATTTGACGGCTTGCTTCGCGGAATTCAGCGACCGGCTTCATGGCGTCGAGGGTCTCGTCGAGGGAGAGGCAGCCGTCCAAGTCCTCCCGATCGCCGAGCGTCAAGGCCGCGACGACAGCGACGGCGTCGCACGGGCCCGCCGCCCCTTCGAGGTGGGCGTGGACGAACGCCTCGACGCCTGCCGGATCGCGGACCTCGCCCGCCTGGACGTAATACTCGAGCCCGAAGGAATGGGCGTAGCCGCCGCTGGGAAAGAGGCCGTCGGCGAACTGGAGCAGGCTCAGCGGCAGATCAGTGCTCATGGGCGTGGGCGGCCCCGATGGGATTGAAGATGACCGTCCGTCGCTCCCATTTCGCCCCGAGCCGGGTGAGGAGCTGCTCCATCGCCGGGTCGTCCGGAACGAGGAGAGCATCGGGCTCGAGGGCGAGCGAGAAGTGGCGATTGCCGACCTCGAAGGCGAGGCGGAGCGCCTCGGCGTGATCGCGCGGGAAGACGGCGATGACCGGCTCGGGAGCCGATTCCACTTCCAGATACCACTCCGGCTCCACCGCGAGGATCTGTCCCGCGCGAAGCACGCTCCCGGTCGGCAGCGCGAGGGCGACTTCCCGTCCCTTCACGGTCGTGAGCCTTCGCCGACCCCACCGGCGCTCCTCCCACGTCAGCCTGAGTGTATCCCGCTCCTTCCCCTTCAGCATTTCATCCACGATCCCTGATACAACACGCTCGATGACGATCATCACCTAAAAAAGGAAGTAACGCTGGGCCATGGCGAGGGTCCGCGCCGGCTCGCAGGTGAGCAGCTGGCCGTCGGCGCGGACCTGGTAGGTCTCCGGGTCCACCTCAATGCGCGGGCAGTAATCGTTGTGGATCATCGCCCCCTTCGTGAGGCCGCGGCAGTGCTTCACCGCCACCACGCGCTTCTGGAGGCCGAGGCGCGCCGCGACTCCGTCCTCCAGCGCCGCACGGGAGAGGAAGGTCAGCCCCGTCGCGAACGGCGCGCGCCCGAAGGCGCCGAACATCGGGCGGTAGAGCACCGGCTGGGGGGTGGGAATCGAGGCGTTCGGGTCCCCCATGGCCGCCCACGCGATGAACCCGCCCTTCACCACCAGCTCCGGCTTGACGCCGAAGAAGGCCGGCTTCCAGAGCACCAGGTCGGCGAGCTTCCCGACCTCGATCGAGCCGGTCTCGTGGGCGATCCCGTGGGTGATCGCGGGGTTGATCGTGTACTTCGCCACGTAGCGCTTCGCCCGGGCGTTGTCGTTGCGCCCATCCCCGGGCAGCGGGCCGCGCTGACGCTTCATCTTGTCGGCGGTCTGCCAGGTGCGCGTGACCACCTCGCCGATACGCCCCATGGCCTGCGAATCGGAGGAGAGCATGCTGATCGCGCCCAGGTCGTGGAGCACGTCCTCGGCGGCGATCGTCTCGGCCCGGATCCGGGACTCGGCGAAGGCGAGGTCCTCGGGGATCTTCGGGTTCAGGTGGTGGCAGACCATCAGCATGTCGAGATGCTCGTCCATGGTGTTCACGGTGAACGGCATGGTTGGGTTCGTCGAGGACGGCAGGCAGTTCGGCTCCCCGCAGACGCGGATGATGTCGGGCGCGTGCCCGCCGCCGGCGCCTTCGGTGTGGTACGTGTGAATCGTCCGCCCCTTGAAGGCCCGGATCGAGTCCTCGACAAAGCCCGCCTCGTTCAGCGTGTCGGTATGGATCGCGATCTGGACGTCGTGCTCCTCCGCCACGCCCAGCGCGCAGTCGATGGCGGCCGGCGTGGTCCCCCAATCCTCGTGGAGCTTCAGCCCGATGGCGCCCGCCTCGATCTGCTCACGCAGGGGCTGGGGACGCGAGGCGTTGCCCTTGCCGAGGAAGCCCAGGTTCATCGGCAGGCCGTCGGCCGCTTCCAGCATGCGGTGGATGTTCCACGCGCCCGGCGTGCAGGTCGTGGCGTTGGTCCCCGTGGCCGGGCCGCTCCCGCCGCCGATCAGCGTCGTCATGCCGGCGGACAGCGCCTCCCAGACGAGCTGAGGGCAGATGAAATGGATGTGGGTGTCGATCCCGCCCGCCGTGACGATCCGCCCCTCGCCCGCGATGACCTCCGTGGCGGCTCCGATCACCATTCCCGGCGAGACACCGGCCATCAGATCGGGATTGCCCGCCTTCCCGATCCCGACGATGCGGCCGCCCTTGATCCCGATGTCCGCCTTCACGATCCCCCAGTGGTCGAGGATGAGCGCGTTGGTGACGACGCAGTCGAGCGCCCCTTCGGCCGTCGTGGCCCGGGCGGACTGCCCCATCCCGTCCCGGATCACCTTCCCGCCGCCGAATTTCACCTCGTCGCCGTAGACCGTGAAGTCCCGCTCCACCTCGATGAGCAGCTCCGTGTCGGTCAGCCGGACCCGGTCGCCGACGGTAGGCCCGTAGAGATCGGCGTATTGCTTGCGCGCGAGCCGGAGCGTCATGAGCCGGCCCCTTGAAAACCCTCGCGCGCCGCGCGGCCCACGGCGCCGGCGCGCCCCGCGTCGCCGGCCGGTCCGTCGGTCAGGGCGTTCAGCCCGTACACCTCACGGGTGCCCGCCAGCTCCACCAGCGTTACGCGCTTCTCGTCGCCGGGCTCGAAGCGGACCGCCGTCCCCGCCGGGATGTTGAGCCTCATCCCGAACGCCCGGGCGCGGTCGAACCGGAGCGCCTTGTTGGCTTCAAAGAAGTGGAAGTGAGAGCCCACCTGGATCGGGCGGTCTCCGGTATTCGCCACGGTCAGCTCGGCGGTCCGGCGCCCAACGTTGGCCACGACCTCGCCTTCGCCCAACAGGTATTCACCTGGAATCATGCGGGCCTCCTCCCCCTCACCCTACCCCGCTCAAATGCCCCTCACCTCTTCTCCCCTCCCCCTCACCCTGCCCTCTCCCCCTCGGGGGGAGAGGATGAAGGTGAGGGGATTATGAGTGGGGTGAGGGGGGAGTGCATAGAGGTGAGCGGGTCATCGAATCGGGTGGTGGATCGTGACCAGCTTCGTGCCGTCAGGGAAGGTTCCCTCGAGCTGAACCTCCTCCAGCATCTCCGGGACGCCTTCCATCACGTCGTCGCGGGTGAGAATGTTCACGCCCTCGGCCATGAGCTGGGACACCGATCGGCCGTCGCGGATCCCTTCGAGGACCTCGGCGGTGATGAGGGCGAGCGCTTCCGGGTAGTTCAGCCGGAGGCCCCGCGCCCGGCGGCGGCGCGCGACCTCGGCGGCGGTGAAGATCAACAGCTTCTCCTGCTCACGCGGCGTCAGATGCACGTTTACCTCCCCTACACGCTCAGAAACTGGCTCACCTCGTCGATGCGGAACGCCCCGCGATCGCCCTCCAAGGCTACCACGCCTTTTTCCATCACGTAGAAGTGGTCGCAGATCGAGCGAGCGAATTCGAGGTACTGCTCCACCAGGAGAATGGACCGTGTTCGTTCCCCCTTGATCTGCTGGAGCACCGCGGCGATCTCCTGGACGATGGACGGCTGGATCCCCTCGGTGGGCTCGTCCAGGAGAAGCAGCTTCGGATCCGAGATCAGCGCACGGGCGATGGCCAGCTGCTGCTGCTGCCCTCCGCTCAGGTCCCCCCCGCGTTTGCCGAGCATCTGGGACAACGCGGGGAAGAGGGACAGGACGTAGTCCAGGGACTCCGGCGTCGGCCGCTTCCGGCGGGCTCCCAGGACCAGGTTCTCGCGGACGCTCAGGGACGGGAAGATCTCTCGCCCCTGGGGAACGTACCCGATCCCCCGGCGCGCCCGCTCGTAGGGAGTCAGGTGACCGATCTCGTGCCCGTCGAAGACGATCGTGCCCTGGCGCGGTACCAGGAGTCCCATGATGGTCTTGAGCAGGGTGGTTTTGCCGACGCCGTTGCGCCCCATGACGCACACAACCTGACCTGTCCCCACAGCGAGGCTCAGCTGGGTCAAAATCTGGCTCTCACCGTAAAACACGTCGATCGCGTTGACGGCTAGCATGGCGCCTCCGCGCTCACCCTGCCCCGGCCCAGATACGCCTCGATCACGCGCTCGTCGGACTGCACCCGATCGATCGAGCCCTCCGAGAGCACGCTTCCCTCGTGCAGCACGGTCACCCGGTGGCCGCGGCCGGCGATCTGCCGGACGAACTGCATGTCGTGCTCGATGAGCATGATGGTGCAGGTCGAGCGCTGCACGATCGACTCCATCAGGGCGACGGTCTTTTCCTTCTCCGCCCTCGTCATCCCGGCCACGGGCTCGTCGAGGAGGAGGAGCGTCGGCTCCTGGAGGAGCAGCATGGCGATCTCCAGCCACTGTTTCTGGCCGTGGGAGAGGGTCCCGGCCCGCGCGTGCGCGTGCTGCAGCAGGCCGACCTGCTCCAGCACCCGGGCGATGCCATCCACCTCCCGCGATGCGGCGCGGGCAGCGAGGGTGGCCAGAAACCGCTTTCGACCGGAGGAGAGCACCATGTTCTCGAAGACGGTATGATCCGGGAACACGGAGGGAGTCTGGAACTTCCGGATCACGCCGTGGTTGGCGATGACATGCTCGCTCAACCCGAGCAGGTCGACGTGATCCTTGAAGAGAACGCGGCCGTGGACCGGCTTGACCTGGCCCGTGAGCGCGTCGAAGAGCGTGGTCTTCCCCGCCCCGTTGGGGCCGATCAGCAGGCGGATCCGCTCCTGCCGCTCCAGGATGAGATTGAGGGTTCTCAACGCCAGAAACCCGTCAAACGATACGCTGAGGCCTTCCACGTAGAGCAGCGTGTCCATAGTCCCACTCGGAGGGGGGCTACGCCCCCCTTCCGAAGCCTCCCCCCAGATTCGGTTGCGCCGGCGAAGCCGGCGCTCGAACGGAGACCCATTTCCTCACGCCGAGGGCCTTGAGCCGGGCGCCGAGCCCGACGAGCCCCTGCGGGAAGAACAGAATGACGGTCACGAACAATCCGCCCAGGATAATCGGCCAGAGGCTGGGATACGTGGCGGTCAGCACGCTCCGGAGCCAGTTGATGGAGATCGCGCCAAGGAGCGCCCCCCAGAGCGTCCCCCGTCCGCCGAAGGCGACCCAGATGACGATCTCGAGTGAGGGCAGCACGCCGACCTGGCTCGGCGTGATGATGCCGACCTGCGGGGCGTAGAGCAGCCCGGAGAGGCCGGCCAGCGCGCCGGAGATGGCGAACACGAAGATCTTGTAGCTGGCGACGTTGTAGCCGAGGAACTCCAGCCGCCGCTCGTTGTCCCGAATGGCCTGGAGAACCAGCCCGGTCTTCGAGCGGACCAGCCAGCGCGACAGGAGGAACGCGACCACCAGCAGCACCGCGGAGCAGATGTAGAGCGCCCTGAGCGTCGCTGGCTGGCCCAGGGAAAATCCGAGAATGGACTTGAAATCGGTCAGGCCGTTGGTGCCTCCCAGCTTCATTTCATTGCGATTGAGCATCAGCCACACGGCGAACGCGATGGCCTGGGTGAGGATGGCGAAGTAGGTCCCACGGAGCCTCCGGCGAAAGGTCAGGAACCCGACGAGCGCGGCCAGGGCGGCCGGCAGCAAGACCGAGGAGCCCAGGGCGAAGACGACATACTTGTAGGGCTTCCAGAAGAGCGGAAGCTGGTAGACCTGGTTCCAGATCATGAAGTCGGGGACCGGCTCTCCGTACACGCCCTTGCCGCTCCCCTCCAGCATCATGTGCATCCCGATGGAGTAGGCCCCGATCCCGAAGAAGATGGCCTGCCCCAGGGAGAGGATTCCCGTGTACCCCCAGATGAGGTCCATGCCCAGGGCCAGGATGGCGAGCGACAGGTATTTCCCGAAGAGGTTCAGGTAGTAGTCCGAGAGGAAACCCAGCGCGTTGGCCAGAGGGAGGACGACCCCAAACACGATCCCGAACAGCCCGAGCCACAGGAGTTGCGCGTCCCAGCTCCGCCGCCCCAGGGTGGGGACCATGGGAGGCCTCAGGCGCCCTCGGCGGCGGCGCGCCCCTTGGCGGGGAAGAAGCCGGTGGGCCTCCACTGGAGGAACCAGATCACGAGCGCGAGAATGGCGACCTTGGCATAGATGGCGGCCGCGGTCCCCCCGATGGATGGCTCCAGGATCTTGTTCGACATGCCGATGCCGAACGAGGCGACGACGGCCCCGAGGAGCTTGCCGACGCCGCCCAGCACGACAACCATGAAGGCATCCACGACGTAGGTCTTCCCGACCTCGGGATCCACCGTGCCGATCAGGGCCAGCGCGCACCCCGCCACCCCTGCCAGCGCCGTCCCCAGGCCAAACGTCAGGGCGTCGATCTTCCGGGTGGAGACGCCCAGGCACGAGGCCATCTCCCGGTTCTGCATCACGGCGCGCACTCGGAGCCCCGCGTACGATCGGTTCAGCAACAGGTAGAGCGCCGCCAGAGCTGCCAGGGACAGCGCCACGATGAAGATCCGGCTCCAGGGAAAGATCAATCCCGGCATGACCTCCAGGCCACCTCGAAACCAGGTGGGAGAGTTCACGCTCGTCTGGTCGCCGAAGTAGAGCCGGGCCGACTGCTGGAAGA
>JBBTEL010000236.1:9446-11550 GCA_038042325.1 Candidatus Methylomirabilota bacterium
GGAGAGTTCACGCTCGTCTGGTCGCCGAAGTAGAGCCGGGCCGACTGCTGGAAGATCATCCCGATCCCCCACGTGACGATGAGCGTCTCCAGGGGCCGGCCGTAGAGAAAGCGGATGATCCCGCCTTCCAGGGCGAGCCCCACCAGCCCCGCCACGAGGAACGAGAGCGGCAGGGCCACGAAGAAGTAATAGTCCTGCTGCGCGGCGAAGCGCGAGGCGAAGATCTCCTGCACCACATACGCCGTGTAGGACCCGAGCATGAGCATCTCGCCGTGCGCCATATTGATGATGCCCATCAGGCCGAAGGTCACGGCGAGCCCGAGGCTCATGATCAGAAGGACGGCCCCGAGGCTGACGCCGTTGAAGAGATAGCCGGTCAGGTTGCGCCAGGTGAGGAACACTTCGATGCGCCTGACGGCGGCGCGCGCGGCCTGCTTGGCCTCGGCGTCCCCGTCCTGCTCCGCCATGACCCTGAGCTGAGCCAGGCCCGGCTCGGACCACGCCTGGCCCAGGAACTGCGCCGCCCCCGCGCGCACAGCGGCGTCCGGCGAGGAGAGGCTCAACCGGTTCAGCGCTTCCTGGATGACGCCTTTGACCTGCCGATCCGCCTCCCGATCCAGGGCCTTCGCGAGCACCGGGATCGCGGAGACGTCCCGCGAGTTCCCGAGCTTGAAGGCGGCCGACTGGCGCGCCTCGCGATCCGCGCCGAAGATCGCCAGGCGCTCGAGGACGCTCTGAACCAGGCCGAACAGCCACTCTTCCAGAGCGATGGCCTCCTGCCCCTCCGCGGGCGAGACCGGTTGGCCGCGGTCGTCCACGACGGGCTGCCCCGCCAGATCCTTCAGGGTGCCGTCATCGGCCAGGATGGCGAGGCTCCTCTTCCACCTGTACAGGCTCCCGTCCTTGAGCGCCCGCAGCAGGGTCTCCACGGACGGGTCGCTGATCTGCCGCAAAGCGAGGATCGCCGACTCCTGGGTAGCCGGCGCGGCGAGCTTTTGGGCGACCGACTCAAGGTCAGGGATGCCGGGCCCGGGGGCCGCTGTCGCGACCCCGGGCCCGGTGACCCCCAGGAGAACCAGCAGGACGAGAGAGGCGATACCGACTACTGTTTTTCTGAGAGCCACACGCGCTTTCCGCCGACCACGTCGTACGTGCCCTTGCCGCCCTTGCTCCAGTCGCACGCCCGATTGGCGTAGGTCACGGGGCTCCAGGGCTCCGGCGCCACCCACCCTTTGGTCTTCCAGACCACCTCAAACTGGCCGTCGGCCCGGATCTTTCCAATGTACACGGGCTTCCACGTGTGGTGGTTCTTCTCGTCCACCTTGTACTTTCCAACGGGGCTCGGGACCTCGAGCCCCTCGAGGGCTTTCAGGACGGCGTCCACGTCGGTCGTCTCCGCCTTCGCCACGGCCTTGGCCCAGAGCTTGACGTGGAGGTACGCGTGCATCATCGGATCGTCGGTGACGGCCTGCTTGTCGGGAATCCCCCGCTGCTTGGCCCACTCCTTGTACGCCTTGACCCACTTGAGGTTCTCGGGCGTCTTCAGCGACATGAAGTAGTTCCAGGAGGCCAGGTGCCCCACGAGCGGCTTGACATCGAGGGTCTGGAGCTCGACCTCGGCGAAGCTGTACGACATCGTGGGCGTCCGGTCTGCGGTCACGCCCTGGTTGGCCAGCTCCTTGAAGAAGGGAACGTTGCTGTCGCCGTTGATCGTGTTGATGACGGCCGCATCTCCCGCGGCGCTGAAGCTTTTGATCTTTCCGACGATCGTTTGATAGTCCTGGTGATGGAAGGGCGTGTATTCCTCCGCGATGGCCGACTCGGGGACCTTCTTGACCTTCGTGAGATAGAGCCGCAGGATCTTGTTGGTCGTCCGCGGATAGACGTAGTCCGAGCCGAGCAGGTAGAACTTCTTCCGGCTCCCGCCCTCCGGGCTCATGAGGTAGTCCACTCCCGGCGTGGCCTGCTGGTTGATGGTCGCGCCGGTGTAGATCACGTTCTTGGAGCACTCCTCCCCCTCGTACTGCACAGGGTAGAAGAGCAGGCCGTTGTTCTTCTCAAAGACCGGCAGGACCGACTTCCGGCTCACCGAGGTCCAGCACCC
>JBBTEL010000237.1:0-2358 GCA_038042325.1 Candidatus Methylomirabilota bacterium
GACCGTCGTCCCGGAGCGCTACGAGATCCGGCTCGAGCCCGACCTGGAACGTTTCACCTTTGCGGGCGAGGAGATGGTCACGGTGACGGTGCACGAGCCCGTGACGGAGATCGTCGTGAACGCGGCCGAGCTTCAGATCCAGCAGGTGTCCATCCGGGGCGCGGCCGGCGTCACGCTGAAGGGTGAGGCGACGCTGGACGAGCCGGCGGAGCGGGCGCGGCTGACCTTTCCCGAGCCCCTGGCCCCCGGCCCCTGGCGGCTCTCGCTTAGCTTCACCGGCATCCTGAACGACCGGCTCCACGGCTTCTACCGGAGCACGTACAAGGCGGCGGACGGGGAAAAGGTGCTGGCCGCGACCCAGTTCGAGGCGACCGACGCCCGGCGGGCCTTTCCGTGCTGGGATGAGCCGGCCTTCAAGGCCGTCTTCCAGGTGACCCTCGTCGTGCCGGAGGGTCTCCAGGTCGTCTCCAACACCCCCGTCGCCAGCGAGCGGGCGATTCCCGAAAGGGGTCGGAAGGCGGTCACGTTTGCCCCGACGATCAAGATGTCCACGTACCTCCTGGCGTTTGTCGTGGGGGAGCTCGAGGCCACCGACGCGATCATGGTCGGACGGACGCCGCTCAGGATCTGGTGCGTGCCGGGCAAGCGGCACCTGACGGCGTTCGCCCGAGAGATCGCGGCCTTCTCTCTGGCCTTCTTCGAGCAGTACTACGGCCTGCCGTATCCCGGGGAAAAGCTCGACCTGCTGGCGATCCCCGACTTCGCGGCCGGCGCCATGGAAAACCTGGGAGCCATCACCTTCAGGGAGACCGCGCTCCTCGTGGACGCGGGGGCCGCCAGCCACGCCGAACTGGAGCGCGTCGCCGACGTCGTCGCCCACGAGATCGTCCACATGTGGTTCGGCGACCTGGTGACGATGGCGTGGTGGAACGGCATCTGGCTCAACGAGGCGTTCGCGACCTTCATGGAGATGCTGGCGGTGGACGCCTGGAAGCCGGCCTGGGAGCGCTGGGTCACCTTCGGTGTCTCGCGGGCCGCCGCGCTGGGGCTGGACGGGCTCAAGAGCACGCGGCCGATCGAGTTCGAGGTCCGGGCCCCGAAAGACGCCGAGGCGATGTTCGACCTGCTGACGTACGAGAAGGGCGCGTCGGTCCTCCGGATGCTCGAGCAGTACCTCGGCCCGGAGGTTTTTCGCGGGGGCGTCCGCGGCTATCTGGTTGAGCACCAGTACGCCAACGCGGAGACGACGGATCTCTGGAAGGCGCTCGGCGCCGCCGCCCGGAAGCCGATCCCGGAGCTCATGGACGGGTGGATCTTCCGAGGTGGTTATCCGGTCGTGACAGCCCGCGTGGACGAGAGCCGCCGGGCGCTGGTCCTCGCGCAGCGGCGCTTCACCTATCTGACCGACGGCGGGGAAGAAACGGAGCTCTGGCAGATCCCGATTTCGCTTCGTGTCGGCGTGAGGGGCGGGGCGGTGATCAAGACGCTGCTCCTGGCCGGGCCGGAGGAGCGCGTCGAGGTGCCGGGCCCCGTGGAATGGGCGCTGGTGAACGCGGGCGGCCCCGGTTTCTACCGGGTGCACTATGCCTCCGACCTGTTGCGCAAGCTGACTCGACGGCTCCCGCACCTGGCGCCGATCGACCGGTTCAACTTGATCAACGACGCCTGGGCGGCCACCGTGGCCGGCCTGACGCCGCTGCGCGACTACCTCGAGCTGGCCACCCAGTTCCGCGCCGAAACCGATCGAAACGTCTGGGCGGTGCTGACCGGCTCCTTCGCGTATGTGAACCGCATCATCTCGTCTGCGGTGCGGCCGAAGTTCGAGGCACTCGTGCGGGATCGCCTGGGTCCGGCGGTGGAGCGGCTCGGCTTCGCCCCCGAGCCCGAGGAGTCTGATCTGGTTCGCCAGCTGCGCGCCGACCTCGTGCGCGCCATCGGGACCCTCGGCAGCGACGCCGAGATCCACGCGGAGGCGCGGCGGCTCTACCAGCGCTCCCTCGAAGAGGCGACCGCCGTGGACCCGAGTCTGCTGCCGGCCCTGATCGCCGTCCTCGCCCACGCGGGCGGCGAGACCGAGTACGACGAATTCCTCCAGCGCTTCAAGACGGCGCGAACCCCCCAGGAGGAGCAGCGCTATCTCTACGCGCTGGCGGGCTTCAGGCACGCGGAGCTGCTCGGCCGGACCCTCGAGAAAACGGTCAACGGGGAGGTCCGGGCGCAGGACGCGCCGTTCCTGGCGCGGGCGCTCCTCGCGAGCGTCTACGCGCGCGAGGCGGCCTGGGAGTTCGTCAAGGCGAACTGGGCCACCCTGGAGCGGCAGTTCCCCGCCAAGAGCGGGATCCGGCGCATGTGCGAGGG
>JBBTEL010000238.1:0-3225 GCA_038042325.1 Candidatus Methylomirabilota bacterium
TCCCTCGGCGGCGGCCTCCTGCTCCTCGTCCTCGCCGGGCTGGCCGTCGGGTGGTACGCGCTCGGGGAGGAGCGCAGGACCGCCCGTCTCCTTTCGCGCTTCCTCTCGCGGCAGGTCGGCGTCCCCGTCCGTGTCGAGCGGGCGCGCGCTGAGGCGGCGCGTCTGACGCTCCGAGGAGTCAGCATCCCGCCGGGGGAGCACTGGCGCGGAAGCCTGGAGATCCGGGAGCTGCGGGTGGAGGGGGGCGTCCTGCCCGTGGTCTTTCCCCGCGGCCGGGCCGTGTCGGTGGTCGCGGTCTCGACGTCGGTGACGCTCGCGAAGGAGCCCGCGCCGCTCAGCGCTCCAGCCCCCGACACGCTGACGGCGATCCGGACCACGCTTCTCCGGTTCCTGGAGTGGCCGGCCGTCGTGTCGCTGGAGATGAAGGGGGGCGAGATCCGCTCGGGAGGCGAGACGCTGGCGTTCGATCTCAGAGGGGAGAAATCCGGCGACGGCAAGCTCGTCGTGCGGCTCGCCCTGCATCGGCCGGGGGGTCCGCCGGCGCTCAGCCTCGAAGCGCGAGGGGTCGCAGCCGGCCAGGACGCGCGCGTCGCCATCACCGCCGATGGCGATCCCCGCCGGCTTGGGCCCTTCTGGCCCTCGACGCTCCCCCTTCCGAGCCGGATCACCGCGGAGGGCGATCTGGCGCTTTCGGCGACGCCGGAGCTCGAGGTCAGCGCCGCGCTGACCGCGACCCCCGCGGACGGGGGGAACCTGATGGCTGCCACGTTGGCCGGACGTTACCGTCCGATCGCGCGGCGCGTGGATCTTTCCCTGCTGGCGCTCCGCTGGGGCCCTGCGCTCCAACTGGACCTTGCGGGCAGCGCCGAAGATGTGGACACGGCGCCCCGTCTAACGGTCAAGATGGGCGGGACTGTGGAGGGAAGCCGCGTGACGGGCGAGGGGACGTACGCCGCCGCCTCCGGCGGGCTCCAGGCGAGGCTCGATCTCCGGCCGTTCGTCGCCGGGCCGCTCCTGGAGCGCGCGGGGTACGCCCGTCTGCCGTTCGAGGTGAAGGCCGAGAGCGCCGGGCTGACGCTTGACGGGAAAGCGGAGGGGAAGAACTGGGTGCGCGTTCAAGGCGCCCTGGGGCTGGAAGGGGTCGAGATGCCGGCGTGGACGACGGGGGCTCGCCTGCGGGCGAACCTCAGGTTTGACGGGGCCCTGTCCCGCCGCGACGGGCGGATCGCCCTGGCCACCCTCGATCGGGGGGAGGTTTCCCTCGCGTCCCCGGCGGGAGAAATCGGCCGGCTGAGCGCTCGGTCCCGAGCGGCCAGCCAGCTGGCGGTGGAGGCCGGGATCCCCGACCTCTCCCGCCTGCCGGCCTTCGAGGCGTTCCCCATCAAGCTGAGCGGGGAGGCGCGGCTGCTGGGAGCCCTCGACTGGACCGGGGCGAGCCCGCGCTTCGGGGGAAACCTGGTCGCCCACGTGCCGAAGGGCGAGATCAACGTCGGCGGGCCGATCACCCTGTCCGGCCTCCGGGCGTCTGTGCCACTCGCGTGGGGACCCGGCGAAGAGGCGCTCGCCGGGAGCGTCACGGCCGAGTCGCTCACGGCGTTCGGCTTCGTGCTTCGCCGTCTCGCCTCACCGGCGCTGGCCCGCGGCAGCGTCCTGTCTCTCCCCGAGATCAGCTACGTCCACTACGGGGGGAGTGGCAAGGGCAATGCCCGGCTCGATCTCGGCGGCGCCCCGGTGCCGCTGAGCCTCAGGCTCGAGGGGGAGGGTGTGGACCTGGCGACGCTCACGACGGAGTACGGCCTCACGGTCGGGCGGATCACCGGCAAGGTCCGCTATCTCCTGGTGCTCCAGCACTCCCAGGCGCACGGCCTCATCGCGGCGGGCCACGCCGCCTCGGACCCGCCCGGCGGGGACGTCAACATCGAGGCCCTCAAGAAGCTCCTCGCCTACGCCGAGTCGGACCCCTCGGGGATTCTCAAGCGGGCGCTGGAGAGCCTCTCGGTCTTTTCCTATTCGTCCCTCGAGGCCGACATCCGCGTCGGGCCTCAGGGCGGCCGGGTGAGCCTTTCACTCGAGGGAAAGAAGCGGTTCGGGATATTCCCGGGTCCCGTCCAGGCCATCAACTTCCAGAACGTCCCGCTCTCGCTCCTCGTCAGAATGTTCGGTCAGCCAAGGAGGGATTCCCAATGATCACGCTCGGCCGTCGTCTTCTGCGGATGGTCGCGCTGGCGGTGACGCTGCTGGTGGCGTCCGCCTGCGTGCCCGTCACCGTGAACGTGTACTTCCCTCAGGAGAAAATCGACTCCGCCGCCGGGAGCATCGAGGATCTCGTGCGAGTCGAAAAGGGCGGGAAGCCGACGATTCCGCCTCCGGCGAAGAAGGACGACAAGGAGGGGCGGTTCCCGGCCCCCGAGCCATGGCTCGCGCTCCTTACGCCCGCGCCGGCCGAGGCCCAGGTCCCCGACTTGAAGATCCGTACCCCCGAGGTCATGGCCTCCATCGAGTCTCGGCGCGCGCGCTTTCCCCAGATCCAGCAGTGGAAGGGCAAGGGCTGTATCGGCGAGAACGCCCAGGGGCTCGTAGAAGCACGGCCCGGCCAGGGCTGCGGCCCTGAGGTGGGAGCGCTCAGCGACGCCGAGAACCGCGACCGAATGACGCTCTACCGGACGCTGCTCCAGCAGAACAACATGCCGGCGAGCGAACTGGCGAAGATCCAGGCAGGGTTCGCCAAGGCCAACCGGGAACGGGCGCAACCCGGGGAGTGGATCCAGGCCGAAACCGGGCAGTGGACGCGCAAGTAAGGGAGGGACCGATGCCGCCGGTCTACAAGGACATCCTCTACGAGCTGAAGGACCACGTCGCCCGGATCACGATCAACCGCCCCAAGCAGTACAACGCCTTCACGGGGGACACGCTGAAGGAGCTGACGCTCGCCTTCGAGGCGGCGGGGGCGGACGAGGAGGTGGGCGTGATCGTCCTGACCGGGGCCGGTGACAAGGCGTTCTGCGCCGGCGGCGACGTGAACTGGGAGAAGGAGGGCGGGCTCGAGCGCCAGGTGCTGGAACCGTACGTGCTGCACCTGACGGTCTCGCGCTGCCCCAAGCCCGTCATCGCCAGGGTGAACGGCTACTGCATCGGCGGCGGGAACCACCTGGCCTACTTCTGTGACTTCACCATCGCCGCCGAGCACGCCATCTTCGGCCAGAACGGGCCGCGCGTCGGGAGCCC
>JBBTEL010000239.1:0-7313 GCA_038042325.1 Candidatus Methylomirabilota bacterium
CCGAGAGGACGATGCCCCGGGTGATGCGGGACGCCAGGTTCTTCTGGAAGATGCCCCGATAGACGACCTCACAGATCAGGTGGGCCATGCCATCCTCCGCTCCAGGGGATCATTCGGTCAGGTGGTCTGACCAGATAATACGCCAGTCGAGCCCTGCCATGTCAAGAGCCAGCTTACCCTGCAAAAACAGCGAGATCTGAGCCTCCTGGACCCGGCGTCGGCCCTAGAGAGAAAGCCCCGCCCGCGCTCGGCCATGAGCGGGCTGGTCGCTTCGCATGGTGTCGGGGTTCGTGCCGCGCTGGAGTGCCAGGTGGTAGGTGAAGAGCTGGAGCGGAACGACCGCCAGGATTGGGCTCAGCAGCTCCGGCACGGTGGGCAGGGTCACCGTGTGGGCGCAGAGCGCCGAGATCTCTCGGTCCCCTTCCTCCACGAGGCCGACGATGGGCGCGCCGATCTCCTTCGCCGCCTTCCCGAGCGCCAGGCAGCGCTCGTAAGACGGGCCGGGCGGCGCGATCAGGACGACCACGTCGCTGGCCTCGAGCGCGGCCCAGGGGCCGTGAAGCACCTGCTCGCAGTTCATCCCCACGGTGGTGGTGTAGTTCGCCTCGTTCATCTTGAGGGCGGCTTCATAGGCGGTCGCGGTGTTGGGCCCCCCGCCCACGAAGTAATAGCGCCGTCGGTCGGCGAAGCGCGCGGCCAGCTCCTCCCAGGACTCCTGCCCGAGCAGGAGCGCCATCTGATCCGGCAGGGCGTCGAGCGCGCGGGCCGCCTCCGCGTCCCCACCGATCCCGGCCGCCAGCGCCGCGAGGAGCGACAGCGCCGTCGTGTAGCTGATCGTGTGGGCCGCCGAATTCTCCTGCTCGACCGTCACCAGGGAGTGGTCCGCGATCTTCAGCCCCTCGCCGCTCCCCCGCCCGGTGATGGCGATCGCGATGCCGCCTCCGGCCTTCGCCTTCTGCAAGGCTTCGAGCGAAAAGCGCTTGGTGCCGCGATGGCTGACGACGATCACGCCGCTCCGGGGGTCGGGGTCCGGCCAGTAGTTCTTGAACTCGAAGGAGTGGAAGGCCCTGACGCGGTGTCCGAGCCTTCCAATGCTCGAGAGGAGCAATTCTCCGACCAGGCACGCGTGCCACGACGTACCGATGCCCGAGAGGAACAGACGGTCCAC
Organism: Candidatus Methylomirabilota bacterium; assembly: GCA_038042325.1. Taxonomy (GTDB): domain Bacteria; phylum Methylomirabilota; class Methylomirabilia; order Rokubacteriales; family CSP1-6; genus CSP1-6. Next base: position 1,169 of record JBBTEL010000239.1, read on the forward strand.
GGCCTTGAGACGCTCGGCGGCAGCTTTCAGGGTGTCCGCGTTCTGTCGAAGAACGAGACGGATGGCCCCCGGCTGAGCGTAGATCGACTCATACATGTAGTACGGGTGCCCGGGACGAGGCGGGGGCGGGGTCCAGGCCATCGCGCTCGGAGGGGGGCTACGCCCCCCTTCCCCTCGGGGAATGCGGGAGCGGAGGCGAGCCACCATTGCGGGCACCCGCGCCACTTGAGGTGGCGCGGGTCGCGGCGAAGCCCGCGCCCGAACGTGGCGTGGTCATGGCCAAGGCTGACATATCTTTACTCCTGCGCGGCTTCGACCATGCCGGCGAAATAGCGGTGGATGGCGGGGTCGTCGGTGAGCTCTGGGTGAAACGTGGCGACCAGCACGGTTCCCTCCCGGGCCATCACGCACTCGCCGCGGTGGGACGCGAGAGAGACCACGCGGGGGCCCAGCCCGCGAATCCGCGGGGCGCGGATGAACACCATGTTGAGGGAGCGCGGCTGCCCCTCCAGGGTCGTCTCCCCCTCGGCCTCGAAGGACTCCTTCTGGCGGCCGTAGGCGTTTCGCTCGACGGTCACGTCGATGAGCCCCAGGGAGAACTGCTTCGGGTTCAGCACCTCCCGCGCCAGGACGATGAGGCCGGCGCACGTCCCGAAGATCGGCCTCCCGTCGGCGTGGAACTTCTCCAGCGCGGGGACGAACCGCCCCGCGTCCATGAGCTTCAGCAGCGTGGTGCTCTCGCCGCCCGGAACGATCAGGCCGTCCACCGCGTCGAGCTCCTCGGGCGTGCGCACCTCGGCCGACTCGACCCCGACGCGGTCCAGCGCCTTTCCGTGCAGCGCGAAGTCGCCCTGGAGCGCCAGAACCCCGATCTTCACCGTCTCTCCCGTCATCGTTCGAGCGCGGGCTTTGCCCGCGCAATCTTTCCGGGGGGGAGGCTTCGGAAGGGGGGCGGAGCCCCCCTCCGAGCTTCTACCAGCCCCGGGTCTGGAGCAGGTCCTTCTCGGCCAGCTTCGAGGTCTCGATGCCGGGCATCGCCTCTCCCAGCTCTTCGGACACCTTGGCCAGCACGTCGGGATCCTTGTAGTGCGTCGCCGCCTGGACGATGGCCCGGGCCCGGCCGGCCGGATCCGACGACTTGAAAATCCCCGAGCCCACGAAGACCGCCTCGGCCCCGAGCTGCATCATCAGCGCGGCATCCGCGGGGGTGGCGATGCCGCCGGCCGCGAAGTTCGGGACGGGAAGCCGGCCGTTCTGCGCCACCCACCGGACCAGCTCGTACGGAGCCCCGAGCTCTTTGGCCTCGGTCATCAGCTCCTCCGGGCCCAGCGTGGTCAGCCGCTTGATGTGGCCCGTCACCTTGCGCATGTGGCGCACGGCCTCGACGATGTTCCCGGAGCCCGCCTCGCCCTTGGTGCGGATCATGGCCGCTCCTTCGCCGATCCGCCGGAGGGCTTCTCCGAGGTCCCGCGCCCCGCAGACGAACGGCACCGTGAAGGCGAACTTGTCCACGTGGAAGCGCTCGTCCGCGGGCGTGAGCACCTCGGACTCGTCGATGTAGTCCACCGCGAGGGCCTGGAGGATCTGGGCCTCAACGAAGTGGCCGATCCGGCACTTGGCCATGGCCGGGATCGTCACGGTGGCCATGATCTCCTTGATCTTCTTCACCGACGCCATGCGCGCGACCCCGCCCTGAGCGCGGATGTCCGCGGGCACCCGTTCCAGCGCCATCACGGCCACCGCTCCCGCGTCCTCGGCGATCTTCGCCTGCTCGGCCGTGGTGACGTCCATGATGACCCCGCCCTTCAACATCTCAGCCAGCCCAACCTTCAGTCGAAGCGTCCCGGTATCCATGTCTCCCCCCTGTGTCTAGTTCTCGATCGCTCCCGTCAAATCGTCGATCAGGTCCTCCACCGCCTCGATGCCCACCGACAGCCTTACCAGGCCCGGGTCGATCCCCATCTCGGCCTTGGCCGCCGCCGAGATCCGGCGGTGGGAGGTCCTGGCCGGGTAGGTCCAGGTCGTCGCCACATCGCCGAAGCTCGGGGCGAACTCGATCAGCCTGAGCCGCGTCATCAGCCGCTCGACCGCGGGAGCACCTCCCCCGAGGTCGAAGGACAGCATCGCCCCGGCTCCGTTCTTGAACAGGCGCGCGGCCAGTCCGTGCTGCGGGTGGGACGGCAGCCCCGGATAGTAGACGCGCTGCACCTCCGGTCGCCCTTCCAGAAACCGCGCAAGAACCAGCGCATTGGCGCACTGCCGCTCGAGCCGGACGTGGAGCGTCCTGAGCCCGCGCGCCGCGAGCCAGCAGTCGAAGGGGCTCAGGTTGGTCCCGACCCGGATCGCGGCCGCCCGCACCCGCTCCACCACCGCGCGGCTCCCCACCACCACCCCCGCCGTCACGTCGCCGTGGCCCGAGATGAACTTGGTGGCGCTGTGGAGCACGACGCTCGCGCCGAGGCCGATCGGCCGCAGCACGGCCGGAGAGGCAAGGCTAGAATCCACGATCAGGTCCACGCCACGCCCCGCGAGCCTGGCCGCCAGCGCTTCGACGTCCACGACCCTCAGCAACGGATTGGACAGCGCCTCGACGAACACCGCGCGAGTCTTCGGGGTCAGCGCCTCTATGACCCGCTCGGGGTCGGACGCGTCCACGAAGCTCACCTCGATCCCGAGCCGCCCGACCTCGTCGGTGAAGAGCGCGGTGGTGGAACCGTAGAGGTCCCGGGCCGCCACCAGGTGATCCCCCCGCCGGAGGAGCCCCAGGATGAGCGCGGTCGTGGCGCCCATCCCCGACGCGCACGCCACGGCCGCCTCTCCGCCTTCCAGTTCCGCCACCATCGCCTCCAGCATGGCGTGGTTCGGCGTGCCGTACCGACCGTAGACGAACCCCCGCTCCTTGCCCTCCCAGACGGCCTCCACCTGCGCCATCGAATCGAAGACGAAGACGTTGGTCTGGTAGAGGGGCGGGGTCAGCGGGCGGCTGGCCGACGGCACGTCCCGCCCCCCTCGAGCCGCGATCGTTTCGAAGCGCATCGCTCCCTCCTCGCCTCCTAGACCAGGGGGACAGCGGAACGTTCGACTTCGTGCCGCCGCGACGGCCGGCTCATGGCCTGGCGAATCGCCTCGGCCAGGCGCTTGACCCCCTCGTCGATCCGCTGGGCCGGGGTGGAGGAGAAGCTCAGGCGAAGCGTGGACTCGCCGCCTCCGTTCACGAAGAAGACGCTCCCCGGGGTGAAGGCCACGCCGCGCTCCACGGCGCTCGGCAGCAGGGCCTCGGCGTCCATCCCCTCCGGGAGGCTCACCAGGGAGGAAAACCCTCCCTGAGCCTCCGTCCACGTCACGCCCTTCGGCATCCGGCCGGCCAGGGAGCGCAGGAGGATCGTCCGGCGGCGCCCGTACTCGGCGGCGCAGCGCGACAGATGGCGCTCCAGCAGGCGCCGCTGGCAGAAGTGGAACACGGCGGCCTGAATGAGCGGGCTCGTGTGGATATCCGAGAGCTGCTTGGCCATCTCCAGGCGCTCCAGGAGCGGCCGCGGCGCCACGAGCCAGCCCAGGCGGAGCCCGGGAAAGAGGATCTTTGAGAACGTCCCGATGTAGATGACGAGACCGGAGGCGTCGGCCGCCTTGAGCGGCGCCGGGTGGCGGTCGCCGAAGGAGAGGCCCCCGTCGAAGCCGTCCTCTACCACCGGGACCCGATGGCGGGCGGCCAGCGCCAGGAGGCCGCGGCGGGCACCGGGGGAGAGAGTGAGGCCGGTGGGATTGTGGGCCGTGGGCTGGCAGTAGAGGAGCTTGGGCGCGTGACGCCCCAGAACCCGCTCGAGCGCGTCGAGCCGCAGGCCCTCGCTCCCCAGAGGGACCGGCAGGAGCTGGGCCCCGAAAGCGCGAAAGACCTGGATCGCGCGCGAGTAGCTCGGCTCCTCGATCGCCACGGAGTCGCCGGGGTCCAGCAGGACCCGCGCGATCAGATCGAGCCCCTGCTGGGAGCCGTTCACGATCAGGATCTCGTCGGGCCTCGCCTCCACCCCGAACCTCAGAAGGTAGCGCGCGAGAAACTGCCGGAGCGGTGGATACCCGCCGACGGGGGAGTACTGGAGCAACTCGGGCCCCTCGGCCCGGATCACCCGGTTCAAGGCGCGCCGGAAGGCCTCCGTCGGGAAGAGGCCGCTGTCGGGCATCCCCCCCGCGAAGGAGATGAGCCCGGGCACTGACCGGACGACCTGACTCGGCAGGGCCCGGCGGCGACCATCGGCCTCCGCCAGCTGGGACCCTTTCGAGAAGAGGCCGGACCAGTCCAGTCCTGACGGGAGGTTGGGCGCCAACGTCTGCGACTTCCCTTCAGGAGCGGTCACGAACGTGCCCTGGCCGACGTGGGCGCGGGCAAGTCCCTCTGACACCAGCTCCTCGTAGGCGAGCGACACGGTGGCGCGGTTCACGCCCAGGTCCCGGGCCAATTCCCGGCTGGCCGGGAGCTTCACCCCGGGGGCGAGAATCCCCTCCCGGATCAGGTGCTCCAGCCGCGACCGAATCTGCCGGGCCAGGGGCACGGGCGACGCGCGATCTAGTCGGATCTCCACGGAACCCTCCGTATGGGCCATTATCGAATGCTTTTGAGGGTTGTAAAGAGCCAATTGGCTCAGTCCGCACCCGGCCAATCCGGGGGGCGCCGCCCGGCGTGGTAGAATTCTCATGCGGGAGCGCCATGGCAGGCCTGATCGTCCTCGAGAGCATGTGGAACCCCCGGGGCAGGCTCCTCGACGAGGAACCCTCCGTCCTCCCCTACCTGAAGGCCATCCGCCAGTCGCTCGGGTGGGAAGGGGCGCGGGTGCGCCTTGTGTACCGGCGCTTCCACACCGCCTACGACCTGGGCCTCCTCCTCCGGGAGGTGCTCCGCAAGCGCAAAACCTTCCGCGTCTGCTACATCGCCTCCCACGGCGAGCGGCGAAAGCTCCTGGGCCTCGGCGGCAAGGCCATCCGGCTCGAAACGCTGACCGACTACTGCCGGCCGAGCCCCAGCATAGGCTTCATCTTCGGGGCCTGCGACTTTCTCACTCCGGACACCGCGATGAACTTCCTGATGAACACCGAGGCCAAGTTCGTCGCGGGCTACCAGAAGAGCATTCCCTGGACCGAATCCATGCTGGTGGACAGCCTCTTCCTCTCCTACCTCCTGGGCGGGACGATGAAGTGGGTGCGGACCAAGCACGGCGAGCGGGTTCCGCCGCTCGCCGCGACCAACAACTTCCAGATCACGCACTCGGAGAACCCGCAGAAGGTAGCCGCCCAGCTCTACCGGGACTTCTCCCTGGCCCACGACATCACCTTCACCCTGTTCACCCTGAAGCGGCGCCGCGGGCGGAAGCCGGAGCTGGTGAGCTCGTTCGACCTTCACCGGCGCAGCATCCATCGGTCCCGGCGCCTCCTCCGGGATCTCTGAGACAATGCGCGCCCCGGACGGTCACCCCCTCCTGCGGCTCGACCGTCTGTCCAAGCGCTTCGGCGACCGCCTGGCCGTCGAGGCCCTCACGCTCGAGGTGGCCCCGGGGGAGATCTACGGCCTCATCGGCCCCAACGGCTCCGGCAAGACCACCACGGTCAAGATGATCACCGGCCTCTACCGGCCCACCGCCGGCCAGGTGCTGATCGCGGGGATCGACCTCCGCGCCGAGCCCGAGCGGGCCAAGGGGCTGCTCGGCTACATTCCCGACGAGCCGTTCGTGTACGAGAAGATGACCGGCCGCGAGTTCCTCGGCCTGGTCGCCGCGCTCTACCGGGTCGCCGAGCCCGAACGGACGCGCCGGATCGAGGAGCTGCTCGACCTGTACCACCTGGGCCCCGACGCCGATGCCTACGTCGAAAACTACTCCCGGGGCAACCGGCAGAAGCTCGCGATCCTGGCGAGCCTCCTCCACGCGCCGCGCCTGCTCGTCGTGGACGAGCCCATCGTGGGCCTCGACCCGGAGAGCGCCATCAAGACGCGCGACCTTCTCAGGCGCTTTGCCGAGAGGGGCGGAAGCGCTCTCCTCTGTACCCACACCCTGCCCTTCGCCGAGCAGGTGTGTCACCGGATCGGGCTCCTCAATGAGGGGCGGCTGGTGGAGGAGGGAGATCTCGCCGCCCTCCGGCGCCGCGCGGGCCTCCCCGA
>JBBTEL010000240.1:0-2535 GCA_038042325.1 Candidatus Methylomirabilota bacterium
GCGGTCGCCCTCGACAAAGTGGCGAACAACTTCGGTGACGGACCACTCCCCCGGCTTAGGAGGCCGGACCGCCAGGTCGGGGGAGAAATCCTCGGCCAAGCGCCGGAGGAGGCTGGGCGCCGCTTCGAGGTGAGCCACGAGAAGAGATTTGTCCATAGGCACTAACCCCTCACCCTGCCCTCTCCCCCACCGGGGGAGAGGATGAAGGTGAGGGGGCTCCGTTGCTAGACAAGGGGGTCGTAGTTGAAGTACTGCCCCGACGTCTCCAGGGGGACCAGGTGCTGGCGGAGCGTGCCCGGGAACATTTTCGCCAGCCGCTCCGGCGTCCACCCCTCGGCGTGATGGATCGAGCGGATCGGGCGCATATGGTTGAAGAGCATGATCTCCTTGCCGCGCACGCCGAAGACTTGGCCGGAGATGTCCTTGGCATCCTCGCTGGCCAGGTAGACGGCCATGGGCGCGATGTGCGCGGGGGAGAGCTGCTTGAGCTTCTCCACGCGCGCCTTCTGCGCCTCGGTCTCCGCGGGGATGGTCCCGATCATCCGCGTCCAGGCGAAGGGCGAGATGCAGTTGGCCGTGACGTTGTAGCGCGCCATGTCCAGCGCGACGACTTTCGTGAAGCCGACGATGCCCAGCTTGGCGGCGGCGTAGTTGGCCTGCCCCACGTTCCCGACCAGGCCCGAGGTCGAGGTCATGTTGATGAAGCGCCCCCACTTCTGCTCGCGCATAAGGGGGACCGCCGCGCGGGTCACGGCGAACGCGCCCTTCAGGTGGGTGTCGAGGACGGCGTCCCACTCTTCCTCGGTCATGTTGAAGATCATCCGGTCGCGGAGGATCCCCGCGTTGTTCACCACGATGTCCACCCGGCCGAAATGGTCGAGGGCGGTCTGGATGATGCTCTTCCCGCCCGCCATGGTGGCGACGGAGTCGTAGTTGGCCGCGGCCTGCCCGCCCTGGGCCTTGATCTCGTTCACGACCTCGTCCGCCGGGGTGCGGGCCGCGCCCGTCCCGTCCTCCTTGCCGCCGTAGTCGTTCACCACCACCTTGGCGCCCTCCCGGGCCATGAGGAGCGCGATCTCGCGGCCGATCCCGCGGGCCGCCCCGGTCACCACCACCACTTTGTCCTCGAGCATCATGGTCGTTGTCTCCTGTGGAGGGCTAGATCACGCCGCGCCGGTGGAGGCTCTGGATCTCGGCGTCCCCGTACCCGGCCTCCCGGAGCACTTGGTCGGTGTGCTCGCCGAGCGCGGGCGCCGGCGTCAGGATCCGGCCGGGGCTCTTCGCCAGTTTGACCGGAATGCCGATGGTTTTGAACCGCCCGCCCTTCGGGTGATCCTGCTCGGCAATCATCCCGCTGGCCACCACTTGCGGATCCTTGACCATGTCGGAGTAGTTGTTCACCGGAGCGCAGAGCACGTCGGCGGCCTCGAGGACTTCCATCCACTCCCCGACGGTCCGGGAAGGGAACACGACGTCCAGCATAGGCACCAGCTCCTTCCGGCGGGCGAGCCGGTCGGCCTTGGTGGCGAAGCGCGGGTCGGTGGCCAGCCCGGGCCGGCCGATCGCGCCGCAGAACGATCGCCAGAGCTGGTCCGTCCTCACGGCGACGAAGATCCAGCCGTCCCGAGCCCGGAATGCCTGGTACGGCACCAGCTCGGGGTGGGCGCTGCCCAGCCGCGGCAGGTCCTCCCCGGTCAGGTGGAAGACGGACAGCCGCGCGGCGTGGGCGAGGAGCGCCCCGTCGAGGAGTGACACGTCCACCTTCTGCCCCTCGCCGGTCTTCTCGCGGTGGAGCAGCGCCGTGAGGACTCCCTGCACGGCGAGCAGCGAGCCGATCGTGTCCACCACCGGGGCGCCGCAGAGCGCCGGCCCGCCGTCGGGCTCGCCGGTGATGGCCATGAGGCCGCTCATCGCCTGCACGAGGGCATCGAGGCCCGGCTTCTCCCGCCAGGGGCCCTCCGGGCCGAAGGCGGAGAGGGAACAGTAGATGAGCCGGGGATTCAGGCGCGAGAGCCGCTCGTAGTCGATCTCGAGCCGCTCGGCCACGCCCCCGCGGTAGGCCTCGATCACGACGTCGGCCCGCTCGGCGAGCCGGTAGAACACCTGCCGCCCGTCGGGCGCCGACAGGTCCAGCGCGATCCCGCGCTTGTTGCGGTTCACGGTGATGTAGAGCGGCCCCTCCCCGTTGAGCGTGACCTGATAGACCGAGCGGGAGGCGTCGCCCTTCCCCGGCTCCTCGACCTTGATGACGTCGGCGCCCATGTCTGCCAGGTACATGCCGCAGACTGGCCCCGCAATCAGGTGGGCGACCTCGAGCACGCGGTATCCCTGGAGCGGACGCGCCGGGCGTCGGGCGGCGGCGTTCATGACGCGCTGAACGATACCATACCTGGCCCCCATCGGAAACATCGGGCTGGACGGCGCGTTCGAGCGCGGGCTTTGCCCGCGCAACCTGGGGGGAGGCATCGGGCATCGGAGCAGCCTCGACTTGGCGAGGCTGCGGAGACCCGAGCCAACCGGCGAGGGTAGGGGGGC
>JBBTEL010000241.1:0-5790 GCA_038042325.1 Candidatus Methylomirabilota bacterium
CACCTTCGCGCGCGAACATCAGGGCGATTCCCCGGCCCAGGCCGGTGCCGCCGCCCGTCACGATCGCCACTTTGCCTTTGAGTCTCGTGGCGCTCTCCTTACCCCCTCACCCTGACCTACTTAATGCCCCTCACCTCGTCTCCTCTTCCCCTCTTCCCCTCACCCTGCCCTCTCCCCCTCGGGGGGGAGAGGATGAAGGTGAGGGGATTATGAGTGGGGTGAGGGGGGGAGAGGAGAATTAAGATTCCCTCTCCCTGCTAGGGAGAGGGTTAGGGTGTTCAGATTCCATAGAGGGCCGCTGGATTATCCCAGAACATCTTCTTTTTCGCCCGGTCGGAGATGGGGAGGGCCCGCGCGTTCTCGACCGTTTCCGGCCAAGGGCTCTGACGCACCCGTCACTGGATGACCTGGTCGGCCCGAAGGAGCACGCTCTGGGGGATCGTGAAGCCTAGGGCCTTGGCGGTCATCGTCGCGAGGTGAGGCTTCATCTTTTCAGAGCCAGCCGGCGCGCCTGAAGCGGACGTAGAGGAGCCCGCAGATCGCGAACGTCACCGCCATCACGAGCGGGTAGCCGAAGCGCCAGTCCAGCTCGGGCATGAACTTGAAGTTCATGCCGTAAATGCCGGCGACCATGGTGGGGACCGCGATGATCGCGGCCCAGCCCGTAAGCTTCTTCATCACCTCGTTCTGCGCGACGGCGGCCAGCGAGAGGTTGGCCTCGAGGGCGGTGGTGAGCAGCTCCCGCAGGGTGTCCACCATCTCGTTGATGCGGATCACGTGATCGTACACGTCGCGGAAGTATGGCCGGGTGTCCTCGGGGATCAGGTCGAAGCGCATCAACCGGTTGCAGATGTCCACGAGCGGCGAGACGGCCCGCTTGACCTTGACCAGGTCGCGCTGGAGGCGGTAGATCCGGGTGGTCGTCTCCCGGCTGAATGACTCGCCGAAGATCTCCTCCTCGAGCACCTGGAGCTCGTCTTCGAGGGCGTCCACGATCGGGAAGTACTGGTCCACGATGAAGTCCATCAGCGCGTGGAGCACGAAGCCCGGTCCCTTGTCGAGGAGGTGCGGCGTGGCCTCGCAGCGGGCGCGGACCTCGACGTAGGAGAGCGAGGCCCCGTGGCGCACGGAGACGATGTATCTTGGTCCGACGAAGAAGTGCGTCTCGCCGAAGTCGATCCGCCGCTCCTCGCGATTCAGCTGGGCCGTGCGAAGGACGATGAAGAGCGAGTCGCCGTAGATCTCGAGCTTGGGTCGCTGGTGGGCGCGGAGGGCGTCCTCGACGGCGAGGTCGTGCAGGCCGAACTCTTGCTGGACCTTCCGGAGGAGGTCCTCCCCAGGCTCGTGGAGCCCGATCCAGAGGAAGCGATCTGGTTGTTTGAGGACCTCGCTGATGTCCTCGATCCGGACGTCGGCGACGCGCCGCCCGCCGGCGTAGGCCGCGCAGTTGACGATCCCGCTCATACATCCTCGGAGGGGGGCTCCGCCCCCCTTCCGATGCCTCCCCCCAAGGGTTGCGCGGGCAAAGCCCACGCTCGAACACGCACGAGCCTGCGCATTGCGGCGGCTAGCGGCGACGCTTGCTGGCGGCTTTCCGCCGGGCGGCCTGGCCGCGCCTGGCGGCCGGGTGATCGGGGAGCACCGCGACGGCACGGATCTCGATGAGCAGCTCGGGGAAGGCGAGGGCCTTGACCCCGATCAGCGTGAGGGCCGGCAGCGGGTCTGTAAAGTATTCCATGGCCACGCGGCCGGCCTCCTCGAAGCGGTCGAGGTCCGTCAGGTAGGCGGTGAGGTCCACGACGTCCTTCAGCGTCGCCCCGCACTGGCCGAGCAGCGTCCGGATGTTCAGGATGGCCTGGCGCGTCTGGGCGGCCAGGTCGCCGCGACCGACGAGCTGGCGGTTGGGGCCGTGGCGGTCGAAGGCCACTTGCCCGGCCAGGATGATGATGGTGCCGGGGCTCTTGATGGCCACGCCGTGGGAGAACGGCCACTTGCTCGGGAGCTGCTTGGTCAGGTATCGCTTCTCCATGGCGAGCGCTCACGCCACCACGCGCTTGTCACGCAGCATCTTGATCTCGGCCGGTTTCATGCCGAGATCGCTCAGCACCTGCTCCGTGTGCTCCCCGCGGTACGGGCCGGCGTGCCGCACCGCCCCCGGCGTCTCCGACAGCTTGATGGCAACGCCGACCTCCTTGACCTTGCCGACCTCCGGATGCTCGGTCTCCACGACCATCTGCCGGGCCTGAACCTGGGGATCGTCGAAGACCTCCTCGATGTCGTACACCTTCCCCACGCAGACGTCGTGCTTGACGAGGAAGTCGTACCACTCGTCGCGGGTCCGCGTCCGGATGATCGTCTCGACCTCCTCCCGCGCCTTGATTTCTTCCGCGTTCGCGGCACGGACGAACTGGTCGGCAAGGCGGCTGTACTTGACGAAGTCGGGCCGCCCGATGGCCTTGCAGAAGTTCTCCCAGAGCCAGGGCTCGGTGCAGCCGATCGAGAGGAGCTTTTTGTCCTTGGTCTCGTACACGGCGTAATAAGGGTAGGAGCCGCCGAGGAAGCCCGCGCCGCGCCGGGGCGCCAGGCCGTCGCTGAAGAAGAAGCGGAGGTTCGGCGTGGCCGCGAGCAGCGAGAGCGTGGAATCGAGGTACGCCACGTCCACGTGCTGGCCCTTCCCGGTGCGCTCGCGGGCGAAGAGCGCCAGCATGATCCCGAGCGCTCCATGGAGGCTCGCCCCGCCGTAATCGGCGACGATGTTCAGGGGAATGGCGGGCTTGCGATCGGGTTCTCCAATCAGCCCCAGGACGCCGGCGAGCGACAGGTAATTGATGTCGTGGGCCGGGTAGTCGCGGTAGGGGCCGTCCTGGCCGAAACCGGAGAGGGAGCAGTAGACGATGCGCGGGTTGATCTTGCGGATCGTCTCGTAGTCGCCGCCGAGCCGCTTCATGACGCCGGGGCGGAAGCCTTCGATAATCACGTCTGCGCCGGCGGCGAGCTTCTGGAAGATCGCCTGGCCTTCGGGGGCCTTGAGGTTCAGCGCGAGGCTCCGCTTGTTCCGGTTGATGTAGGCGAAGGCCGCCCGGCGCTTGTCGTCCAGGATGTCGGGCTTGCCGTCGGCCGGCGGGGTCTCGATTTTCAGGACGTCGGCCCCCATGTCGCCCAGCAGCATCGTGCAGAACTCGCCCGGCGCCACGCGCGCCAGCTCCAGGATCTTGATGCCGTCCAGGGGTCTCATCGGTAGAACCTCTCCGGATTCGGCTTCTCCTTGGCGTTGAAGGCCCGGCCCAGCTCCTTGGACTCTTCGGTGTGGTAGTAGTTGGCGACCAGGTGGTCGATGGTGACGCGCGAGAGGCCCGTGACGCCGTTGTGCCGTGCGTGGAAGGCCGCCTTGAGCGCTGCCAGCGCCTGGGGCCCGCGCGCCTTCAGCTCCTCGCAGAGCGCCTCGGTGCGCGCCCGCAGCTCGGCGTGGGGCACGACCTCGTTGACGAACCCCATCGCCTGCGCCTCCCGGGCCGAGTACTTGCGGTTCAGGTACCAGATTTCCCGGGCGCGCTTGCGCCCGACGGCATCCTCCAAGTACCACGTGCCGAAGCCGGCGTCGTAGGAGCCCATGGACGGGCCGACCTGGCGGAAGGCCGCCTGCTCGCTGGCCACCGTAAGGTCGCACATGTTGGTCAGCACGTTGCCGCCGCCGACGGCGAAGCCGTTGACCATCGCGACGACGGGCACGGGCATCATGTCGATCAGCGTGTAGAGGTCCACCACGGGCGGGACGTTATGGTAGTGGAGCATGCCGTCGGTGGGCTCCTTCTCGCCGCCGATACAGAAGAAGCGGTCGCCGGCGCCCGTGAGGACGACGACCCTCACGTCGGGATCGTTGCGGGCCTCGTTGAGTGCCTGGATCAGCTCGAGCACCGTCTGGCGGCGGAAGGTGTTGCCCTTGTCGGGCCGGTTGATGGTGATCCAGGCGATCTGGTTCTTGACCTCGTACAGGATGTCGGCGTACGTCATGGCGTCCCCCCCTGGGGTCAGGCTTGCGTATTTGCGTTATGGAAAGTCAATTACTCAGGCCTGACCCTCTTTTGCCAGTCGCTACTTGGCGGTCTCCAGCGGGAGGCCGGCGTTGGCCCAGCCCCCGAGCCCGCCCTTGAGGATGCGCACGTCCTTGTAGCCGACGTTGCGGAGCTGCTGCGCCACACGGGCGCTCGTCGCCTCGTCCGTTCAGGTGCAGTAGGCGACGACGGTCCGGCTGGGGTCCACCTCGATGCCGGCCTGGCCCTGCTCCAGCGCGTCGGGCGAGATGTAGGTCGCGCCCGGGATCTTGAGCGGCGCCGTCTTGGCCGCGGATTCCTGTCGGACGTCGAGTAGGAGAGGGTTGACCCCGGCCTCCATCATCTTGACGACCTCGCCGGCCTTGACACGGAAGCGGTTCCGCTGCCAGCGGCGAAACCACATGGCCCCGTACCCGCCACCGCTCACCAGCGCGAGCCCCAGGGTGACCCAGGCCCACGGGAACGGGCGCGGGGGCGGGTTCTTCACCTTGAACTCGGCCTCGGCGCGCGCGCGCTTGACGTCCGGGAGATCGGGCAGGAGCTTGTTAGCCTCGGCGAACTTCGCCGCGGCGCTCTTGAAGCTCTCCTGGCCGAGGTCGCGGAGGCCCGCGGCCCAGACCGGGTTGAACGGGCTCTCCCCGGGCTTCGTCACCTCGGTCCCCTGGAGGAACTTTTTGATGTCGCGCGCCGGGATGAGGAAGTTGAAGCCCTGGACGATGCTCCCACCCGAGGGCGAGAGCGAGACGAATGTCAGCACGCCCACCACCGTGCCGCCGTGGCCGATGGCCGGGCCGCCGCTGTTGCCGGGCGCCGCCGCCGCGTCGGTCTGGATCACGTCCTGACCGATGGCGTCCTGCTTGAGCCCCGAGACGGCGCCGGTGGTCACCGACGCCTCCAGGGCGGCGGTCTTGTTCAGGAGCTCGTGGCTCAGCACCACGCCCGGGAACCCGATGATGCGGATGGGCTCTCCGATCCTGGAGTCTTCGTCGGTCAGGGCGAGCGCCGGGTAGACGCCGTCCTTGACGCGAATCAGCGCCAGATCGCGGCCGGAGTCGGCGACGGGCTTGCCCGCCGCGTCGAGCAGGAGCGGCGAGCTGAACTTCTTGATCTCGGCCGGCAGCAGCGCGCCGTTGGAGAGGAGCACCATCACCTGGGGGAGCGGCTTGAGCCGGATGCTTCCCATATCCACCCGGCGGCGGATCTGGTCCTCGAGGTCGGGGCGCTGGCCGCGCATCAGCCCCTGCCGGGCCAGCACGGGGGTGACGCAGGCCTCGTCCACGGCGCTCTTTTTGAGCTCCTGGGTCACCCACGGAGGCAGTCGGTGGGCCGGGTCCACGACGTGGGCGTTGGTGATCAGGTAGCCGCGGCCGTCGATGAACCAGCCGGTGCCGGTCTCCACGAAGGGCGCGGGCTTGACCGTGATCGCCCCCCCGCCGCAGTTCACCGTGGCCTCGGCATCCACCCGTGCGGTCACGAGGGCCACGGCGGGCTTGGCCCGCAGCACCAGCTCCTGCACGGGAATGGGGTGATCGGCGAGGGCCGTCGAGGGAATCGAGAACAGCGCCACGAGTGTAACGATCAGTGCCCGACTCTTCATTCAAAGACCTCCTCGGGGGTCAGCGAACCTGGGGGCCGGCCAGGCTCTCCCGGACCGTCCCCAGATAGGTTCGAGTCACGCGCTGAACGTCGGCGGGCGTGACGGCCCTCACGGCGGCCACGTACCGGTCGAGAAACTCGT
>JBBTEL010000242.1:0-2481 GCA_038042325.1 Candidatus Methylomirabilota bacterium
TTGACCGGCGCCGACATTCATTTCCTCCTTTAATGAGAGTTAAGTAGCTCTAAGTATATCTACTCATAGGACACGAGGCAACGGAGTGAGGTAGAATCGGGCGCGTGACGCTCAGGGAGGCGGGGCTCCAGATCCTGCAGGCGGCTATGAAGGCCGCGGATGTCGGCCCGCTAGTTAGGCGAGCCCTCGAGTCCATGGATCTCTCCCGGCACCGGCGGATCCTGGTGGTCGGGGCGGGGAAGGCGTCAGGCGCCATGGCTCAGGCCCTCGAGGGGGTCCTGGGCGATCGGATCTCCACCGGCCTCGTGGTGGTGAAGGACGGCTGCACGGCCCCCACCAGGAAGATCAAGCTCGTGGAGGCCGGCCATCCCATCCCCGACGAGCGTGGGCTTCGTGCTGCCAACGAGATCCTCGCCCTGGCCCGGTCGGCGAGCGCTGACGATCTGGTGATCGTGCTCATCTCTGGTGGGGGGTCAGCCCTCACGCCGTGTCCTGCCCCGCCGATCACACTCGAAGAGAAGCAGGCCCTGACGCGGCTGCTGCTCGCGGCAGGCGCCAACATCAACGAGCTGAACGCTGTGCGCAAGCACTGCTCGCTCTTCAAGGGCGGGCGGCTGGCCCAGGCTGCCAGCCCAGCCCCCGTGCTGGCTCTCATCGTCTCGGATGTGATCGGCGACCCCCTGGACGTGATCGCCTCCGGGCCTACCGCTCCAGACCAGACGACCTATGCCGACGCGTTGGCGATCCTGGATCGCTTCGGGCTTCGAGCCAAAGCGCCCGGAGCGGTCGTGGAGCATCTGGAACGGGGGGCCAGGGGAGAGATTCCCGAGACTCACAAGGCCGACGATCCCGTCTTTCGCCGCGTCCAGAACCGCGTTATCGGAAATAACAGCTTCGTCGTCGAGGCGGCTGTTCGGGAGGCGGAAGCCCTTGGGTTTCGCGTCTCGTTCGTGACCAGCGCTCTGCGCGGCGAGGCCAGGGAGGTGGCAAAGGAGTACTGCGGCCTGGCAGCGGCTGTGACCCCGCCGGCGTGCCTCATCGCGGGGGGAGAGACCACGGTGACAGTCAAGGGAAAAGGCGTCGGGGGGCGGTGCCAGGAGTTCGCTCTGGCGGCGGCGCTTGGGATTCAGGGGATGGAGGATGTGCTGGTTCTGGCCGCCGGCACCGACGGCACCGACGGCCTGACCGATGCCGCCGGCGCGCTCGCGGACGGGAACACAATCACAAAGGCCACGCGTCGGAATCTCGACGCTCACGCCTCTCTCGAGGCCAATGACTCATATCGATTTTTCTCCGATCTCGGGGACCTCATAACGACCGGCCCCACCAACACGAACCTTCTCGACCTCTATCTGCTGCTGGTGGGCCCGCTGCCTTCTGGATAGGCGAGACGCTCCGAAGGTTTGATTTCACGACAGCACGATGCCGAAACCCACAGGGTTATCCACCGGGGGCGCACAGGATTTGTGGAAAACTCCTGTGTTATTCTAGGGCGGCCATGGCCGATGTGGATCTGCTTTCGCTCTTGCCCGACGAGCTCGAGACGCTGGCCAGTCGTTTGGGTGCCGACGCCTACCGCGGTCGCCAGTTGGCCGTCTGGCTCTTCCAAAAGGGCGTCTATGACCTCCAGGCCATGTCGAACCTCCCTAAGGAGTTCCGGGCGCGGCTGGCGGAGGAGGCTTTCGCCGAGGTTCCCGAGGTCGAGCGCGTCGTCCCTTCCCGGGACGGCAGCCAGAAGTTCGTCCTTCGCCTGGCCGACGGCGCCCGGATCCACGCCGTCCTCATGCCCGACCGGGACCGGCTCACCCTCTGCCTCTCCGTCCAGGTCGGATGCGGCTTCGCCTGCGCGTTCTGCTTCACCGGGACCATGGGCCTCGTTCGCAACCTGACGGCGGGAGAGGTCGTCGGCCAGCTGGCGGCGGTGCGCGGGACCCTCGACCCTGGAACGCGCGTCACCCACCTCGTCTTCATGGGCATGGGCGAGCCGCTGGCCAACTACGAGGCCACCGTTAAGGCGCTCAGGCTCCTGATCCATCCCGGCGCCTTCGGCTACTCCCCCCGGAGGATCACCGTGTCGACGGTGGGGCTGGTCAGCGGGATGCAGAAGCTCGCCAAGGAAAAGCTGAAGGTCAACCTGGCGGTCTCGCTCCACGCCACGACGGACGCGGTGCGGGAGCGCCTCATGCCGGTGAATAAGAGCTGGCCCATCGAGGATCTCCTGGCCACCTGCCGCCGCTTCCCGCTCCCGGTCCGCCAGCGGATGACTTTCGAGTACGTGCTGCTCGATGGCGTCAACGAGTCGCCCGAGGACGCCATCCGGCTGACGCGCCTCCTCAAGGGCATCCGCGCCAAGGTCAACCTGATCCCGTTCAACGCGTGGGAGGGCTCGGGGTTCCGGCGGCCGCCCCCTCAGCGCATCCTGGCGTTCCAGGCGATCCTGCAGGAGCACGGGATCACCGCCACCCTCCGCTGGAGCAAGGG
>JBBTEL010000242.1:2581-4796 GCA_038042325.1 Candidatus Methylomirabilota bacterium
ACCATCGCCTTCGCGACCGTGGGATGCAAGCTCAACCAGGCCGAGACCCAGGAGATGGAGGAGCTCCTCGCCTCCCGGGGCTACCGCGCCGTCCCCTTCGACGAGCCGGCCCAGGTGTACGTCATCAATACCTGCACCGTGACGGGCCGCGCCGACTTCTCCGACCGCCAGATGATCCGCCGGGCGATCGCCCGGAATCCCCAGGCGCTGGTCGTGGTCACGGGCTGCTATGCCCAGACCGATCCCGCGGCGATCGCGCGCATCTCCGGCGTGGACCTGATCGTCGGCAACCAGGAGAAATACGAGCTGGCGGGTCTGCTCGACTCCCTCACGAAGCGCGCGACGCCCCTCGTGAGGGTGGGGGATATCCGGAAGGCCATGAATGTCCCCGTGGCCCCCGTCACCCATTTCAGGGGACGCTCCCGGGCTTTCGTCAAGATCCAGGACGGCTGCCAGCACCGCTGCGCCTTCTGCATCGTTCCCCTGGCGCGCGGCGGGAGCCGGAGCCAGGAGCCCAAGGTGGTCGTGGACCAGGTCTACCGGCTCGTGGAGTCCGGCTACGGCGAGGTGGTGCTGACCGGGGTGGACATGGGCCACTACGGCTGGGACCTCTTCCCGCGGACCACTCTCGCGGCGCTGCTCCGCCAGATTCTGGACGTGCCGGGGCTCGGACGGCTCCGCCTCTCGTCCATCCTGCCCCCGTACTTCACCGACGAGCTGATCGAGGTGATCGCGGGCTCGTCCCGGATCTGTCCCCACCTTCACATCCCGCTCCAGTCGGGGAGCGACCGGGTCCTCCGGCTCATGCGCCGGCCTTATAACACGAGGATTTACGGCTCTCTGGTTGAGAGGCTTTCGAGGGCCATTCCCGACCTGGGGCTCGGGGCCGACGTGATCGTGGGCTTTCCCGGGGAGACCGACGCCGACTTCGAGGTGACGCGGGCGCTGATCGAGGCGCTGCCGGTCTCCTATCTCCACGTCTTCTCCTACTCCGACCGCAAGGGCACCGAGGCCGCCCGCCTTCCCGGTCATCTGCCCGCGCGGACCATCACTGAGCGAAGCAAGGCGCTGAGACGGCTCGGCCGGGAAAAGAGCCTGGCCTTTCGCCGGCGGCAGGTCGGCCGGACCTGGGAGGTCCTCGTCCTCGAGGGGCGAGACAAGTGCACGGGACGCCTCACGGGCCTGACGGGCAACTACGTGGAGATCCTGTTCGACGGGCCCGACGAGTGGATGGGCCGCTTCATGAAGGTAACAGTGACTTGTGTGACGCCCGATCGGACCCTGGGCGAGGTGGCCGTTCGAGCGCGGGCTTTGCCCGCGCAATCCTCCGGGGGAGGTGTCGGAAGGGGGGCGGAGCCCCCCTCCGAGGTATGAGCGACATCAAGATCGGCATCATCGGAGGAAGCGGGCTCTACGAGCTGGAGGGCCTCACCGATGTCCGCTGGACCAGGGTCAAGACCCCGTTCGGCGACCCGTCGGATGCCTACTGCGTCGGCCGGCTCGGCGCCCGGACCGTGATCTTTCTGCCGCGCCACGGCAGGGGCCACCGGCTCATGCCCTCGGAGTTGAATTTCCGCGCCAACATCTACGGCTTCAAGGCGCTGGGGGTCGAGTGGGTGATCTCGATCAGCGCCGTGGGGAGCATGCGGGAGGACATCCGGCCTCTCGACCTCGTCATTCCCGATCAGTTCTTCGACTGGACGCGGCGCCGCCCCTCGACGTTTTTCGGCGACGGCATCGTGGCCCACGTGGGGATGGCCGATCCGGTGTGTTCGGATCTGGCCGATCGCCTGGAGGCGGCAGGGCGGGCCACCGGGGCCACGGTGCACCGTGGCGGAACGTACCTCTGTATCGAAGGGCCGCAGTTCTCGTCGAAGGCTGAATCACGCATCTACCGGCAGTGGGGCGTGGACGTGATCGGGATGACCAACATGCCCGAGGCCAAGCTGGCCCGCGAGGCGGAGCTCTGCTACTCGACGCTCGCCCTGGCGACCGACTACGACGTCTGGCACGAGAGCGAAGAGGCGGTGAGCGTGGAGGCCGTGGTCGCCAATCTTCTCAAGAACGTGGCCACCGCCAAGGAGGTCCTGCGGCACGTCATCCCGCAGATCGGGCCGCCGCGGCGCTGCGGCTGCCCCATGCTGCTGCGGAACGCCGTGATCACCAACCCGTCGGCGTTCCCCCCGCGGACCCGCAAGGCCCTGGACCTGCTCCT